>JBKHBM010000130.1:0-12305 GCA_046542385.1 Desulfatibacillaceae bacterium | reverse complement strand
GCCGGACCAGTTCGCACATCAGCTCGGCGTAGTCCCGGCAGGACCCGCCGCCGAACAGGGAGCCCGGGCGCCGGTGCGGACGGCGAAAGAAAACCCGGCCGCCCCGGAGGGATCCGACACCCCGGCCCCGGCGCCACGGCTGGAGGCCCCCGGCCGGGGACTGTCCGGGGAGGCGGTGGCCGCAAACACGCCCCGCGAATACGCGAAAAGCGAGGCCCGGACCCAGGCCCCGGCGGCTGATGAACCTGAGGCGGCTCCTGCTAGCGCCGGGCCCGGGGCATCCGGGCCGCCGGGCGTGGCCCCGGATCCGCCCGGAGATCCGGCCGCGGCTCCGGCTCCACGCCGTGAACCCACGCTGGGTTCCGGCTCCACGCGTCTCGTGGACATTTTCGGCGGTCTGGAGGACGACCACGGCCGGGTGGTGATGACCTTTTCCGAAAAAATCGAAATGGAGCAACCTGAACTGTTCGGGGACGTAGCCACGTTCCGGTTCAGGGACGCGGCAACCAGCCTGAGCCCGTACCGGTACTACAGGAGCTTTCCCGGATGGCTGGCCCTGGGCACCCAGCAGGACACCCTTCTCGCCCGCATCGGTACATCCGAACGGCTGACAAGGGTGGAGTACAACCTGCTGGAAGACCCTTTCCGCGTGGTGGTGGACGTGTACTGGGAGTAATGGCCCGCACGAAGCGATTTGGCGAAACGAGGTTGGCGTGAGAACACGAAAACGACTCGGCGAGTTGTTGGTGGAAAGCGGACTGCTCTCCGAGGAGCAACTCGGCCAGGCCCTGGTGGACCACAAGCGCGCCGGGATGAAACTGGGCCGCTTTCTGGTGCAGCGGGGATTCGTCCAGGAAACCGCCATGATCGACGTGGTGGCCGAGCAGCTCAAGATAGACAGGTACAGGCCGGACAGGTATCCGATCGACACGTCCCTTGCGCGCCTGATCCCGGCGGACATGGCCCAGCGCCTGGGACTGGTGCCCCTCAGAAAAAAGCCCCACCTGCTCACCGTCGGCATGACCGACCCCCTGGACATAGAGAGCCTGGACACCGTCGAAGTCCACACCAACATGGAGGTCGAGGTCGTCATCTGCACGGAGCGGGAACTGATCCAGCTCACCAGCAGCATGTACGGCTTCTCCTCGTCCCTTGCCGGTGACGTGGAAACCGTGGAGGCCACGGCCGAGGCCGAAGCCGTGCCCGAGGAGGCCGCCAGCCTGGGGGACCTCGAGGTCGGCTCGATGGCGGGGCTGGTCGAGGAGGCCCCGGTGGTCAAACTGGTCAACTCCATCCTGTCCCAGGCCGTACGGGAAGGAGCCAGCGACGTCCACATCGGTCCCGAAAAAAAGTACGCCCACGTGAGGTTTCGTATCGACGGCAGGCTGCACGAGGTGCCTTCGCCTCCCAAGGCGTTGCTCATGCCCGTGGTGTCCCGCATCAAGATCCTGTCCAACATGGACATCGCCACCACGCGCATCCCCCAGGACGGCAGGTTCACCCTGCGAATGGAAAATCGCGAGATCAACGTGCGCGCGTCGACCATACCCACGATCCACGGCGAGAACATGGTGCTCAGGCTGCTGGACATGTCCAGCGGCATCTACTCGCTGCACGAACTGGGCATGCTGCCCGACGACAGGCACAAGATCGAGCAGATGATGGTCAAGCCCTACGGCATGATCCTGTCCACCGGACCGACCGGCAGCGGCAAGAGTACGAGCCTGTACGCGATCCTGCAGGAGTTGAACACGCCGGACATCAACATCATCACGGTGGAGGATCCGGTGGAGTACCGCCTGGAGAAGGTCAAGCAGGTGCAGCTGAACCGCAAGGCGGGCATGACCTTTGCCAGCGGTCTGCGTTCCATCCTGCGTCAGGATCCGGACGTCATCATGGTGGGAGAAATCCGGGACGCGGAAACCGCGAGCATCGCCGTCCAGGCCGCCCTTACCGGACACCGGGTGCTCTCCACCCTGCACACCAACGACGCGGCCGGAGCCGTCACCCGGTTCATCGACATGGGCGTCGAGCCGTTCCTGATTTCAACGGTGCTGCTGGTGTCCTTTGCCCAGCGCCTTGTTCGCACCATTTGCAAGGACTGCATCGAAAGCTACCGGCCCACGCCGCAGTCTCTGGCCGGGTGGGGCATCAATCCGCAACGGGTGCGCGGCGTGGACTTCAAGAGGGGTCGGGGCTGCCCGGTGTGCATGCAGACGGGATACCGCGGCCGGACCGGTGTGTTCGAGGTGATGGCCAACGACGAGCAGGTGCAGGACATGATCGTGCGTCGCATGTCATCCCAGGAGGTAACCCGTGCCCTGGTGGCTGCAAAGAAGATCCGTACCCTCAAGCAGGACGCCCTGAAAAAGGTGGCCGCGGGGCGCACGACGCTCGAGGAAGCGGCCCGCGGCGTCATGACATAAGTGTGAATCGAGGAATCATGCCCAAGTTTTCCTACAACGCCATCACCCAGGCCGGCACCAACATCACCGGCACCATGGACGCCGAGACCCGCGAACAGGCCATGGAAATGCTGGGCTCCAGGGGTTACATCCCCACCAGGGTGAAACCCGCGCGCGGCGAAAAAGGCAAGGGCCCGGGCCTGCACTTCGGCGGCGTCAGGACACGGGACCTCATCCTGTTCACCAAACAGTTCGCCACCATGCTGCGCGCGGGCCTGTCCATCCTGGAACTGCTGCGGGTGCTCGAGGAACAGACCGAAAACCCCAAACTCCGCCAGGTCGTGGCGAAAATGACCTCGGACATCCGGGAGGGCGAGGGCCTGCACGAGGCCATGGGAAAGCACCCCAGGGTGTTTCCGCCCCTGTACCTGAGCATGATCCGTGCGGGAGAGCGCAGCGGGGCCCTGCCCGACGTACTGGACCGGCTCATCTACATCACCAGCCACGAGGCCAAGGTGAAGTCCGACATCAAGGGCGCCCTGACCTATCCGGCCATCGTCGTGTTCGCCCTGGTGATCGCCTTTTTCGTGCTGCTGACCTTCGTGGTGCCCAAGTTCGTGCGGATTTTCGAAAGCGCCGGCATTGACCTGCCCCTGCCCACCGTGATCTGTTTCCAGTTGTACCGCTTTCTGTCCGATTACTGGTACCTGGCCGGCGGCGCCCTGATACTGGCCGTGGTGGCCGTGGTCATGTGGTTCCGCACCGAACAGGGCGCCTACCTCCGGGACAGGTTTCTCATGAAGGTCCCCTTTCTGGGACCCCTGTTCCAGAAAGCCGCCATGTCGCGCTTCGCCAGCATCTTCGCGATCCTGCAGTCCAGCGGCGTAACCGTGCTGGAGTCCATGCGGATACTGTCCGGCACCATCGGCAACGCGGCCATCGCGAGAGAGTTCGATTCGTTGAGGACGAGCCTGGAGGAGGGCCGGGGCATTTCGGCGCCACTGCGCCAGGCACGGTATTTCACTCCCATGACCGTGAACATGATTTCCATTGGCGAGGAATCCGGCAACCTGGATGACATGCTCCGGGACGTTTCCACCCATTACGACGAGGAGGTGGAGTTTGCCGTGGGCCGAATGTCCGAGGCGATCACCCCTGTGTTGACCATCGGGCTGGCCGCCGTGGTGGGATTTTTCGCCCTGGCCATATTCCTGCCCATGTGGGACCTGGCCAAGGTGGTGAAGTAGACCTGTTCGCCGGCCAACCGGATTTCCTGTGGAATCCGGGACCGGGCCTGTAGTATACTGAAAACGGAACGCTTGTCCGCTGCCCGGGAACCGGGCCTTTCCCCGTAGAGGGATGCCGGAGGCCGGGAGACACTGAATCGAAGGCCGCGGGAATATGCAGCCTGCAATCAATCCATAAACCAAAAGGGGAGAAACATGCTTACCAGGAAATTGAAGAATCAGAAGGGTTTCACGCTTGTGGAAATCATCGCGGTGCTGGTCATCATCGGCATCCTGGCCGCGGTCGCGGTCCCCAAGTATTTCGACATGCAGGCCACGGCCAGGCAACGGGCCGTGGAGGGCGCGCTGGCCGAGCTCAAGGTCCGGGTGAACCAGTACTTCGCCCAGCAGCTTCTTGCCGGCAACACCAATCCCGACTATGACGAGGCGGATGTGGGCACCAACATCGGCTCGGATTTCGACGTGACGGCCTGGGATGAGTCTCCAGAGGATTCGATCAATGTGACTATAAACTATGAGGGAGTACCCTACAGTTTTACCATCGATAAGCCTCAATCCGGTTGATAAGGACAGCCATGTGACGTGGCACGCGCCCGGGGCGGTTAATGTGCCGTTCCGGGCGTTTTGTCTTTTTTGGCCTCCAGTTGCGCGCCGTACAGCCCGAGGGTCCTTCCCAAAAGACCCATGACGCGATTCACCCGGGCTTCGTCCCACAGCGGCGAGGTGGCCTGGACCAGACGGTCCATCTTTTCGACACCGCCGTCGTGCATCCTGGCGAGGGCGCAGATTTCAAGGGCGTTTTTTGTCGCCTCGCCCCGACGGCCGGCCCCCCACTGCGCTTCCAGCAGACCGAGCCTTGCCGCCGCGTCGAAGGGCCTGCGCTCCAGATGCCTTTCGTACCATTTCACGGCGGCCTCCGCATCGCCCCGCGCGGTTTCGACCTCGGCGTGAACGTAACAGGCCCACCGGCGGCCCCGGGCATTGGCGAGGGCTGCCCGGGCCAGCCGGGCCGCGTCGTCCGGCCTGTCTTCCAGGAGGGGGTGGACGGCCCACAGCGCGGCCGCCGCGAGCGCCACGGTCCCCGCGTGACGGCCGTGTCGCCCGGACCGGCCCGGAGCCAGCATGGACTCCCGCACCAGAAGGTACACCAGAAGCGCGGTGGCGAAATGGATCAGAAAGTTCACCACGTGGAAGCCGAAAACCGCGTCGCCGTGCAGCCAGCGGTTCAGGGAAAAGGAAACGTAGGAAAGGGGCCGGTGAAATCCCCCGGGGGCTCCGGGCGCACCCCGGATAGCGCGGGACAGCGTATCCGTGAACCCCTGTCCCGGGGCGATCGCGGGATTTTTCGTTATGTTGTGGAAGTCGTCCAGATGCCAGGTGGCGGAAAAACCGTTGGCATACACGGCCAAAAGGACCGCGAGAATGAGCACGGCGGCACATGTGAACTCCCGGACAGCCGGGGAGGCTTCAGGAAGGTCCAGGACACCCCGTTCCCCGGCCATGGCCCTAACAGCCTGTTGAAAAACGCGATCTGCGGCGTTGCGCTTCATTTCTCGTCAGTGCGGCGTACCATAAGTACGCATTATTCCTCGAAATTCGCGCGCCTTGCATCTCATCGTTTTTGAACAGGCTGCCAATTTCGAGTTTTTCAACGGGCTGCTAACCGGCCAGAACCAGGCCAACCAGCATGGCCGAGGGCACAACGCCCGGGTCCGTGTCCCGGGTGATCCTGTGCATCTCCCACCCCCCCAGCGCCGCCAGTTCGAACACGTTCACCCCCATCCCCTCCATGGGAGGCCGCGTGGTTTCAGGGTACCGGCAACCCCCTCCGGGCGCCAGCGCGGCGCAGTCCCGGGGCGCGCAAAAAAACGTATGGCAGGAGCCGCCAGCGAGGCCCCTGGCCTTTGTGTGACCAAGCCCGCCGGCCTCCCTTTCCAGTGCCGCGGCCATCCCGTGCAGCCGGATGAACCAGTCGGCGCAGGCCGCCCCGAAAAGCTCGGCCGGAGGCACGTCCAGCCTGAACACGACACACTCCGTGTAGTCCGAAAGGCGGGCCCGAAACCTTCCCACGCTCTCTACGTGCGGCGGACAATTGGCGCTTTTGCCCACGGCCGGACAGCCGGGAGCGCGGCACATGTCGCGAACGCCCTCCTGTACCGGAATGCTTTCCGGCGCGAGGACGAACACCGCGTTCGCCCCCATTTTCACGGCGGACCCCGCCAGCCCCGCGCCCGTCGGCCTCCCCGCAGTTCCCGCGTTGTCCATGGATCACTCGATTCCGCTGGTGATTCCGCTGACGATCTCGGAAAGACGTCGCCTGCAGAAGTCCGCAAGCTCCCAGGCCTCCTCCTCCGTGACCGTAGGCATGCCCCGGGCCAGCCTTCGGATTTCGTCCCCGGACATGCCGGTGGTCTTCTCCACCAAAAAGGTCTCCATCTCCTCGCCTTCGGACAGCGCCCCGCAGCCGCCCGCCGTTCCCAGAAACTCGCCGTCCAGGAATATCGGCACGCTGATCTTGAGCAGGCCCGCGTCGCACATTCCCACGACGGGGTTGCCCGTGAGTTTCGCCATCTGCGTGAAGTTCTGGCTCCCTGCCGCGCAGATGGTGGCCAGGGCTTCCTTGTGTTCCTTCAACGTGGGACAGAGTTCGTTTCCCCAGTTCTCGTACTCGGTAACGCGCATCCCCTCGGTATCGTTCACCGAACAACTCATGGAGAACCGCTCGTGCATCTCCTTTTCAAAATTCGCCCACACGTCCCTCGGGGCTATATCCAGCAGTTTCATGAAGTACCTTCCTGTTGCGGTCCGCGGAAAGGCGGCGTTGCGCGTTCGCCGAGCGCTGCCATCCGCTTCCGGCAACGCGGCATGGATGACTGCACCCTTTCACCAAACCTAACCCGGCGCAGTCCTCTTTGCAAGAAGGAACCCACTGTTTGCGAAACGATCAGGACTTGCGCCAAAACGATTTTTCCACCAGAATGGAGGCATCATCCACCACCAACACCGAACCGGAAAAGGGGAAACGCCATGGCGAGCGAAAGCAGGACGCCCAGGATCCACGAATCCGTGTACATCGCGACAGGGGCCAGGATCTCGGGGGACGTGGTCATCAAAGAGGGATCCAGCGTATGGTACAACGCGGTTGTCCGGGGTGACGAAGGCCCGATCGTCATCGGGAAAAACACCAACATCCAGGACAACGTGGTGCTGCACAGCGACCTCGATATCGGCATCGAGATCGGGGACAACTGCACCATAGGCCATGGAGCCGTGGTCCGGGGCGCGCGAATCTGCGACCACGCCATGGTGGGCATGAACGCCACCGTGCTGACCGGCGCTCAAATCGGATCCTACAGCGTGGTCGGCGCAAACGCCCTGGTGGCGCACAATCGCAAATTTCCGGAAAGGTCCCTCATCGCCGGGGTTCCCGCCCGGCTCCAGCGCAAGCTCACCGAGGAGGAAACCGGGTTCAACCAGGTGGCCGTGGACGTTTACCTGGACCTGGTCAGACGCTACAGCGCGGGCGAATTCAAGGAGCATCCCGGCTCGGAATAGTCGCCCGCCGCCCGGACTATTCTTCGTAACGGGCGAAACCGAACTTCGGGTCCTTGTACGCTCCGGTGTCCGCGTCCTGGTACACGACCTCCTGTCCGTCCCAGGGCCGGCACAGCACCACCTTGTTGCCGCCCGACTGGATCACGTGGCTGGACGCCAGGGGCACCTTCCCCGTGGACAACGCAACGTACCGGGGTATGGCGTCGCCGGGCAGGTTGCCGTACATGCTCTCCACCAGACCGCGTCCCACGGACACGGGCACGCGAAGGTGCGCGAACTGGGGGTGCCGTTCACTGCACTGCATGAGGTAGTGCGGCTTTACATAGGCGCCAAGAAGATGTTCGCACAAACTCCACATCCTGTCCCGCGAGTCGTTCACCCCCCTGAGCAGCACGGCCTGGTTCAACACCCCGGCCACGTTCGTGGACAGCTTCTTGAGCACCTGCCTGGACAACGGCGTAATTTCCCGGGCCGAATTGATGTGGGTGAAGATGCGCACCGGCTTTGCGTCGTTGCTCTTTCCCAAAATGTCCAGCAGCTGCTGGCTCACCCTGTGGGGCAGGGCCACGGGCACCCTTGTGCCGATACGTTTCGTCCTGACGTGGGGTATCCTGTCCAGCTGGGTGAGCAGCCACGCAATCAACTTGTCCGGCAGCATCAGCGGATCGCCCCCCGTGAGAAGCACGTCGGTGATCTGTTTGTTACCCCGGACGTACTCTATGGCATCGCTGTAGGCCTGCACCGGGTAGGTCACGTCCCTGTCCCCGATGAACTCCCGCCGCACGCAGTGGGTGCAGTATACCGGGCACGTGTTGGTGCACTTGATCGCCACGGTGGAGGGATAAATCTGGTCCACCAGCCGAGCCGGTGAGTGGGCGCGGCAAATCGGGGGTTTGGACTTGCCGGGCGCGTCCAGCATCTCCCCCGTGGGCACGCATTGCAGCATGACGGGATCGTTAGGGGTATCCGCCATTATCAGGCTGGCGAAGTAGGGAGTGATCCGCATGCGAAAGGTCTTGGTGGCCCGCATGAGGTCTATGAGGGCCTTTTCAGGCAGGTCCACGATCTGGGAGAGCGTGATCAGCGAATCCACCGCGTTGGTCATCTGCCCGGAATACGAGTTCCAGTCCTGGTCGGACATGCGCATTTTGGCCTGGATGCGCTTTTTGTTCTCCTGGATTCTGGGCCACAGGTCCAGGCCGCTGGGCGCCGTTCGCGGTCGATTTTCCATGTAATCGGCCCGCCGCCGGCTCACCTGCTCCACGTGTTCGATGGCCGAGTACACGCGTCCGCCCACGGTCACGCCGTGTTCGTCCAGCCTGCGGTGCAGAAGGGCCAGCCGCACGAGGTCCTTTTGCGGAAACCCCAGCTGGTCGGAGAAGAACCCCTGCTTTCGCCGGATTCCGCGCAGGGTGGTGAAGAACCTGACGATGTTTTCGGCCTGGCCGGGCTCGTCCGGCTTTCCCGTGCCCTTTTGGTCCGCCTTGAGATAGGCACCGTAGGCCAGCTGCCGAACGTGGTCATGGGTGGAGTGGCTGTAGGCCGGCCTGGACCCCTGGCCGCTGAGCTCCTCGATCAGTTTTCCGGTTGGCTGATCCAGCTGTTCCAGGGACACTTCGTTTGCCATTTCACGCCGCCTTCCTCGGCCCCGGCCGGCTCCGGCCGGGGATTTGCCTTCCTGATCAGTCGCCCTGCCCGGCGCGGCTTTCAAGATAGCCCGCCATGCCCCGGACGCTGTTTTTCATGAAGCCGTATTCCCGCTTCCGCACGTCGGCCGGCAACCTGTCCCATGCGTGCAACTCGGGATCCTCGGCCAGAAACCGTTGCAGCACCGGCTCAATCAGGTCCTCGCCATGCCGGCGTTCCATTTCCTGCTCCACGATACCAAGCCAACGCAGCAGTTGGGCCCGGTGTGCGTCCATGACCTCCGGCGTGTTTTCCGTGGCCCCGAAATGCCCGAAGCACAACAGGTCGTGCGGCACCAGTCGCAGGGCGTCCAGGCTGGCCAGACTGACCTCCGGCACGAATCGTGGCGGCGTCGCCGGCCGCATCCATCTGTCCCCGTCCGGAAGGTTGAAATGCACTCCGCAGGCCTCTCCCGCGAACAGGATGCCGTCCACCAGGTAGCTCGTGTGATGGGGGGCGTGCCCGGGAGTGGGTATGGGCCGGACGCCGTCGGCTTCGTACTCCTGTGCGTCCACCAGCCGGGCGCCGGGCACCGGGGATATGGGTCCGTAGGCGAGGGCCGTGTCCCCCAGGGTCTTGAGGCTTCCCTCCCACAGTTTCGCGGGATCGGCCAGATGACGCAGTCCCTTCTGGTGGCACACCACCGGCGCTTCCGGATACCTGGCCGAAAGCTCCCCCGCGCCGCCGGAATGGTCGATGTGGACGTGGGTCAGCAGAATGGCGTCCAGCCCGAGCACGCCAAGGCTGTCCAGGGCCCTGGCCAGATGTTCCTGTGTGGCCGACGGACCGGTGTCCACCACGACCCTGGGTCCGCCGGTGTACACCCATGCGGAAATGAAATCCCGGAAACCTTCCAGCGCCTGGTCCAGGGGTACGAGATACAGATTGTCAGCTACCTCTATGATTCTCATTCATCCTGAATCCGTAATGAACATTTCGCGCAATCCCCGCCTGAATCCGTGAGCAGTCTCAGGCCATGCAAAGCCCCGTGACACGGTCGCGTTGAACGTGTCGCCATGAAATTTGGTTTCGCCGGGACGGATTCAGGGCCCGGGTCAATCCAGGCCCATTTCCCGTTCAAGCCGGCGAACTTCCCCTTCAAGCACGGCCCGGGTCCTGTCGTCCAGTTCCTCCCCGGCCAGCCTCTTTTCCAGGCCCGCCAGGATCATCTCGGCCCTGTAATCCATGCAGGTGTACCCGCCAGCCCCGTTTTCGTCCGATCCTTCCATGATTCCCGAGCCTCCGCGGCACCGCCTACACCGCGCCCAGCTTCTCCTTGATTCCCTTGTACACGCGATAGAAATGTTCGGTGTCCGCCACCGCGTTTCGCAAAAGCAACTCGATATCGTCCACCTCCGAGGTGTTGATGACGATGTTCACGCTTTTGTTGAAGGCGATCATGTTGTCGCCGGTGCGGTCGTGATCGGAAAGCAGGGCCACAAAGACATTTCTGCGGGTGGACATGACCATGCGGCCCACGAATTTGAGGACCTGGTTGTTCTTCGGGTCCGGCGTGTCAAAGGACTCGTTCAACACGATCAGGTCGAACACGTGAAACCGCATCTGCTTCAGGGCCTCGCGGGCGGACTGGGAGACGGACACGTGATAATCGAGGGCCTCCAGGGAGCTTTTGATCCTCGCGCGGGCCGACAGGTCCTGCTCGCAGATGATCGCTGTGCGGGCCCCCTCCTGGCGAAGCAGAAGGGCCGGGTCGGGACCGGCTCCGTTGGCGGCAGCGGCCCGGGCCTTTTTTCCCATGGGACGGTCCGGCTCCTCGTCCGGCGGAGGCGCGGCCGGAGCGGCCCTGGCCCCGGAGTCGGTTTTCACCTGAAAGGGCGCGTCGCCCGTGGAGTCGATCCGGATGGTCTTTTCCCTGCACTTGGGACAGGCAGCGGTAAACACCTTGCCCTTGGGAATTTTTTGTTCGGGTATGTTGAAGCTAGCTTCACATTTTTCGCACGTGGCTTGCATCAATCAGTCTCCCATCGACCGGGATCCGGTGTGTCGTTGGATTCCGGCGTGCAACGGCCTTGCCGCGGCGTCACTGGCCCTTGCCGTAGGTGGTGTCGATCATGAGTTCGTCTATGTCGGACGTGGCCTCTCCCCGCGCGCTCTTGACCTGGTCTATGCCGCGGCCTACGATGGCCTTGTGGGAGGAGTAGGCCATGGCGGTGGATTCCGAAATCAGTCCTTTGGAGTACAGTTTGATGATGTGCTGGTCGAACGTCATCCACCCGAAGGCGTTGCCCTGCTCGATCATGTCGTAAAAGGTCTTGCCCTCGCCCTCTCCGTGCAGGATGGCGTCCTTGGTCCGTACGTTGGAGCCCATGATCTCGAACGCGGCCACGCGGCCCCCGCCCTCCTTGGGCAACAGGCGCTGGCAGACCACCCACCTGAGTGTGTCGGCGAGCCTGATCCGGACCTGGTTCTCCTCCTCCTGCCCGAACATGCCCAGGATGCGGTTGATGGTCTGGCCGGCGTCCACGGTGTGGATGGTGCTCATCACGAGGTGGCCGGTTTCCGCGGCGGACAAGCCGATTTCCACGGTTTCCCGGTCCCGCATCTCGCCGACCAGGATGACTTTGGGCGCCTGCCTGAGCGCGGCGCGCAGCCCGTGGGCAAAGGAGTCGAAATCCATGCCCATTTCCCGCTGGTTGAATGTCGCCTTCTTGTGGGGATGCTGGAACTCGACGGGGTCCTCCAGGGTGACCACGTGTACCGACTGGGCTTCGTTGATCTCGTTGAGGACGGCCGCCAGGGAGGTGGACTTGCCGCTGCCCGTGGCCCCCGTCACCAGGATGATCCCGTTCTTTTCCGTGGACATCTTGTGAAAGGCCTCGGGCAGCCCCAGTTCCTCCACGGTGGGAATCTTGGTTTCCAGCTTTCTGAGAACCACCGAATAATGGCCGCGCTGGGAAAAAATGTTCACACGGAAACGGGCCTTGCCCGGCAGCTCGTAGGAAAGGTCGCAGGAGCCTTCCTTGAGAAGGATTTCCGTGAGCCTGCGGTCACCGTTGATAAGGTTCAGGGCGAATATCTCCGTCTGATACGGAGTCAGCTCCCTGAACTGGGGCCGAAGGTCCACCGAATGAAGCTGGCCGGACGTCTCCACCTGAAAGGGCTTGCCCGCCGTGATGTTCAGGTCGGACACGTTCTCGTAAGCATCCAGCATTCTCGTAAGAATGTAATCGACTTCCTGTTTTCGCATCCCACCTCCTGACGCGGCGCGCGCCGCGTCGAGCCGGGGTTCGGACCGGCCTGACGGAAGACGGCGTTTGCCCGGGCCGCTAACCGATCGGGCGTCGGCACCGGGTTCCGCGTGCCGGCCGCGCCGTCAAAATGTCCACCTGAATCCGTGAGCGGTCTCAGGTGGTGCGGAGGCAAGGAAGAGACCTGCCGGCTGTACTGAAGT
>JBKHBM010000027.1:0-45816 GCA_046542385.1 Desulfatibacillaceae bacterium | reverse complement strand
GGCGTTGCACTTCATTTCTCGTCAGTGCAGCGTACCATAAGTACGCCTTATTCCTCGAAATTCGCGCGCCTTGCATCTCATCGTTTTTGAACAGGCTGCAAATCTCGAGTTTTTCAACGGGCTGTTACGGGCCGGGCGGAAAACAAGGGCGGTCGCCAGCACGCAAGAGACGGTTCGGCGAGGCGGGGGTGCTTCCCTTCCCCGGTCACAGACCGTATTGGGCGCGTTCTATCAGCTCGAGCTGCATCTCCCGGTTGAGGGTGACGAAGTAGGCGTTGTAGCCGGATATGCGGACCAGCAGATTCCTGTAGTTCTCCGGGTGGAGCATGGCCTTCTTCAACGTCTCCGAGTTCACAACGTTGAACTGCATCTGCATCCCCCCCTGCTGGAAATACGCCCGCACGTAGGCTGCCATGGTTTCCACGGTTTTGGCAACCCCGTCCGTGGCCGCCGGGACCAGCTTGACGTTGAAGGCAATGTTGTTGTCCATGTTTTCCGGGGCCAGACTGGCCACGTCCAGCATGTTGTCCAAAAAGTTCGGGGACGCCTCGGGACTGGGAGTGAGACCCGGGGTGAACGCCTTGCCCGCCGGACGGCCCGAGGGCAGGGCGCCGGAGAGGTTTCCGTACGCCACGTGCTGGGACATGGACCAGAAACCGGTGGTATACCGGCCGCCCCGGTGGTTCGTGTGCGCGGCCCAGGCGTCGTGTACGGCCTTCGCCACCCGGTTGGCCATGGCCACGGCCTGGGGATCGCCGGAACCGAACCTTGGCCCCCGGCGGCGCAGCAAGGCGGCAAGGTCTGGACGCGAGGCGAAATCGTCCTCCAGCGTCTGCCGCAACTCCGCGAAGGTCACGACTTTTTCCTCGTACACCAGCCTTTTCACCGCTGCCAGGGAATCCGCCACGTCCGCCAGGCCGATGTTCGAGGTGCCGGAGGTGTTGTACATGGCCCCGCCCCGGGTCGCGTCCAGGGCCTTGTCCACGCAACCCCGCACCAGGCTGCTCAGAAATGGCGTGGGCCTAAGTTGTACATGGGCCTCGGCCAGCATCCGGTTGTACTCGACGGCCTGTTCAATCAAAAATTCCTGCTGGGCGCGCCACGCCGCGAAGAAATCCTCGAACCCCGGAAAATCCCCTGCCGCGGGATCGCCGGTTTTCGGCCCCACGTCCCACCGCATCAGAGGATGCCTGCCGTTATACAGCGCCATTTCCAGCGCCGCGACCATATTCATCAACACGGAACCGGTGTGGCCCATGTGCCTGCCGGACAATGTGGGCTCCACGCATCCCGTCGCGCTCCAGTCCCGTATATGCTCGATGGGATAGCCGTGCGGAGCCAGGGCCGCCTCGACGGCCGCGTCGTTGTGCATGGAGGGCGTGGCCGCCGTGCGGAAATTCACGTCGCACAACCTCGCAAGGTAGGCGTCGCCGTTCACGCCCGGACTGAACCGGGCGTTCACGTTGGGATCACGGATGCACAGCATCTCCGTGGCCTTGAGGAACACGTAGGTCATGTCGCACACCGCGTCCCGGCCCTGTTCGTCGACGCCGCCCAGGGTGATGGCCTGGTCCGAGGAACTGCCGCCGAACAGGTAATTGCCGGCGTCCGGCACCAGGGGCAGATGGTCGGTGCAGCGCATCATCAGACAGCCCACAAGCTCCAGCGCCCGCTTCTCATAAGCCTTGCGCGCCTGTTGGGTGTCCAGGGCCTCCATGTCGCGCTCGAAAAAGGGTTGCAGGAGCCTGTCCAGCCTGCCCCAGGAGATGGCGGTGTTCGTGTTTTCCATGTGCAGGGCCACGAACACCACCCACAGGGAGCACAGGGCCTCGTGCAGCGTTTCCGGCGCCTGCTCCGGCACCCTGGCGTAAATCCGGGAAATCTTCACCAGCTCGGCCGCGCGCTCCGGGTCCTTCTCCCGCCGGGCCAGCCGGGCCGCCTCCCTGGACAGGTTCTTCGCATAGGCGATGACCCCGTGCAGGGTGATCTGCATGGCCACCAGGGTGTCGCGCTGCTCCCGGTCCAGGTCCTCCCGGACCAGCCGGGCCGCGATGTCCGCGTGGATCCCGGAAAGTCCCTTGTCCAGGAGCGCCCCGTAATCCGGGATGGTGTGGGAGATGCCCACCATCTTCCACACGAAGTAAGCCACGGACCGGTCGTTGATCCGCTGACACAGCGGGTCGCTGTAACGGTCGTGTACCCATTTCCAGAAATTTTTGTCCGCGAAATAGGGAAACACGTCCTCGTGCAGCACCTTTTTGGTCTGTTCCGAAATCCGGTACGGGTTCAGAAGCCGCCTGTCCACCGTGTCCAGTTCCCCCCACAGCAACCCGCCCTGGGCGTCGGGATACAGCACCACGCCGCAAGGCAGTTTCGCGGTGGTGGAGCCTCCCAGGAGGTCGCCCTCGGCCACCAGGGGCTTTTTGTTGACCATGAGATGGGCGAATGCCTCCGCCTGGCGCAGCACCGGATTCCACGGCCTGCCGTCCGGCTTTTCGAAGAAACCGTGTTCCCGATAAAACTCCGTGAGCAGGGCGGGCCGCTCGGCGCATACCTCGGGCGTCACGTCGAAATGATCGGACAAAAACCTGGACAGCCTGGGAAAATCCTCCAACCCGTACCCTGCCAGCCAGGGGTCCTCCAGGAAACGGACTCCGGGATCCACGGACGGCGCGGACAGTCTTTCGGCGCGGCGCACGTCCATGGCCTCGGCACCCGGGCCGTAGCATGCGCCGGCAATGGCTTTGGCCGCGTCCGCGTCCTGTCTGCGTTCCTTTGCGAACACCCTGTTCTGCAGGCGGCCCAGGGCCCGGGACACCAGGTGGTTGAACACCTGGAGCCACCCGGTGTCCCCGCGTATGCACAAGCGGTTTTCCAGCATCATCCGCCACGTGTCGTACGGCGTGGCTCCCAGCATGGAGGCCAGGGCCGCCTCGTCCACGAAGCAAAGGGTCACCCGGGCGTTGTCCACGCCCGGACGGACCCTTGCCCGCCCCGCCTCGAACACCAGGGTCCGTGCGACGCTGTCCGAATCCGTGGTAAACCCCACGGAGAAATCCAGCCACCCGCCCTTCACGCGAAGCCGGCGCCGCAAGCCCGGCCGCAGGGAAAACTGCGCGGCGAACAGCCGCAGCACGGCGTCAACGCGGGTATCCATGGCGATCCCGGGGTCCCGGGACAACAGGTTCATGGGGCTGCCCGGATAGAGGGCGGCAAGCAGCGCGGACAAAGAGTTGGTACTCATGGAGCCTCCTTGGCAGGGGGGCGGAAGAGTCCCCCCCCGTACCGTCTGAATCAGGGTCAATTGGCGAACAATTCGGCCTCCACGCGCTGAAGGAAGTCCTCGATCACCGCATGTGCCAGGGCTCCGGGGTCATCCTCGACTTCCTGGATGGTGCGCGTGTTGTACAGGGTGATGAAGCCGTGCAGGGTGAACCACAGGTGGTACAAAAGACGTTTCGCCCGGTCCGCGGACAGGCCGGCCGTGTCCGCCGCGTCCACGGCCACCGCCAGCACGACGCCCAAAGCCTCCATGGCCGCGTCCTTTTCCGCCCGGGCCACGGGTTCCATGTCCGTGGGTGCGTAATCGGCGTACTTGGGGCCGTGGCGGTTGAGCATTATCTCGTAGTAGTGGGCCTGGTCCATGCCGAAGGCGAGATACTCCCTGGCCACGGACCGCAGGCGCGTTTCCGGCGTCCGTTCCCCCTCCGCCGCCAGGGAGAGGCGCGCCTCCAGCATCTCGAAGCCGTGCTTCTGGATGGCCAGGTACAGTTCGTCCTTGTTCCTGAAGTAATTGTAGATGTTCGCGGCGGTCATGCCCAGTTCCCTGGCCAGCCTGCGCATGGACAGGCGCTCGAACCCGTCGCGGAAGAGAATGTCGCAGGCGGTTTCCAGGATATTGTCGCGAACGGCGGCGATTTCGCTGCGTGATCTTTGCGGTTTCGGCATGCTGTCCCCCATTTGTTGAACAACGTTCATTTAACATTGTTAAATATTCTCGTCAAGGGCAATCCCACTTCAATTCCCAAAAAACCATCCGGACCACTTGCGAAGATTTCACCTTGCCCAGGTTTACCCTCCTGGGATAACCTCTGTCACAAAATGAAGGTCCGACCATGTTCCCACGTCCCCGCCCTCGGCCCACGGAGGTTTTTCATGCACAGACTGATGGCAGGATTCGCCCTGCTGATGCTCCTGCCCGCCCTGACAGGAGCCTGCGGGGTCATACGGATCAACAAGAGCGTTGCCGCGTCCCGGCAGGCGGCGATTCTGGCGGGCGAGGTCACGTGCCCGGACTCCGGGGCCGCGGACATCATCGCCGTCCTGTACGTCCACGCCGGGGAGCACATCCGACCCGTCCAGTACGTCCGGCTGCACAGGCCCGGGCCGTACGAGATGATGGCGCCCGGCGGCGAGTACCGGCTGTTCGCGTTCGAGGACGAGAATGGAGACACCTCCTACAACGAGGGGGAACGGGGCGTACACTTCCAGGGCGGGGAGCCGCTCGTGCTGCCTGACGAGGGGTTCGTGCTGGGCCTGGACCTTTCCATAACCGGTGAGGCCACGGACATGCGGCCCTTCGTGGTGGATCCCGAGGTTTCCACCGGGCTCAAGCCCAAAAAGCCCAGCATAGTGGCGGGCGCGCCGGCGGACCTGGACGATCCGTGGTTTTCCGCGGACTTCGGCAGGAAGGGGTACTGGGACCCCTTTGCGTTCTACAGCGCGGTGGGCGGCAACATCCACTTCCTGGAACCCTACGACCCGGACCGGATTCCCGTGCTGTTCGTACACGGCGCGGCTGGTTCGCCTCAGGATTTCCGGTACTTCATGGAGAACCTGGACAGGCGGCGCTACCAGGCCTGGTTCTACTACTATCCGTCAGGTTCCAGCATAAAGCCCATGGCCAACCTCCTGGGCAAGAAGATCATGGACATCCATGCCCGCTACAACCTGTCCAGGCTGTACGTCACCGCCCACAGCATGGGCGGCCTGGTGGCGCGTTCGTTCATCACCGGCCAACCCGGGGCGCCTCCATTCATCCGGCTGTTCGTGACCCTGTCCACGCCATGGGGCGGCGAACCCCTCGCGGAATCGGCCGTGGAAAGGTCCCCCTTCGTGATCCCCTGCTGGAAGGACGTGCGACCGGGCAGCGAGTTTCTGGAAACATTGTACATGCGTCTCCTGCCGGATCACGTGGCCCATTACCTGTTTTTCGGGTTCCGGGGCGAGACCAGTCCCCTCCGGCCGGCCAACGACGGGGCGGTGACCCTGGAAAGCCAGCTGGACGCCAGGGCACAGGAAGCCGCGGTACGCACCTTCGGCTACAACGAGGACCATGAGAGCATCCTGGGCAATCCCCAGGTGTTCGCGGAGTATTCCGAGGTGCTTGACGTGGTGACCGGGCAGTTGAACGAATCCGGGAAGACCGTGGCAGCCAATATCATGGTGCGCCTCCACAGACGGAAATCCGCGCGGCCGGGCCCAACCTTCGCGGACAAGTGGGCCCTGTGGCGCAAGGGGCCCGGGCAGACCGGGCCGGGCAGACGGGGAGAGTTGGGGACGCCCCTGCTGCTTCTGCCCGAGGACGACCCGGAGCGGGAGACCATGGTGTATCTCGGCAAAACCGAAAAGCACCATATGGTGGGACCCGTGGTTCCCGGAGCATACATGGTGTGCCCGGCGCCTCTGGGATTCCGGAGCGAACCGACCTGCGCCGGAACCATTGCCGAATCGGGGAACGCGCCAGCGGTGGAGTTCACCCTCACACCCGAGGGAGTTCTGCTGGGCCAGGTGTCGGCTGACGGGAAAACAGGGCGGGACCTTGCCCTGTCGCGTGTCACCGTGACCGGTAACGGCGTGCGTCGCACGGTGGAAGCCACGCCGGCGCGGGATTTTTTCCGGCGCTATGTGGAATACAGGGACTTTGTGCAGCATACGACCTTCTGCCTGTTCGACCTGCCCGAGGGCACATATGACCTTGTGCTGAAAGCGGACGGGTACGAACCTCTAAGGATCACCAGGACGGTGATACCGGGGAGGCTGGGCGACGGCAGGGCCCTGGTGATGGAGCCCGTGGCCGCGAAAGAGGGTGAATTCTGACGATTCACGGGAGCCCCGGCGCGCGGCGGCGCACCGGCGGGGCTCCCGGTTGCGCGACGGAACCTACCCGGCCCGCTGCTGCTTGTAATGTCTGATCAGGTTCAGGCAGTTTTTCGCCTTGAGCCTGCCTATGGCGCCGGAGCTGTACACCGCCATTTCGAGGTCGCCCTCCGGCCGCATCAGGAACCCGGCCGCGTGGAGGAACTTCTTTTCCCCGTTGTAGTAGACTCCCCACTTGCGGCTGAGCTCCTCGGCGTCCAGGTCAAATGCCACCGGATATGTAACGCCGATGTCCTCCGTGAATTCCACGGCGTCCACCCGCGATTCCACGGAAGCGGCCACCACCTTGACGTTCTCCCCGGCAAGCGCGTCCAGGTTTTCCTGGAAGTCAGCCAACTGCTGACGGCAGAATGGTCACCACTTGCCCCGGTACAGGATGATGATGCCGTATTCGGGGCCGACGAGGTCGGGCAGCGAGCCCATGTTTCCATCCAGAAGGGTTACGGCGTGCGTGGGCAGGTTGTCGCCCGTGTCCAGAATGACGTCGCTCTTGCGTGCCATGAGGTTCTCCTGATCCGGGGGCAGGGCTGCATTGGAAAGGCAGGGTTTCCGTGGACGAACATATGCCGAAAACAACCGGCGGACAATGGGTGATTGGCTCCATATTGCCGGTGGGGTCGCGGTACGGGCACGGCCTACGCCGCATGTGGGGCGGAGTCAGGCCCAATCCTCCGAAAACGGGTCGTATCCCAGGCCGAGCAGGTTTTGCGTGGACAGGAACAACGGCTCGGGCAGTGCGTCCCAGGCGAACCAGTCCCAGGCCAGGCACTTGTCCGGCTCCAGCAGCCGGGGTTCTCCAGGCAGTGCGTCCGCCACCACGAACAGGGTGACGTAATGCTTGCCCTCGTCCCGGAACACGTCGTTGGTGTAGGGGCCGAGGCGTGCACCGGACAGGGCCAGCCCGGTCTCCTCCCGCACCTCGCGCCGGGCGCAGTCGAACAGGTCCTCCCCCCATTCGAGATGGCCGCCGGGAAAGGCCCAGCGGCCTTCGCCGTGGGAGTTGGTTCGCTTGCCCATGAGTACCCGGCCGTTGCGGCGCACGATTACCGCCACCCCGACCAGGGGGCGCGCATTGGCTTGCTCGGACATCATTTCCTTTCAAAATGCGCGGGGAGGCCCGGCACTACCGTTTCCAGGTGAACTGGAACTCGACCTCCTCGGTGTCGCCCTCGCGTTCGTGCTCGACATTGAATACGGCGTGCGCCGGGATGTTGATCCGCTCGCCCGCCACCTGGATGCGGAAGGGCTTTCCCTGCTCCAGGCAGTCGGCGAGCCTTCTCAGTTTTTGCACGGTCTCCTTCGTGGAGTACTCCTTGACGACGTCCCGGTCCTCTTTTCCTGCCATGGTTCCTCCCCGATTGCCGGAAGCGGTTCATGTCGGTGCGGGCACGGCCCTCTGACGGCGCCGGTTACCCGCCCAGGTATTCCAGGGACAACAGGCTGATGTCGTCGTCCCGGCTGCCCTTGCCCACGTATTTTCGCACGGCTTCGTGCACCGCCGCGAGCATGGCGTCGTTGTCGAGGTTCCTGGTCCGCAGAAGCTCCGTCTCCAGGCCCTCCATGCCGAACATCGCCCCTTCGGGCGACATGGCGTCCGTGACGCCGTCCGTGTACAGCACGAGCCGGTCCCCGGGAGCGAGCCTTTCCTCCCCCTGGACGTGCTCCCCCTGTCCGGCACCCACCACGGGTCCGCGGACATCGAGTACGTCCAGCCCACCGTCCGCGCGCACCAGAAGCGGCGGGGGGTGTCCGGCGACTCCGTACCGGAGCAGGCCGTCTTTAAGGTCCAGGGCGGCGTACACCATGGTGTGGAAGCTGTCGAACTTTTCGAAGGGAAAGGCCCGTTCCAGCCGGTCCAGCACTACGGAGGGGCGGAAATTTTCCGGGGCATGGACGAACCGGGCGCGAAGCGTCTGCAGGAACTGGGACACGGCCACGGAAATCATGGCTGCGGACACCCCGTGGCCGCACACGTCGGCCATGTACACGGCAATGAAGTCTTCCGTCATGTGGTGTAAGTTGAAAATGTCGCCGCCTATGCGACCCGAGGGCTCGAATTCCCAGGCCATGCGCACCCTGTCGTGGTCGAGGCTCCTGTCCGGCAGCAGGCTTCGCTGGATGGCGGCGGCGGCCACGAGGTCCTGGTCCAGGAGCTCCTGTTTTTCCACCAGATGCCGTTTGCTGTTCTCGAGGTCGGTCACGTCGTGGATGATGACCATGATCATGCTTTGACCGCGGTGGGATATGGGACGCGTGGAAAACTGCAAATGCTTTTCCGTGGGCACCCCGTTCGTATAGAACACCCGGGACAAGTACTCCCGCTCCACCGGCACGCGTTCCAGGAGGGTTCGGAGCAGGGCCTGCCTGATGGCGCAATCCCTGCAATGGGAGCTCTGCCCGCAGTTCGTATTGTCTTCCACGCAGAATTGGCAGCCGGCCATGTTGCCGAAAGCGGCAGGGGCGGCGTCATCGACGGGACTGGACTCGAACAGGTTCTCGAAGGTGCGGTTGAACTGATGGACGCGCAGCTTTTCGTCGGCGACGAGCACTGCCGCGTCGATGTTGTCCAGAAGGTTGTTCAGGAATTCGTTGGATTCCCGGAGATTGTCGAAAACGCTGTCCACGCGGGCGCCTTTTCCTGGGGTGTGATCGTGTTGGTCGAGCCAGGGAAAACGTAGGGCAGGGCCATGTCCGAGTCAAGGCGGATATTCCGCGCCTCTGCCCGAAAGACTATTTGCGGCCGAGCCGTTCCACGAATTCCGCCATGTCCGGCGGCATGGGCGCGGCAAACTCCATGGCCTCGCCGGTGCCCGGGTGTCGCAGGGCAATCTTCCATGCGTGGAGCATCTGCCGCACCGGCCACGGGACGGCGGCGGGAAGCCTGCGCGGCGCCCCTCTGCCGGCGTACAGGGGGTCCCCCACGACGGGATTGCCCAGGTACGCGCAATGGACGCGAGCCTGGTGGGTGCGCCCCGTGAGAAGGTCCAGTTCCAGCAGGGTCGCCCCGGCAAGCCGTTCGCGCACCCGCCACAAGGTGCGCGCCGGACGGCCCTGATCCGGCGACGCCTGCATTCTCTTGCGATGCAGGGGGTGTCTGCCGATGGGCATGTCGATGTCGCCGGATTCGTCGACCGTCTCTCCGGCCACCAGGGCCAGATAGGTCTTTTTCACGCGCCGTTGGGCGAACTGTTCGCACAGGGATTGATGGGCCGTGTCGTTCTTGGCCACGACAAGCACCCCGGAAGTGTCCTTGTCCAGCCGGTGCACGATGCCGGGACGTTCCACTCCGCCGATGCCGGACAGATCGTCCGCATGGTGCAACAGGGCGTTGACCAGGGTGCCGGAGAAGTGCCCCGGGGCTGGATGCACGACCAGCCCCGGAGGCTTGTTGATGACGATGATGCCGGAATCCTCGAAAAGAACGGACAGGGGGATGGCTTCCGCCGCGATGCTCATCGGCTCGGGTGCCGGGAAGGCCACAAGGACCTTCTCGCCCCCGCTTAGGACATAGGAGGGCTTTTTCGGTGTGCCGTCGACGAGAACGCGACCCTCGGTGATGAGCCGGTGAAAGCGGCTCCTGGAGACTTCCGGGTGGACCCGGGTAAGAAACGCGTCCAGCCGGATCCCGGCTTCCCTCCCCTCCACCCGAAAACCGACCGTCCTGTCCCCGTCCATTGCGCGGCTATTCCGCCAGGATGGACTCGATCTCGTTCAGGATTTCGTCCTCCGTAGTGCTCTTGGCGATGGACAACTCCTTGAGAAGCAAAGTCTGCGCGGTATCCAGGAGCTTGCGTTCCCCGAAGGAAAGATCCTTGGAAGCCTTGAGCATGTACAGGTCACGGAAGACGCCGGCCACCTCGAAAAGGCTCCCGGTTTTTATTTTCTCCATATAGTCGCGGTAGCGGCGATTCCAGGTCTGATTGTCGGCGGGAATGTCCTTGTCGTTCAATATCGCGTATACGTGGTTGACCTGTTCCTCGTCGATGATCTCGCGCAAACCGACGGAATCCACGTTCTGTGTGGGAATCATTATCTTCATGTCGTTTTCGAGGATTCGCATGATGTAGAACTTCTGCTCCTCCCCGTTGATCCGCCGGCTCTCCACCGCCTCGATCCTGCCCACGCCGTGAGCTGGATATACCGCGAGGTCTCCCTGGGCGAAGAGTCTGTCATCCAGATTTTGACCGGCGAAACTTTTTTGATTCGATACCTGTAGTGTCATTTTATCCACCTTGAAGGTCAGACGAATAAGTGCTGTATACGTCGCCCGGCCCATCCGGGCGATATTGTACCGCTCTCCGCGAGTCGTCCCGGAGATTATGCGGATGTCTCGGAGCGTCCCACAAAGCATCTGTATACCATCATTCGGGTGACAAATCAACAGCGGCGCGGATCGAGCGGTTTCACGCGGGCGGGGCTGCAGGAATCCACTGAAATAACAAGGGGTCGGGACTCCTGGGAATCCCGACCCCCTTTAACTACCGTACCTGTCTGGTACGCGTGGTCCCATCAGTGCCTACAGAAGGAAAGGCACCATGAGCAGAGCCACGACGTTGAGGATCTTGATCATCGGGTTGACGGCGGGGCCGGCGGTGTCCTTGTACGGATCGCCGACGGTGTCGCCGGTAACCGCGGCCTTGTGGGCGTCGGAGCCCTTGCCGCCCAGATGTCCGTCCTCGATGTACTTCTTGGCGTTATCCCACGCGGCGCCGCCGGTGGTCATGGAGATGGCCACGAACAGACCGGTGACGATGGAGCCGATGAGCAGACCGCCGAGGGCCACCTTGCCGAGCAACAGGCCGACGACGATGGGCGTCAGCACGGGCAGCAGGGCGGGCACCATCATCTCCTTCAGGGCGAAGGTGGTGACGATGTCCACGCAGGCGGCGTAGTCGGGCTTGGCGTCGCCTTCCATGATGCCGGGGATTTCGCGGAACTGACGGCGAACTTCCTCGACGACGGCGCCGCCGGCGCGGCCGACGGCCATCATGGCCATGGAGGCGAACAGGAAGGGCAGCAGGCCGCCGATGAACAGACCGATGATGACGTTCACGTCACTGAGGTCGAACCGGATCTGCGCGGCCTGCTCTCCGCCCTGAATGGCGAACTCGAGCACGTAGGAAGCGAACAGCACCAGGGCGGCCAGACCGGCGGAACCGATGGCGTAACCCTTGGTGACGGCCTTGGTGGTGTTGCCGACGGCGTCCAGGGGATCGGTGATGGCGCGGACGCTCTCGTCCATGTCGGCCATCTCGGCGATTCCGCCGGCGTTGTCGGTGATCGGGCCATAGGCGTCGATGGCGATGACCATACCCGTCATGGACAGCATGGACATGGCCGCGATGGCGATGCCGTACAGTCCTGCGAAGAAGTGGGCCATATAGATGCCCAGGCAGATGCATATGACCGGGGCGGCGGTGGACTGCATGGACACGGCGAGACCGGCGATGATGTTGGTGGCATGGCCGGTGACCGAAGCCTGGGCAACACCTTTGACCGGAGCGTAAATGCCTGTGTAGTACTCGGTGATGATGACGATGAGCACGGTCAGAATCAGGCCCACCAGGGATGCGTAGAAGATGTTCATGACCGGAATCTCGGGCATGCCCACCATGAGGTTCTTGGTGGCGAAATAGAAGCCGATGCCGCCCAGGATGGCGGCGCCGAACATCCCCTTGTACAGGGCGCCCATGATGTACTCGCTGCCGGTGCCGAGACGCACGAAGAAGCACGCGATGGCGGAAGCAACGATGGAGATGGCGCCGAGGACCAGCGGGAAGGTGGTGGCCAGCTCGAATTCGGGATACAGCAGATGGCCCAACAACATGGCGGCCACAGCCGTCACGCCGTAGGTCTCGAACAGGTCGGCGGCCATGCCGGCGCAGTCGCCGACGTTGTCGCCCACGTTGTCCGCGATGACGGCCGGGTTGCGCGGGTCGTCTTCCGGAATTCCGGCCTCGACCTTGCCAACCAGGTCCGCGCCGACGTCCGCGCCCTTGGTGAAGATGCCGCCACCCAGACGGGCGAAGATGGAGATGAGGCTTCCACCAAAGCCCAGGGCCACCAGGGCCTGGATGTCATGGGTGAAGTGATAGAAACCCGCGACGGCCGTCAGGGCCAGGCCCGCGACCATCATGCCGGTAACGGAACCGCCCTTGAACGCCAGGGACAGACCGGCGTTCAGGCCCTTCTTGGAGGCCTCGGCAACGCGCACGTTCGCCAGAACGGACACGCGCATTCCAATATAGCCCGCCAGGTAGGACGCGATGGCGCCGACGGCGAAACCCGCGGCCGGAACGGCGCCGAGGGTGAAGAACAGCACGATCAGGATGACCACGCCCACGATGCCCATGGACTTGAGCTGACGGTTCAGGTAGGCGATGGCGCCTTCCTTGATCGCGTCCGCGATCTCGTTCATTTTCGCGTCGCCGGCAGGCGCGTTCTTTACCAGACCCGCCATGAGGGCCGCAAAGGCCACGCCGGCAACACCGATCAGAGTGCAGTACAGCGTCAGATTATTGAGAATCGTATCCCAGAACTCCATTCCTTCTCCTCCTCTTTTTGGCCTGCCGCACGGCGGGGGGACCTGCTTTTGGCTCTTACCCGCGCCTGATCGTGCGGTCAGACAGACACCGATTTGTTGTTGTATAGGTTCATGGCCGCCTCGATCCCTTGTGTAACCAGGGTGAGGACAGCCTCCTCGACAAGCACGAACAGGTCGCCGAGGGCCTCGTGTTCCCGGGCTTCATACTCCGAAAGCACGTAATCAGCCGGGTCCGTGCCCTCGGGCGGCCGCCCGATACCTACCCGGAGACGCGCGAAATCGCCGCCTCCCAAAGACTCGATAAGCGATCGTAGCCCGTTGTGTCCTCCGTGACCTCCTTTCTTTTTGAATTTTATTTTTCCATGGGGGAGGTCCAGGTCGTCGTGGATCACCACGATCTCCTCCCTGTTCATTTCGTAAGCATCGGCCAGGGCGCGGACGGGCGGGCCGCTGCGGTTCATGTACAGAAGCGGCCTGGCCAGCACCAGGTGGTTTCCCCGGACGCTGCCTGTTCCGTACCCGGCTCCGTCAAGCCGCCTGTCCAGGGGGATGCCCCAGGAGTCGGCCAGCCGGTCCAGGACCCGGAAACCTATGTTGTGGCGGGTATGGGCGTACCGTTGTCCGGGATTGCCAAGCCCCACCACCAGTCGTATGCGCGATTGCTCGGACACGTGGCTTCGAATAAGGCGGATGGCTATTCGGAGGACTCTTCGCCCTCGCCGCCCTCTTCGCCTTCAGCCTCCTCGCCTTCCTCGCCTTCGACCTCTTCCTCCTCGAGCCCCTCTTCGATGCTGATCGGCGAGACCACCGTGACAACGGTATACTCGGGCTCGCCGACGATCTCCACGCCCTCCTCGGTGGTGAGGTCGCCAAGATGAATCGCGTCCCCGACGTTCAACGCGGAGATGTCCACCTCGATGGCTTCGGGCATCTTGCCCGGAAGGGCCGTCACGTCCAGCTCGCGCCGGACGATGTTCAGAAGGCCGCCCTCCTCCACACCGGGGGACTTGCCCACGATGCGCACACCGACGGTTACGGTGATCTCGCGGTCCATGGAGATTTCGTAGAAGTCGGCGTGCAGGAACTTCCGGGTTGCGGGATCACTCTGGATTTCCTTGAGCAGCGCCAGTCTCTTGGCGCCCTCCTCCAGCTTGAGGTTGAGCATGAGCTGCTCGCCCCGCGCCTTCTGGACGGCATTGTCCAAATCACGTTTGCTCACCGAGAGCATGATGGTCTCGGCGCCCGGTCCATAAAGAACTGCGGGGATGCGCCCTTCCCTTCTGAGGGCATGGGCGGCCCCCTTGCCTGTCTCGGTTCTGCTTCCTGCTGTAAGGTCAGCGGTTTTCAAAAGTCCTACCTCCTGTATCAAACCGGCATGGCCGGCGAAATGTATGCGCCCTCATCGTGTCCCGCGGGGGGAGTCACACGAACAGCGAACTCACCGAATCCCCGGTATGGGACCGTATTATGGCTTCGCCAAACAATGGCGCTATTGACAACGCTTCTATCTTGCCGCCCGCCACGGCTTCGTCCGTGAGCGGGATGGTGTCCGTGACGACCAGTTTGTTGATGGCCGAATCGTTGATCCGTTCAATCGCCGGCCCGGACAGGACGGGATGCGCCGCATAGGCGTGCACCTCCCTGGCCCCGCGTTCCATGAGGGCGCCCGCGGCCTGTGTAAGGGTGCCCGCCGTGTCCACCATGTCGTCCACCACGATGGCCACGCGCCCCTCCACATTGCCGATGACATTCATGGCCTCGGCCTTGTTGGGTTCCAGGCGACGCTTGTCCACGATGGCAAGGCTGCAGTCCAGCCGCTTGGCGAATGCCCGGGCCCGTTCCACGCCACCGGCGTCGGGGCTGACGATCACGGTCTCCCCGGGGTCGAAGTCATCACGGATCTTCTTGAGAAGCACGGGGGCGGCGAACAGGTTGTCCACCGGTATGCGGAAGAAGCCCTGAATCTGGCCGGCATGGAGGTCCATGGTGATGATGCGCTTGGCCCCGGCGGTTTCCAGGCAGTCCGCCACCAGCTTGGCGCTGATGGGGACCCGGGGCGCCACCTTCTTGTCCTGCCGGGCGTATCCGAAATAAGGCACTACCGCGGTGACCCGTCGGGCCGAGGAACGATTCACCGCGTCGATCATCAAAAGCAGCTCCACCAGGGAGTCGTTGACCGGTCTGCATGTGGACTGGAGGATGAAGACGTCCTTGCCGCGCACATTCTGCTGGATTTCAATCTGGTTCTCGCCATCGGAAAAGGTCTTGACCTTGGCCTCCCCCAGGGGAACCTGCAGGTAATCGGATATCTTTTCCGCGAGCCTGGGAATGGCGTTTCCAGCGAATATGGCGATGTCGTTATTCATGGACTCCCTTGTCGCCCCGCCCCTTCCCGCGGCTTTGCGATCGGCGGTGGAAAACAAATGTAACAGCCTGTTGAAAAACGTGATCCGCGCGGTGCGCGGCGCGTTTCTCTTCAATGCGGCGCACCGGTTGTACGTCAACCTTCCCGAAATTCGCGCGCCTTGCATCTCATCGTTTTTGAGCAGGCTGCCAATTCCGAGTTTTTCAACGGGCTGATAAGGGCGCGCGGTCCGCATGGAGTTTCGTCGCGAACCCGCCCCGGTCGCGCCGCGGCAGGGCCCGACGGTACACGGCCATGCCGCGTGGCTGGGGCGGGAGGATTCGAACCCCCGAATGGCGGGACCAAAACCCGCTGGCTTACCACTTGCCGACGCCCCATTCTGTACAGCCGCGCAACGGGGTGCCGCATCAACGCCCCGGCGCCGACAGCCCTTGTGCTCTTTTCCGGATGCCGGAAAGAGGAAAAGGCGCCCGCAATCCCTGGTTACACTACCAGCGGCGCGGCGTATGCCCGCCACCCGCTGTCGGCGTCCAGCCGATCCATGGCCTCGCGGGCCTCCGGCCGGCTGCGGAAAAGACCGAAAACGGCGCTTCCGCTGCCCGACATGAGAGCACCTCGCGCTCCGGCGTCAACGAGGGCCTTCCTCGCCCGTGCGATGGGAGGAAAGTCATGCAGGGTCACTGTTTCTAGATCATTGCACAACAACTCCTCCACCAATGAAGGCTCCCCATTAAACTCGGGCAGCCTATGTATTTTTTGACACCTTGTCAACGCCAAATTGAATTTTTTGTAGACGGAACCGGTGTTCACAACGACCCCGGGATAGACCACGACAAGGTGATGAGGGTACAATCCGGCCACTGGTTCAAGCACGTCCCCCACCCCGGTGGCCCACGCCGGAACGCAGTCCACGAAAAAGGGGACGTCCGCTCCCAGAGCCAACCCGGCACCATGCAACACTTCACGTTCCAAGGGGTCGCCGAAGAGCCTGTTCAAACCGCACAGCACGCCCGCAGCGTCGCTGCTTCCCCCACCCATCCCCGCGCCCACGGGAATGTTCTTTTCGATGTCGATGTGCACGCCGCCGTTCAAACCGGAAAGCCCGAAAAAGGACTCCGCCGCGCGATGCGCGATGTTGTCCCGCCCACCGGGCACATCGGGATGACCACATTCCACCCGGATTCCGGATTCCGCCTTCCTTATGACGATCCTGTCGTGGATGCCCACCGGGCACATCAGGGTTTCCAGGTCATGGTATCCATCCGGACGGCGGCCCGCCACCCTGAGGTACAGGTTCACCTTGGCCGGCGTTTCCACCACCAGATGGGCGTTCCTCCGCTCTGAAAACCGTCGGGATTCGTGCATGACCGCCCCCCTGAATCCGTGACGAAAATATTGAAAAACCTTTCAAGAACCCCATAAATCGGGCTTTTTGCGTGTTCTTGAACAAATCTTCGTTTCACCCGTTGGGCGAAAGGATCTCTCGCCCTCCGGGGCGGCCCGAAAACAAGGCGGACAGGGCCGGTCCGGGTCGGAGATCCGCCCGGCGCCCAATCCGCCATCGCAAAGGGAAGCATGAATCCGTGAGCGGGACGGATTCAGGGAAAAGGGCGGCCCACAGGGCCGCCCCGGTCCGGCTACTTGGTGATCTTCACCACCTTGAACCCGGCCTCGCCGATAATGAGAAGGGAAACCTGCCCCCCTTCCTCGATGTCGCCCAGTTTCTCGCGAAAATCCGCGACCGAGGTCACGGGCTGGCGGTTGATCTGCCGAATGATGTCCCCGCGCACGACCCCCGCCTCGGCGGCCTTGCTGCCCGGTTCCACGTTTTCGACGATCACGCCGTCGGTGGTGTTCAGATTGAATCGCTGAGCAAGTTCCTGGGTGATGTCGATGAGCATGAGGCCCAGCATGCCCGCGGCCTGCCCGTCGGGCTCGCCGCCGGGCGCAGCAGACACCAGCGTCTCGTCGTCCCGCTTGGCTATCTCCACCGAGAGGGTCTTGAGCTTGCCGTCACGCCACACCGTGACCCTGGCCTGTTCGCCCACCGGAATGTTTGCGATGATGCCGGTGAGATCGCGCATGTCCTCGATCTTCTGGCCGTTCACCTCGCGGATGACGTCCATGGGCATGATCCCGGCCTTGTCTGCGGGATCGCCTTCGAACACCTTGGCCACGATGGCCCCCTCGTTGTCGGGAAGGTCGTAATATTCGGACATCTCCTCGGTCACGTCCTGGATCTGCACGCCGAGCCAGCCGCGGGTCACCTCCCCGGCTTCCTCCAGCTGGTTCAGGATGCTTCTGGCCAGCTTGATGGGAATGGCGAAGCCGATTCCCTGGCCATGGGCCACGATGGCGGTGTTGATCCCGACGACCTCGCCGGCCAGGTTCAGGAGCGGACCGCCGCTGTTGCCCGGGTTGATGGACGCGTCGGTCTGGATGAAATCATCGTAGGGGCCGGCGCCGATGACCCTCCCCTTGGCGCTGACGATGCCCGCCGTAACCGTGTGCTCGAGGCCGAACGGACTGCCGATGGCCACCACCCACTCGCCCACGCGCAGGGACTGGGAATCCCCCAGGGGCAGAGAGGGCAGCTTCCTGTCGGCCTCAATCTTGATCAACGCCAGGTCGGTCTTGGGATCGCGGCCGATGACCTCGGCCTTGTACTCCTTGCCTCCGGCCAGCTTGACGCTGATCTCCTCGGCCTTTTCCACCACGTGGTTGTTGGTGACGATAAGGCCCTTGGGATCCATGATGAAACCGGAACCCAGACTCCGTTCCTTGCGTTCCCTGGGGTACTGGTCCCCGAAGAAACGCTCGAAGAAATCGTTGTACCTGTCGTCGCCTCCGCCAAAAGGCCCCATGAAGTTGCGGAGGGTGCCGCCGGAAACCGTCTTGACGGTCCTGATGTTGACCACGGCCGGACCCGCCTGTTCGGCCAGCTCCGTGAAATTGGCCGGCACCATCATGGCATCGGGGGACCCGGGCGCGGAGGCGGAAGTGGCCGGAACTCCGGAAAAGGCCGCGACCGCCAGCATGAGCACGGCCACGAACGCGTACCGGGGCAGGCTGTTGCCAGCCCCACCGTAAAATCTGTTCCTGTGCATGTCTGCTCCTTTTGTAAACGGGGGCTTGTATTACACCTGAATCCGTGAGCGGTCTCAGGTGGTGCGGATGCAAGGAAGAGACCTGTCGGCTGTACTGAAGTACGCCGGCCGGGCTCTGACGCCGCAGACGCGCCGCATGAGGCCGCCCCGGAGGGCGAAACATCCTTTCACCCAACGGGTGAAACGAAGAGTTGTTCAAGAACCCGCAAAAAGCCCGATTTATGGGGTTCTTGAAAGTTGCTTCAATATTTTCGTCACGGATTCAGGTTACAGTTTCGGGACCGCCGGGCAACCCGTCCGCGCCGTCAACCCCTTGCCGCCCGCACATAGGCCATTCTCAGGTCGTAGAGGATGCTGGACAGCAGCCGCTGCTCGTCCTCGCTGAGGTTGCCGCGGGTCTTCTCCTCCAGCATGGCCATGATGTCGATGGTGTGCTTGGCCATGGCAAGGTCCTTCTGCCTCTGGCCGGTGGCCGGATCGGCCAACTCTCCCAGGTGGAACATCACCGAGGAACTGAGCGACAGTACGAATGTGGGAAAGTTTACCTCCGGCAGGGCCTGGCCTCCGGCGCCGGCATCGGGCCTGGACTGTGCCTCCGCCCGATCCGCCGCGCGGGCCATCTCCTCGCGGGCGTCCTCCCCGGGCTCACCCTGGGCCGGGCCTTTTGCCCCCTGTGCCTGTTGTCCCGCCTCTTTGGCCTTACCCTGGGGCGGGGATTCGGCAGCCGGTTCAGGCTCCACCCTTTCCGCGGATTCCTCGCGGGAGTCGCCCTCTTCCGTGAACCGCCGCTTGTCGCGGATAACGAAACCTTTCTCCTCCTCTGCCATGTCGTGCCTCTCCTGAACTTGTGCCGGCGGATGACGCGGCTTTCGCGCTCCCGGGTTGGGGGTCGGATGGCCGGCGGACTACCCGGCCACCCAGAACATATGCACGAGAACTACAGTTGCAACGGTGTCGCAGATTTCACCAGCGGCAGGGCCCGAACCTTGTCCACCACGTCGTCCGGTATCGGACCGTCCGTCTCCAGAAACACCACGTTCCGGTCCCCGCCCTTTTCCTGGCCTACCTGCATCCTGGCGATGTTCACGTCGTTCTCGCCCAGGGTCATGCCGATGCTTCCGATGGCGCCCGGGGCGTCCGTATTGTGAATGAGAAGGATGTGGCCCGAGGGCACCAGTTCCAGCCTGAACCGGTTGATCTGCACGATCTTGGGCTCGTTCTTGCCGTAAATGGTGCCGGCCACCGTCTGGCTTCCACTAGCGGTGGTCGCCGTCACCGTAATGAGGTGGATGAAGTCCTTGGCGTCCGGGCTCATGCTCTCGGTCACGCGGATGCCCCGCTCCTTGGCGATGGCGGTGGCGTTGACGAAGTTCACGTCGTCCTTGAGGGTGGGAGTCAGAAGCCCCTTTATCACCGCCGTGTTCACCGGCTGGAGGTTCAACCCGTCGAATTCGCCCGAGTACTCGATGTCCACTTCCCGGATGGGGCCTTCCACCAGCTGGGCCAGAAGGGCGCCCATCCTGTCTCCCAGGTTGAGGAACGGGCCCAGCTTCTCCAGCAGCTCCCCGGCTACCGACGGCGCGTTGACCGCGTTGCAGATGGTTCCGTTCTGGAAGTAGTCGATCATCTGCTGGGCGACGGCCACCGCCACGTTGGTCTGGGCCTCGGCCGTGGAGGCGCCCAGGTGCGGTGTCGCGATGACGTTGTCCAGCGCAAACAGCCTGTGCTCGCCCGGAGGCTCCGTGGAGAACACGTCAAGGGCCGCGCCGGCCACCTTGCCGCTTTTCAGGGCATCGTACAGGTCGTCCTCGTTCAGGATGCCCCCACGCGCGCAATTGACCACGAACACGCCGTCCTTCATCCTCTCGAAGGCGTCCTTGTTTAGCAGGTTGGCCGTCTCCTTGAGCTTGGGCACGTGCACGGTCACGTAATCCGCGCGTGCGTACAACTCGTCCAGGGTCACGGGTTCGAAGCCCGCCTTCCTGATGCGCTCAGGCTGAACGTGGGGATCGTACACGATCACCTGCATGCGAAGGCCCTTGCACCGGTCCGCGACGATGGACCCGATGTTGCCGAAACCGATGACGCCCAGTACCTTGTTGAATATTTCCCGGCCCTGGAGTACCTTCTTGTCCCAGCGACCGGACCTGAGGGAAGACGTCCCCTGGGGGATGTTCCGGGTCAATGCCAGCATCATGGCCACCGCGTGCTCGGCCGTGGTGACCACGTTGCCCCCCGGCGTGTTCATGACGATCACGCCCTGGCGGGTCGCCGCCGGAATGTCCACGTTGTCCAGACCGATGCCGGCGCGTCCCACCACCTCCAGGTTTTTCGCCGCTGCCAGGACATCCTCCGTCACCTTGGTGGCGCTGCGAATCACGAGACCATGGTATTCGGGGATCACCTCCTTGAGCTCCTCCGGCGTGAGCCCCGTCTTCACATCCACCGATATGCCATCGGCCTCGCGGAACATCTCAACTCCAATGTCGCCCAACTTGTCGCTAACAAGCACCTTTTTCATTGCCGCACTCCGTTGATAATGTATAGTGTAAACTCGAAAATAAGGGAGTCGCGCCTGACATCCGAAACTGGGAAGTGCGGCGCGGAACAAGGGTTTTCCGAGCACGCAAAAACTGGAAAGGATACAGGCGTCCACCGCATTCCGGGAACCCGGAAAATGGGATAAAGATAGTGATCGGAGGGGTTTTGTCAAGGGTTTGTGAACATCTTCCCAATTTCCCCTTGACACCCGGGACACAACCCCGGTAGGGAATGCAGCACGGAAAACACCCCCTTGACCCGGGTTTTTTCAAAAAACCGAAACCACAAGGCGAACCGCCTCCGGCACAAGGACACCACGCCCTTTGTGCCGCCCTTGCTGATGCTGTTTTCAACTACTTGAAATTATGTTGAAAAGCCTCCGCGAGGTTTTTCAAACGCGCGTGAATCAGGAGGTAAGCACCATGGGAAACAGAATACATAATTTCAACGCCGGGCCGGCCGCCCTTCCCCTGCCGGTCCTGGAGGAAGCGCGTGAGGGAATGCTGGACTACCAGGGGTCCGGGATGTCGGTCATGGAATTGTCCCACCGCTCCAAGTGGTTCGACGACATCATCAACGACACCGTGGTCCGGGTGAAGCGCCTTCTGGGCGCGGGTGACGACCACACCGTTCTGTTCCTCCAGGGCGGGGCCAGCATGCAGTTTTGCATGATGCCCATGAACCTGCTGCCCGACGGCAGGGAGGCGGACTACGTGAACACGGGCACCTGGTCCACCAAGGCCATCAAGGAAGCGCAGATCCAGGGCAAGAAGGTGAACGTGGTGGCGTCCAGCGAGGACCGCAATTTCTGCTACATCCCCAAGGACATCGGATTCACGCCCAACGCGGCATACGTGCACCTTACGTCCAACAACACCATCAAGGGCACCCAGTTCGCCGAGTTCCCGGACACGGGCGGTGCGCCCATCCTCTGCGACATGAGCTCGGACATCATGAGCAGGCCCCTTGACGTGTCCAAATTCGGCCTGATCTACGCCGGTGCCCAGAAGAACCTGGGTCCCGCGGGCGTGTGCGTGGCCATCATCCGCAACGACATGCTGGAGCGGGTGCCGGCGGACCTGCCGACCATGCTCAAATACACCACGTTCGCCGAGAAGAACTCGATGTTCAACACGCCTCCATGCTGGCCCATTTACATCGTGGACCTGGTCTGCAAGTGGATCGAGGAGAGCGTCGGGGGCCTCGAAAAGATGCGGGAACGAAACCAGGCCAAGGCGGACAAGCTGTACGGCGTGATCGACGAGCTGGACTTCTACAACGGCACCGCGGACAAGGACAGCAGGTCCCTCATGAACGTGACCTTCCGCCTGCCCAACGAGGACCTGGAAAAGAAGTTCGTGGAAGAGGCCACCAAGGCCGGGATGGGCGGCCTCAAGGGCCACCGTTCCGTCGGCGGATGCCGCGCGTCCATCTACAACCCCACGGGCATGGACGCCATCGACGACCTGGTGTCCTTCATGCGGGATTTCGCGAAAAACAACGGATAGCCCCTACCGGAAACACCGGCGGTTCAAGGCCGGGCGGCGTAAACACCGCCCGGCCTTTTGCGTGCGGATCACTCCTCCCTGGCGAAAGCCTTGAACAGGATGCCCGCCGATACCATCCCCACCCCGTGGTACACGGCGTCGAAGATGTCCCGGTCTGTCCATCCCTTGTCATGCAGTTCGTCCACGTCCGCCCTGGTGACGGTTTCCGGCTCCTTCACGGACTTGAGCACGAACAGCAGCATGGCCTTGTCCCTGTCCTCCAGCTGCGCGGTCGCCGGGTCCTTTTTCACGGCGTCGATCCGGTCGTCGTCCAGGCCGGCCATGGCGCTCAGCAACTGGGTGTTGAAGTCGATGCAGTACGAGTAGTCCATGTAGTCGGCGACCAGCAGCCGGATATGTGCCAAAAGCTCGAACTTGAGGGTTTTGTGGCTCATGAAGTAGCCCAGTATCTGCTTCTGAATGAGCAACAGGTCCGGGCTGGCGCTCATGAGAGTGAACGGCGCGGGCACGGGGGATCGGATCTTGGTGAACAGGTCGTAGCCTTCAGCCACCTTGCCGGTGGCTTCCTTGGGGTCCACGGTCTTGATAAGCGCCATTTCGATGCTCCTTTCATGAGAAGGGGATGGATGTGGGCCGGCTGCATGGACGGACGATCCCGTGGGGGAAGTGCGGGAACTTGCCCCAAGGGGGTGACCGCCATTTCGCCACGTACGGGCGGATATGTCAAACCCCGGACACGCGAAGCCGTTTTCCCGCCGGCACCTTGTTGCCCGGCCGTTGTTTTACGCGCCGGACCACGGGCCTTCCGGGGAATTTCCTGCGACAGGGTTTGCCAAGGCGGTTATTGTGGTTATTTTGATAATTGAGAATGATTCCTGAATCCGTGAGCGGTCTCAGGTGGTGCGGATGCAAGGAAGAGACCTGCCGGCTGTACTGAAGTACGCCGGCCGGGCTCTGACGCCACAGACGCGCCTCATGAGGCCGCCCCGGAGGGCGAAAAATCCTTTCACCCAACGGGTGAAACGAAGATTTGTTCAAGAACACGCGAAAAAGCCCGATTTATGGGGTTCTTGAAAGGTTTTTTCATTATCTTCGTCACGGATTCAGGTGGTTGTCAACAACGGCTCGGGAGAGCCACACAAGGGAGCAACGCAATGAAAAGCCTCCACGAAAAGGCGGACGCCTTGAAAAAACTTACCGTGGAACTCACCGCGGGTTCCGGGCCAGGCAAGACGGACATCATTTCGGAACCGGAGCGCTTTGAATTCATATTCGCGGTGGCCACCGAGGGCATGACCCTGTTCGAGCAGGAACTCCTGGAAAAGGAACCCGGTGAAGTGGTGGAAATTCGCGTGGAAGGCGGCTACGCCCGGGACGCATTCGAGCATCTGGAGCCTGACATCCTGAACCGGTTGCCGAAAGACCGGGGAACCTACATCGGCGCGCGGCTGGTGGACGTGGACGAGGCGTCGGACCGTGAAATCGTCCAGGCCCTGGCCAAGGCAACCGGAAAGGGCCAGGAAGGTTGCGGGTGTGGAGGCGGGTGCGGCTGTTCGTGACCCCCTGCCGACAGGGACAACTCGACTGAACTGCAAAAAGGGCGGGAATCTTCCCGCCCTTTTTTTGTTTCCACGCAAAATGTCCGCGAGCTCCTGGCGCGCTGCCCGCCATCCGGTCCGGGACCGTAATCCCCGGGCGTACTCGCGTACGCCGCGTGGACTGGAAGCGAAGCGCAACGCGGCAGACCGCGATTTAAATCGCCTTGGCTAACAACCTATGTGACGGGAAATGACTATCCTCTGCACCTCGCTGGTTCCCTCGCCGATGTCCAGCAGCTTCTGGTCCCGGTAGAACCGCTCCACGTTGTACTCCTTCATCAAGCCGTATCCGCCGTGGATCTGCACCGCGTGGTTCACCACCCTGCCCATGGTCTCCGAGCAGTAGAGCTTGCCCATGGACGCCTCCCGCTCGAACGGGCGGCCCTGGTCGCGCAACCAGCATGCCTTGTACAGCAGGTTCCGGGCGCACTCGATCTCCATGGCGGAGTCCGCCAGTTTGAAGGCCACGGCCTGGAACTTGCTGATGGGCTGGCCGAACTGCTTGCGCTGCCTGGCGTACTTGAGCGCCATCTCGTACGCGCCCTGGGCTCCGCCCAGGCCCATGGCGCCAATGGACAGCCTGCCTCCGTCCAGGGTCTTGAGCATCTGGTGGAATCCGTCGCCCACGTTGCCCAGAACCTGGCTTTCCGGCACCCGGACGTTGTCGAAGAACAGCTCCGCCGTGTTGGAGGAGCGCCACATCATCTTCTTGTGCATGGCCCGGGCCGTGAACCCCTTGGTGCCGTGCTCCACCAGGAAGCAGGTGTACACGGGCTTGCCGTCGTCGCGATGTCCGGTTATCGCCTGGACCGTGACACCCAGGGACATCTCGCACGCCGCGTTGGTGATGAATATCTTGCTGCCGTTGATGACCCATTCGTTGCCGTCCTTCACGGCCGTGGTCTGGGTACCGCCGGCGTCGGAACCGGCCTCGGGCTCGGTGAGGCCGAAGCCCCACAGGGCCTCACCGGCGCACAGCTTGGGCAGGTATTTCTTTTTCTGCTCCTCGGTGCCGAAATAGTATATGGGGCCGATGCCCAGGGAGTTGCCGGCGGCCACTGTCGCCGCCTGGGAGCCGTCCACCCTGGCCACCTCCTCTACCGCGATGATGTATGCGAGATAATCGAGACCCTGGCCCTCGTACTTCTCCGATACGAACATGCCGAACAGGCCTATGTCCCCCATCTTGCGGGTCAGGTCCGCGGAGAACTCCTCGCCTTCGTCCAGTTCCATCGCCACGGGCGCGATTTCCTTTTCCGCGAAGCTGCGCACCGCGTCACGGATCATCTCCTGTTCCCTGGTGAGATCGAAATCCAATTGGGGCCCTCCTTGTGTCCGGGGTTCGCGTAAGAATATCGCCCATAATTACCCCCACGGACGGAAAAATGCAACACCGGCGTGCAGGCCGCGGGACGCGGCGAACGATTGTCCGCCAGGGACGGTTTCCCGCCTGACTCTTGACAATACGGCCCGATCACGACATAAAAAGCCACCTTGCGAGGCTGCCGCGCCACGGCGGCCCGCCACTTCCCTTCCACAGGGGGTTCGGTTTGTCCGAAAAAATTCAGGAAAAACTGCGCGTACTGCCCGCCGTGGACCAGGTGCTGCACGACCTCGGGGACGAAATGGCCGGCATACCCAAAAGCGTGGCCACCAAATGCGTCCGCCGGGCGGTCGACGAGGAACGGGCCGCTGTCCTGGCCGCGCCTGACACCCACGAAATCAACAGGGACGCGATCCTGGACCGTGCGCGGGCACTGGTTGGCGAGGAACTGCGCTCCAACCTGCGGCGGACCGTCAACGGCACGGGGGTCGTTATCCACACGAACCTCGGAAGGTCTCTTTTGGCGGAGGAGGCTGTCCAGGCCGTCATGGATGTATCCCGGCACTATTCGAACCTCGAATTCGACCTTGCCAAGGGCAGGCGGGGCTCCCGGTACAGCGCGGTGGAGCCCCTGCTGGTGGAACTGACCGGCGCGGAGGCGGCCCTCGTTGTGAACAACAATGCCGGAGCGGTGTTCCTGTGCCTCAAGGCCCTGGCCGAGGGCCGGAAGGTGGTGGTTTCCAGGGGCGAGCTGGTGGAGATCGGCGGCTCATTCCGGATCCCGGACGTCATGGCGGCCAGCGGCGCCAGGCTCGTGGAGGTGGGCACCACCAACCGCACCCATCCCGGGGACTACGAGGGCGCCGTGGACGAGGAAACCGGCATGTTCATGAAGGCCCACACCAGCAACTTCGCCGTGGTGGGATTCACGGCGTCCGTGTCCGTTGCGGAACTGGTGGAAATCGCCCGGCCCCGGGGCATTCTCGTCATGGAGGATTTGGGCAGCGGCAACCTCGTGGACCTGTCGTCCCGGGGTTTCATGAAGGAACCCACCGTGCAGGAGGCCGTGGCTTCCGGCGCGGACGTGGTGACCTTTTCCGGGGACAAGATGCTGGGCGGACCCCAGGCCGGCATCATAGTAGGGAAGAAAGCGGCCGTCGACCGGGTGAAAAAGCATCCGCTGAACCGGGCGCTGCGAATAGACAAGATGACGCTTGCCGCCATGGAAGCTACGCTTCGGCTTTACCGCGACCCGGCGAGGGCCATGGCCGCGGTGCCCACGCTGGCCATGCTGACGGCGTCGCCGGAAGCCCTGCGCAACCGGGCCAGGAGGCTTTGCAACCGGGTGCGAAGACTGGGACGCGATGGCATCACCGCAAGGCTCGTCCAGGTGTCCTCCAGGGTGGGCGGCGGCTCCCTGCCCCTCCAGGAACTGCCCAGCCACGCCGTGGCCGTGGCCATCCGGGGACTGGGGCCGAACCAGGTGGAACTGGCCATGCGATTGGGCGACCCGCCGGTGACGGGCCGCATCGAGAACGACGAATACCTCCTTGACGTGCGGACCCTCGGCGACGATGAACTGGGCGAGGTGGCCGCCGCCGTGGACAAGGTCGCGGCAAACCGCGCGTTGTGGCGATACAAGGACGAGGAATAGCGACAGGGGAGGCCGGATGCCCAAATCCACCGATGACGTCAAACGCGACAGGCACGCCAGCCGGGAATTTCTGATTTCCGAGACGATCACACCCCCGGAGAGTGAGGCACGGCAAAAGGAACCCGTGGGGGCGACCCTGAAGGAAGCGTACCCGGACCTGCTGGCCGGCCCGGCCTTTGTGCGCCACGCCGTGACAAGGCTCAAGGGCGTGGAAGCCTTCGTATCCACCGCCATTTCCGTGGACGGCCTGGACGAGGCCGAAAACCAGGAACGGGAAGTCCTGGAAGTCGCGAAAATCGTCGACCAGGCGGCCGGGTCCGTCGACACGCGATTCTGGGGCATGCTGGCCAACGGCGTCTTCTGCGTTGTCATGCCCGATGAGGACGAAAGCGCGGCCACCGGACTGGGCGAATCCGTACGGAAATCCGTGCGCGAATCCGGCGATCGCACGGCCACGGCGGGCGTCACCGTCTACCCCCTCATCGACTTCACCCGCGAGGACACGGTGAAGAACACCCAAAAGGCGCTGGACCACGCCGCGTTCTTCGGCCCGGACAGCCAGGTGGTGTTCGACGCCGTGAGCCTGAACGTGAGCGGCGACCAGTTCTACCAGGAGGGGGATGTGGACTCTGCAATCATCGAGTTCGAGCGCGCACTCAAGCTGAACCCGGAGGAGACCAACGTCCTGAACAGCCTGGGCGTGGCCTATGCGGTAAAGGAAAAGCCGGACCAGGCCATGAAGTGCTTTGACAAGGCCCGTGAACTTGCCGGTTCGGACATCATGCCCGTGTACAACACCGGGCTGGCCCTGCTCATGGCCGGGCAGAGGGAACAGGCGTTGCGGCAGTTTCTGGAGGCCGATTCCATGGAACCCGGGGTGTTCGAAATCCTGTACCAGACAGGCAGGGTGCAGCTGGAGCTGGGCCGTGCGGCCGAGGCCGTGGAATCCTGCACCCGGGCGGTGGAGGCAAGGCCGGATTCCAGCGCCGCCCATCGCATGCTGGGCGACGGCCTGGCCCTTTCCGGCTCATTCCGGGAGGCGTCCAAGGAGTACGAGAAGGCGCTGCGCATTTTCCCGAACGACGCGGCGGCATTGTCCAGCCTGGGCCAGATGTACGCGGAGTTGGGGGAGAACCTGGACATCGCCCTGTCCTTTGCCCGGCAGAGCGTGAACCTGGCCCCGGAGAACGGTTTGTACCACCTGCGCCTGGCCCGCATTCACGAAAAGCGCGAGGAAGAGGACAAGGCACTGGAATTTCACGAAAAGGCCAGAGAACTGGGATACTCGGCCATCGACACGGGAACTCCGGGCACCGAGGTGGAGATCGTGCCCGCTGGCAAGGCCGAGGCGCGGGCCAGCACCGGGGCCAAAACGCAATGATCGGCGACGCCATGCATGACGTCGTGGAACAGGCCCTGGCCGACAGTCTCTCGGCCATGGAACGTACGGTCCGCGCCAACCGGGACATTCTGGTGCGCGGCGCCCGGACCCTTGCCGGGTGCCTCCTGGCGGGTCGCAAGATCCTGATATTCGGCAACGGAGGCAGCGCGGCGGACGCCCAGCACATCGCCGCCGAGTTCGTGAACCGGTTCGCCAGGGAGCGCAGGCCCCTGGGAGCTGTGGCGCTGACCACGGACACGTCGGTCCTTACATCCATAGCCAACGACTACGACTTCACCCAGGTTTTCGCCAAGCAGGTTCTGGCCCTGGGCAGATCCGGCGACGTGGCATGGGGAATCTCCACCAGCGGCACGTCCGGAAACGTTGTGGAGGCCATGGGCGCGGCCCGTGGCAGGGGCCTGTACACCATGGCCAGCACGGGACGGAACCCGGGTGCCGTGGGACAGGGGGCGGACCTCGTCCTTGCCGCGGATTCGGACGTCACGGCCCGCATCCAGGAGTGCCACCTGTTCATGGCCCACGTGCTGTGCGACCTGGCGGAGCGCATCCTGTATCCGGAGTAGAGGCTTGGGGTCGGGCAAAATCACAGGTCGCCGCCAGAGGACCGGCGGCACCATCAGCGACTTATGTACAGGCACATCCTTTCCGGCTCACTCGATATGACGCCGGATACCCAAGCCCCCAAAACCATCCCGACCGCCACAAGGAGCCAGCCGTGACAAAACGATACGATCCCATATCCCTTGACGACGTCCGGACAACTTCCCTGTACGACCGCAAGAGCAAGGTCGGCGTCGCGGACTTCGGCGCCCCATGGAAGGCGGGAGGGACGTTCGCCGACTTTTTGGACCGGTTGCCCGGCATCCTGGCTGCCGATGACCTCAAGGCAGCCGTCCAGGCAACGGCCACCGCGGCCCGGGAACGGCGCCCCGTGCTGTGGGGCATGGGCGCGCATGTTATCAAGGTGGGGTTGAATCCCGTGGTCATCGACCTCATGGAACGGGGTGTCATCACAGCGGTGGCCATGAACGGCGCGGGCATCATCCACGACACCGAGCTTGCCATGGCCGGCAGGACCAGCGAAGAGGTCTCCGACGTGCTGGGAGCGGGGGACTTCGGCATGGCCAGGGAGACCTCGGCCTTTCTGGGAGAAGCGATACGGCAGGCGGCGGCCCGGGAAATGGGGCTGGGAGAAGCCGTAGGCAGGGCCGTCCTGGACGAGGGGCTGCCCCATGCCGGGCAGAGCATACTGGGCGCCGGGGCGCGTCTGGGCGTTCCCGTGACCGTGCACGTGGCCGTGGGCACGGACATCATCCACATGCACCCGGCCTTCGACCCGGCCGCGGCGGGCGCCGCCAGCCACCGGGACTTCCGCATTCACGCCTCGGTGGTGGCCGACCTCCAGGACGGGGTGGTGTACAACGTGGGGTCGGCCGTGATCCTGCCCGAGGTGTTTTTGAAGGCACTGTCGCTGGTGCGCAACCTGGGCCACGTGGTGACACGGTTCACCGCCGTGAACATGGACTTTCTGCGACATTACCGCCCCATGACCAACGTGGTCTCCCGCCCCACCGCAGGCGGGGGCCGCGGCATCCACCTCACCGGCCACCACGAAATCATGGTGCCCCTTCTGGCCGCCGGCGTGATCGAGTTCCTGGAACAGGGCGGATAACGCGCCTCCCAAAGGGATTTCCGGGCCGGCGCCCCCTGATCGGACACACACGGAGCCTTTGGCTTCCCGCGCAGCCCGGCTCCTTCCGGCGCCCCCCGGCAATTCGCCTTGACAGTCCCGGGTTTTTGCTACAACCTGAGTCCGTGAGGAAAATACCGAATAACCTTCGAGAGCCCCCACAAGTCGGGCGTTTTGGATGTTCTTGAACAAATTTCTGTTTCCCCCCACCGGGTGAAAGGATTTTTCGCCCGGGGCGGTCTCTTGCGCTGCGAACGCGCCGCAGGAGACCGCTCACGGATTCAGGTACAAGATTTCGACCCGGCACAGTGAGAAGCACGTCGGCAACCCCCCCGGACCGCTCGGTTGGCGGTACTGATCCAGAAAAGGGCAAAATGGTGAAACCCAACCATCTGAAAAAATACAAGGACAAGATCGTCACGCCGGACAAGGTCATCTCCCGGATCAAACCGGGCATGAGCATCTTTTTGTCCACGGGACTTGCCGAACCCCGCACCATGGTCAAGGAACTCATGGCCTCGGACGCGCCCAATCTCCAGGACCTGGAACTGGTGCAGATGGTGAGCCTGGGCGACGCGGTGCAGAACTGGGACCTGGCCAACCACGGCAAGTACCGGCTGAAGACGTTCTTCGCCGGCTGGGTTGCCAGCGAGGCCATCACCCGTGGCAGGGTGGACCTCATTCCCTCCCGCATGCCGGAGGTGCCCCAGCTGATCGAGTCGGGCTCGCAGCGCATCGACGTGGCGCTGGTGCTCATATCCCCACCGGACGAGGCCGGGTACGCCAGCCTGGGCGTCTCCGTGGACGTGGCCCGGCAGGCCATGGAATCGGCGTCCATCGTGGTGGGCGAGGTGCACAGGGATATGCCCCGGACCCTGGGCGACACGTTCGTGCACATGAACGACTTCGACCTGCTTGTGGAATCCAACGAGCCCATGTACTACCTGCCCCGGGCCGACGGGGGCAAGGTGTTCGACCGGGTGGCGGAAAACGTGGCCGGCGTGATAGAGGACGGCGCCTGCCTGCTGTTCTCTCCCGGCCCCCTGTTCGACGCCCTGGCTCCGCACCTGGCCCGCAAGAAGAACCTCGGGATCCATTCGCCCTTTTTCACGGACGCGGTCATGGACCTGGTGAAGAGCGGCGCCGTCACCAACCGGAACAAGAGCATCTTCAGGGGCAAGTGCTGCACATCCTACGCCCTGGGCAGCAAGCAGCTCATGAGCTGGCTGCACAGGAACCCTCTCATCGAGTTCCAGGCCGTCGACGTGGTGGGGGATCCGGACCGGATACGCCGGAACAGTCGGTTTTCCACGGTGATACCCGCGCGCAAGGTGGACGTCACCGGGCAGTTCGCCTACCCGTACGGCCGCGGCAACGTGGGCCTGGGTCCCAGCGAGGCTGGCGAATTCATCACCGGCGCGCGCATGTCCGAACACGGCCTCGTGATCGTGGCCCTTCCCAGCCGGAACCGCAAGGGCGAGCCCAAGATACTGCTGTCCCTGGAAGGCTACCCGAACCAGCACACCAACGCGGAAACCGTGGACATGGTGGTGACCGAGTACGGAGTGGCCAACATGAGGGGCCGCACCGTGCGGGAACGGTGCCTCGCGCTCATCGACATCTCCCACCCGGACGACCGCGAGGACCTGGTCAACCAGGCCAAGGAGCACAACATCCTGTACAAGGACCAGATATACCTCGCGGAAAGCGGGCACATGTATCCGTCCGAGTACCAGGAGACAGAGACCTTCAAGGACGGCGTCACCGTCCGCTTCCGCCCCATCCGCCCGTCGGACGAGGACGGCATGCGCCAGCTCTTCTACCGGTTTTCCAGCGAGGCCGTGTACTATCGGTACTTTTCGCCCATCAAGACCATGCCCCACTCCAAGATGCAGGAGTACGTGAACGTGGACTACCGCAAAACCATGTCCATCGTCGGCGTGGTGGGCGAGTCCGGGCAGGGCAAAATCGTCGCCGAAGGCAGGTTCGTGCGCCTTCCCGACGAACCCTGGGCCGACGTGGCCTTTGTCGTGGACGAGTCCTACCAGGGCAAGGGCATCGCGACGCACCTCTTCTTCACCCTCATCAAAATAGCCAGGGACCGGGGAATCAAGGGATTCACCGCGGACGTCCTGTCCAGCAACAAGTCCATGATGAAGGTGTTCGAAAAGGCCCCCTACCCGGTGGAGGCCAAGCTCGAGGGCGGCACCTACCACCTGCGCATCCCCTTCGAGAACGGAGAGCAGGACCGCAAGGAACGGATCAGCTACGGCTACGACAGGAAATAGCCATCCATCGATACAACCGACGACAGCCGCGCCCGCCGCGGGGCCGAAAGCCTTGTTGCCGGCGCGGTTTCCGTCCCACCGTCGCATGAACGCGCGTCAGCGTCCCGCCACTTTTCCCTTGTCCCCGCATCGGGTCTTGATCTTTGCTTCGGTTGTCCGTACTCTTGGGCATCCGGTAACCAGACAGCGAGGTCCACGACATGGAGCACAGCGAAAAACTCGCACGGCTTGACGATCCCCGCATACTGCGGCACCTCTTCCATCCCCGGAGGCAGACCGACCACACCCCGCCCGCCGGCGCCAGGGACTGGTGCATGGACGCCAACGACGGGACCCGGTTGTGCGGAAGATTCTACCTGGGCGATCCAAGTTGGTGCAACATACTGTTTTTCCACGGCAACGGGGAGATTGCCCCGGATTATGACGCCATCGGCCCCATGTACCACTCCATTCAGGCCAACTTCCTGGTCATGGACTATCGCGGCTATGGCCAAAGCGGAGGCAGCCCCACGGTGTCCCACATGCTGCACGACGCCCACGGAGTGTGCGACGCGGTTCGTACCTGGCTTTCCCGGGAGGGCAGGAACAATGGCCCCTTCGTGATCATGGGCCGTTCCCTGGGCAGCGCGCCGTCCCTGGAAATCGCCGCCGCGTACCAGCCGGACGTGGACGGACTGGTCATCGAAAGCGGTTTCTCCCGCACAATCCCCCTGTTGCGGCGCCTGGGCATTTCCGCACAGTCCCTGGGCCTGGACGACAGCGAGGACGGCATCTCCAACCTGGACAAGATGAGGCAATTCAGGAAACCCACCCTGATCATACACGCCGAGCACGACCACATCATTCCGCACGACCACGGAGTCGAGCTGTTCGAGGCGTGCCCGGCGACGGAAAAGCGCATGTTCACGGTCAGGGGCGCCAACCACAACGACATCTTCATCCAGGCCGGCATGGCCTACTTCAATGAGATACGGGGCCTGCTCGACAAGGTTGAATGATTCAGGCACGGGAGGTTCCATGGGCGACATTCTGGACAAACAGCAAAAGGATTTCGGCAGGATACAGAAGATGGCCATGGCCTTTCAGCAAAGCCGGATCCTGCTCACCGCTTATGAACTGGGCGTGTTCACCGCCCTGGACGACGGGCCGCTTACCGCCGGGGATGTGGCGGGACGCATCATGGCCGACGTCAGGGCCACGGACCGGCTGCTGGCGGCCCTGACCGCGCTGGATCTCCTCATCAAGGAAGGCGACAGGTACGAGAACACGCCGGCCGCCTCCGAGTTCCTGGTGGAGGACCGGCCCGGGTTCATGTCCGGCCTGATGCACGCCGTACACCTCTGGGACAGCTGGAGCACCCTCACCGCCGCCGTCCGCCAGGGCGAAAGCGTGGTGGCCCGGCCCGTGAACGACCGGGGGGAAAGATGGCTTACCGCGTTCATCCGCGCCATGCACTGGCGGGCCGTCAAGCAGGCGGAAAACGTTGTCGACCTGCTCCGTGTCGAGGTTGACGAGAAGGTCCTGGACGTGGGCGGCGGCTCCGGCGCCTATGCCATGGCCTTCGCCAATCGCGCGCCCGGGGTCACGGCCACTGTCTTCGACCTGCCCAACGTGGTGCCCCTGACAAGAGGCTACGTGGAGGAGGCGGAACTGTCCGACCGGGTGGGCACCGCCGTGGGCGACTACCTGACCGACGAACTGGGTTCCGGATACGATACCGGTTTTTTGTCCGCCATCATCCACTCCAACACTCCGGAGCAGAACAGGGAACTGTTCGCCAAGGTGTACCGGGCCCTGAATCCAGGCGGCCGCATAGTGGTGCAGGACTTCATCATGGACCCGGACCGCACCTCCCCGGCCTTCGGCGCCGTGTTCGCCCTGAACATGCTGGTGGGCACCCACGGCGGCGACACGTACACGGACGCCCAGGTGCGCGGCTGGATGTCCGACGTGGGATTCACGGACATGGAAAGCATGGACACCGGCGTGGGCACGACACTGATAATCGGAAAAAAACCCGCCTGAGGCGGCCAGACAGGGAGACGACATGTCCGAGGAAAAACGGGAGATACGAATCCACTTTCCGGAGAGCCTGCACGGAGGCGCGTACGCCAACAACATGAGCGTGGCCCACAGCAAGGAAGAGTTCATCGTTGACTTCCTCATGATCGCGCCGCCCGCCGGCGCGGTCACCGCCAGGATCGTCACCAGCCCGGGACACATGAAACGCATGCTGGCCGCGCTCACCGCCAATGTCCAGCAATACGAGGACACGTACGGGGAGATCGAGCCGGCCACGCCGCCGCCCGGAGGCCCGATTCAGCCTCCGCCCACAAAGCACTGACCGGAACCCGAATCCGTGAGCGGTCTTGCCTGGCGCGGAGGCAAAAAAGAGACCGCCCCGCAGGGGCGAAAAATCCTTCCCCGGCGGATGAAACAAAAACTTGTTTGAAAACATGCAAAACGCCCGAATTATGTTGTTCTTGAAGGGTTTTTCAATATTTTCATAACGGATTCAGGCGGAATCGAAAGGTACGCATCATGGATGACGACACACACGGCGTGGGCGACGCCTTCCACAAGGGCACCGTGTACGTCCGGGGCCAGCTGCCCGGGGGCCACATCAACCTGGCAAGCCAGCCCAAGCCCTACAAGGAATACCCGGACGCGCCCAGAAAAACCCTGCCCACCCCGAAGCCGGAGAAAAAGGGCACCGTTGAGGAGGCGTTGAGAAAACGCCACAGCGTGCGGAAATACCGGGACGAGCCCGTGTCCGTCGAGGAGATGTCCTTCCTCCTCTGGGCCACCGCCGGAGTGAACCGGGTCGAGCGGGGCATGGCCTTTCGCACCGCGCCCAGCGCCGGCGCCCTGTATCCCGTCGAAACCTATCTGGTGGTCCGCCAGGTGGAAGGGGTCCCTCCCGGGCTCTACCACTATTTCCCGTTGACCCACGCCCTGGAGGGCCTGCAGAAGGGGGACTTCGCCAACCAGGCCGCGAAGGCCGCCCTGGACCAGCGAATGCCCGCCACCGCCGCGGCCACCTTCGTGTTCTCCGCCGTGTTCGGCCGCACCACATGGAAGTACAAACAACGGGGATACCGGTACATATACATGGACTGCGGCCACATGGCGCAGAACATGGCGCTGGCCGCCACCAGCCTGGGGCTGGGCACGTGCCAGATCGGCGCCATCTATGACAAGGAGCTGAATGCGTTGTTCGGCCTGGACGGGAACCAGGAAAGCGCCATCTACATGAGCACCGTGGGCCACCCCGGGTGATACGGCCAAAGCCCCGGGAAAGGTTGAAAAAAGTGGCTTGGCTGCCATGTGCCGCGGGGCCGTGTCCCTTTTGCCCGCCTTTGTCCGACTCTTTTCAATGAAACTGTATGACCCTAAAATCATGACACATTTCACACGCGAAACCGCCAAATGCCTTGACACGGAAGGACCGGTCGGGTAGTTTCAACACACTTTCAAACCGGGGGCGAAGCCGCCGCTTGTGAACAACTGGAAGCCAGGGAGAACATGAACGTTTCGGACAGTGAAGTAATTCGATTGATTTTGAACTCCGGGCCCATGGTCCGGTTTGTGTTGTTTATCCTGTTTGCCATGTCCGTCGTCTGCTGGGCCATCATCTTCACCAAGGTGCGCCAGCTCCGGCGGGCCCGCAGGGAAAACGCCGAGTTCATGGACTACTTTTGGCGCTCTGGGGACCTGTCCAAGGCGTTTGCCAAGGCGAAACAGCTGGTGGACAGCCCGGTGGCGCGGTCCTACCGCATCGCCTACATGGAGATGACCAAGCTGGCCAAGTCAGCGGAGAGTGGAAACGGCGGTGCGGCCAGTGCCTTTCGCACCGGGACGAACGTGGAGAGGGCCCTGCGCCGGGCCAACCAGACCGAGCTGACCCGGTTGAGCCAGTGGGTGCCGTTTCTGGCAACCATCGGCAACACCGCGCCGTTCATCGGCCTGTTCGGCACGGTCTGGGGCATCATGTCCGCGTTCCACGGCATCGGCCAGATGGGCACCGCAAGCCTCGCCGTGGTAGCGCCAGGCATCTCCGAGGCCCTGGTGGCCACGGCCGCCGGCCTGTTCGCGGCCATTCCCGCGGTCATCGCCTACAACCACTTCATGAATTCGGCGCGCGTGGCGGACTCGCAGATGAAGAGCTTTTCCGATGATTTCATCAACATCGTCGAGCGGGAGGTTCTCTCCCGGAAGGAAGCCTGACCCATGGCAGGAGTGGGAAACAACGGCGAATTGATGTCGGAAATCAACGTGACGCCCTTTGTTGACGTCATGTTGGTGCTGCTTATCATATTCATGGTAACCGCCCCCATGATGGTGCAGGGCGTGCCCGTGGCACTGCCCGAGACGACCACGGCTCCGTTGCCCTCGGAGGAGGACAACCTCGTGGTGACGATCACCAGGGAGGGGGAGCTGTACATAAACGACTTCAAGACCGAAATGGACACCCTGCGTCCCAAGCTGGCCGAGATATACGCGAACCGTTCCGACCAGCAGATCTTCCTGCGCGCGGACCGGGACGTGCCCTACGGCCTCGTGGTCCGGGTGATGTCCGAGATCAAGGAAGCGGGCATCTCCAAGCTGGGAGTGGTCACGGAGCCGTTGAAAGAGGAACGGACCTAGTCGTCCGTGTTTGGGGCAAACCATGTCCAACCCGCATCTGTTTTACAAAAACGACCCATCCGAAAACGCCGCCTTTGTGAAGATGGCCGTGGTGTCCGTATGCATCCACGTCCTGGCCGCCCTGGCCGTGGTGCTTCTGCCCGCCATCGCCGCGCCGCGCCCCACGCCCAGGGACGTGATTCCGGTGCAGCTCGTTTCCTCCACGCCCGCCAACCTGCCAAAACCGGTGCAGGGGGGAAACCAGGCCCCCGAACCCGCGAAGACCAAGGTGGCCGAGCCCGCCCCCCGACCCGAACCCGCGCCCGAAGCCGATCCCATAAAGCCCGCGGAGCAGAGCGAACCCGCGCCCGAAGCCGAGCCCATAAAGCCCGCGGAGCAGAGCGAACCCGCGCCCCAGCCCAAATCCCGGGAAGTGGCGGCAAAGCCCAAACCCAAACAGCCCACCGTGATCCCGGACAAGGACGCCGAACCTCCCGAGGTCAAGAAAAAGACCAGCCTGAAGCGCCGCACGTACAACTCGGACACGGTCCTGGACAACGCCCTGGACGAGATAGCCAAACGGGTGAAGGACAACCCGAACGAATCGTTGCGCCGTTCCATCGACGAAATGCGCAAGCGGCAGGCAGCCGGGCAGGAGCAGTCCGGCCCGTCCTCCACCGTGGCCGTGGGCACCGGCTCCAAAGCCCGCACGTTGCAGCACATGCAGTTGTACAACATCATCCTGAGACAGCATGTCAACAAGAACTGGGCGTTTCCCGAGCAGTTGGTGGGGCCGGACGAGGACCTTGTCGCCGTGATCATGGTCACCATCCGTCGCGACGGCGGGATCAAGGACAAATTTTTTGATCAACGTTCGGGCAATCCCCATTTCGACAATTCCATATTCCGCGCCGTGGAAAAATCCAACCCCATGCCTCCGTTGCCCGAGGCCTGGGAAAAGGATACCTACACGATCGGGCTCAAATTCGACCCCGAATCCGCCAGAGGGCGATAGACCCCATGAGAAAAACTTCCCCCCTGTTCATGGCCGTGCTGTACATCCTGCTGGCGTTGGGCATTGCCGCCTGCGCCAGGAAGGCCGGGGAGGTGCCCAGCATACCGGCCGGCATGACCGCCGGGGACCTGGAAGAAGCCAGGGAAGCCCGGATGCGGATGGAGAAACTCCGGCGTGCGGAGGAAGCACGGCGCCTGGAACGGGAGGCGGAACAGCGGCGCCTGGAACTGGAAGCGCAAAGGAAGGCGCTACTTTCGCAACAGGCCCGGGAGCGTTTGCGCCGTGAACAGGAGGCCCAGGATCGACGGCTCCGGGAAGCCGTGGCCCGGGAGCGGGAACGGATGGAACAGAAAGCCGAGGCCCGTCGCATCGCCGAGGAAAAGCGCCGCCTGGAAATGGAAGCCCGGGAGATGCGAAGGCTCGAAGCTGAAGCCCGGGAACGGCAACGGCTCGAACGGGAAGCCCGGGAGCGAAAACTCCGGGAAGAGGAACGGGCCCGGGAAATGGCGGCCCGCCGCGAAGCCGAACTGCGGAATGCCATGAGCCGGTACGCCATGCTGGTGAGATGGCGGATACAAAGGAACTGGCGGTATCTCGAGGTGCCCGGCGGCGCGGAACATGACATGGAGGCCAGGGTCGCCATAACGCTGCGGCGCGACGGCACCATCAAGGAGGTGGACGTGGTCAGGTCCTCCAAAAACGGGGCCTTCGACGCGGCCGCGCTAAGGACCGTGGAAAACTCTGCCCCGGTGGAACCCCTGCCCGATGAATACGCCGGGGATCTGTACACGATCGGCGTCGTATTCGTTTCCTCGGACATGGCCGAGGGGAATTGAGCCCGGAGGTGGGGCATCCGATGGGAAAAGCAGGGATTCCGACATTCGCAACCCTCTGCCTGCTGCTGGTCGTGACCCTGGCTGCCTGCGCGGGCACGAACAGCGGCGAGCCCCGCACCCTGGTGGACATGATCAGGGACGCGATACCCGAGTCCGAAAAGCCTGAAACCGTGACCGACGGGGCAAGAGGAGGCCCGGCGACCGGCATGCGCAGACTTCCACCCCGGGAAACGCCGGAGGAACTGGAGCCCGACGCGGAAAAGGCGCTTGCCCGTGCCATGAGCCTGTACAACATCCAGCTGAAGAAGCGGATAAACGTCCACTGGGCGCGTCCCGAATTGGTGGTTAATGGCGGCCGGGACTTCGAGACGGTGATCGCCGTCGTCATAGGCAGGGACGGCGCCATCCGCAACAAATGGTTTGAAAGGCAGTCCGGCAACCGGGACTTCGACGACTCCGCGATGCGGGCCGTCGGGGAATCCGCCCCCATGCCCCCGCTCCCCGAGGCGTGGGACAAGGAAACGTACAGGATTGGCCTGATGTTCAGGAACCCCGAATCCCCAAAGGGACGTTGATATGTTCATGAAATCGAAGACCGCGGCAAGGGCCCTGCCCTTTCTGGCATTTGCCGCGTGCCTGTGCGCTGCCGCCGTATTCATGCCCGGCCTGTACGCGCCCGATCACCGGGAACCCTCCGGCGCCGGGTCAGCGGCAAAACCGACCTTTTCCGTTTCCGAGGCCAGGGCCGCCGAGCCCGACGTATGGATCACCATCCGCCAGCCGTTCCAGCGCAAACTGCCCCTGGCCGTGCCCGCCTTTCTGCCCGATGGGGGGGATCAGGCCCTGGAGGCTTCGACCACTGGCGCGGAGCTCATGCGGGAGACCCTGGGGTTCACCGGTTTTTTCAAGATCATAAGCCCCGAGGCGTTCATCGACGACCTGGGCAAGGGAGTGACCCGGAACAAGGTCACCTTTGCCAACTGGACGGCCATTGGCGCGGAACTGCTCATCACGGGCAGCGTGGAGCAGAGCGGCGACACGCTGGTGGTGGAGTTGCGTTTCTTCGACACCCTGCGCGGCCACCTGCTGGTGGGCAAGCGGTACAAGGGCCGGGCCGACGACCTGCGCCGCATGGTCCGAAGGTTCGCCTCGGAAATCGTGTTCGTGCTTACCGGCACCCACGGCAGTTTCAACACACGCATATCCTTTGTCTCCACCACGCCCGGCAACAAGGAGATTTTCGCCTGCGACTTCGACGGGCACGATCCGGAGCAACTCACGCACAACAGCGACATAGCCATATCCCCGGCATGGTCCAGCGACGGGGAATACATCGCCTATACCGCCTACAAGCAGGGCGGCGCCCACATGTATGTGCAGAACCTCGCAAAGAAGACGGGCACCGTGATCAAGTACAAGGGGCTCAACATCACCCCGGCGTGGCATCCCAGGGAGTTCATCCTGGCCGCGGCCCTGTCCATGCCCGGCGACACCGAGATTTACTCATTGACCGGGAATGGAAAAATCATTAAAAGGTTAACCAACAACTGGGGTATCGACGTATCCCCCTCCTGGTCGCCGGACGGAAAGGAAATCGCCTTCGTGTCCAATCGCTCCGGCGGGCCCCAGATTTACATCCTGGACGTGGAAACCGGCAAGGCGCGTCGGCTCACGTATCGAGGAAGGTACAACACCTCCCCCTCCTGGAGCCCGCGCGGTGACAAGATCGCGTATGCGGGACTGGAAGCCGGAGAGTTCAACATCTACATCATAGACTCGCAAGGCGGCGCGCCGGTTGCCTTAACCAGCGACGCGGGAAACAACGAATCCCCCACGTGGTCGCCCGACGGCATGATGATCGCCTTTTCCTCCACCAGGGAAGGGCCTTCCAGGATTTATGTAATGACCGCAATAGGGACCGAGCAGCGCAGACTGCTCAAGCTGCCCGGCGAGCAGACCGAGCCGGCGTGGTCCCCCAGGCTGTCGTGGTATTGATTACGCCGCCCGCGTGACCGCGGTTTACGTGCATGTTCGAGCGGAATGCGTCCGTTGCGCGGCGGCGGGCGTTGAAAATGGTTTACACTGGCACATTCATGGAAAGGAGGATCACGATGCAAAGGCGGTTGTGGATAGGATTGGTGGTTCTGGCCCTGGTATTCGGACTGGCTTTCACCACCGGGTGCGCGAAAAAAGCCGTCAAGGCCGGTCCGGCGGACAGAACGGCGGACCTCGAGGATCAGGATACCCGCTACAAGGCCGAGCAGGAGCGCATGGCGGCCCAGAAGAAGGCCGAGGAAGAGCGCCGTCGCCTGCAGCGGCTGGAGGAGGAACGCCTTCGTCAGCAACAGATGGAGCAGGAGCGCGAGACGCGGCAGGAGTATCTCGAGGGCCGCGAGGGGTTCATGGAGGAAAACATCCATTTCGCCTTTGACAGCGCCGTGCTGTCCGAGAAGGCCCAGGACATCCTCCGTGAAAAAGCCGCGTGGCTCAAGGCCCATCCCGACGACAACGTGTTGATCGAGGGCCATGCCGACGAGCGGGGCAGCAACGAGTACAACCTTGCACTGGGCGATCGGCGCGCGCAGGCGGCCAAGAACTTCCTGGTGGATTTGGGGATCGATCCCATGCGTATCGACACGATCAGCTACGGCGAGGAGAGGCCGATCGATCCGCGTTCCAACGAGGAGGCGTGGGCCAAAAACCGGAGGGCGCACTTCGTGTTGAAGTAGCCCGCGGTTTGCGTGGCGAAAAAATGCCTCTGGAACGAAAGACCATACCCCGCCTCTGACAACAGGGGCGGGGTTTTTTCATGCGGCCCGGACTGCCGGCGTAGGCGGCGAGGCATCATGGCGGTGGAGGAAGATATGCTGACCCGGAAATACGGGAAGAACGGTCCCAGTGGAATGCTTCGGCTCCGTGTCGCGCTGCTTGCGGCGATTGCGGCGGCATGGTTGTTTGCCGCGGGCGGATGCGCCACCCAGGAGGACGTTTTGGTGCTTTTGGACCGCATCGTCCTTTTGGAGCAGGCCGACCAGCAGATGATGGACAGAATGGCCCAGGTGGAAGGGCGGATGGACAGGCTGGCGGCGGACATGGAGGCCCTCCAGTCGGATCGCGAGAAGGGCGAGGAGGCCATACAGGGCCAGACCGCCCAACTGCGCGCCCAGTTGGACGCGCTGCACCAGCAGGTGCGGGAGATCCAGGGAGCGCTGGAGGAAACGGGCTTTGAATTCACCCGGAAGGTGGACAAGATCCAGGGCGTGGAAAAGAAGGTCGAACAGACAGAGCGCAGAATTCGCGGGGAAATCAACACCCTGGAAGGCCGGGTAGCCCAAATGGAGGCCTTGTTGGGGGTTGGCGACCAGCCCGGGGAACAGGGGAGCGGCGGCCGGGAGGGAGACGCGTCCAAAAAGATGTCCGAGGACGACATGTACGCTCTTGCCAAGAAATCCTTTGACAAGGGTGAGTTCGAGACCTCGGTGAAGCAGTTCCAGGCATACCTGAGGCGTTACCCCGACAGCGGGAACGCGGACAACGCCCTGTTCTGGATCGGAGAGTCCCACTTCCAGCGGGGCTGGTATGAAAAGGCCATTCTGGAATACCAGAACGTGATTGAAAAACACCCCAACGGCAACAAGGTGCCGGCTGCCCTGCTCAAGCAGGGCATGGCCTTTGCCAGGATCGGGGACAAGAACAACGCCCGGCTCATCTGGAACGAGTTGATAAAGCGCTATTCGGCGTCGCCCGAGGCGCAGATCGCCAAAAAGAAGCTGGCCGCGCTGAACTGATTCGCGACCGCGAAAGGAAGGGGCCTTGGGCCTCAAGGTGCTTGGTATCGACCCGGGTCTTGCCGACACCGGCGTGGGCATCGTGCATGGGACGTCCCGCCACGTGGAGGGTTACGCCTTCGGCACGGTGCGCACCACCGCGCGGGAGGCGGACAGCGCCCGGCTCGTGCACATTTACGAGCGCGTTTCCGGAATCGTCCGGGAGCAGTCCCCGGACCTCGTGGTGGTGGAGGAGAGCTTTTCCCTGGCCAGATACCCCAAGTCCGGGATTCAGCTGGGCAAGGTCACCGGAGCCATCCTGGTGGCCTGTGGACACTGCGGCATGCCGGTTCGCGAAGTGCCTGTTCGGGTGGTCAAGCAGGTGCTTACCGGAAACGGACGGGCCGGCAAGGCCCAGGTGGAGGCGGCGGTACGGCGCGAACTGGGACGGACCGAACCCATCCGGCCGTCCCACGCCTCCGACGCCCTGGCCCTGGCCCTCATCGGCCTGTACCGTGGCATGGAAACCTTGTTGAACGAGTCGCGGCCGGCGCCGCGGGAGACCCGATGATCGGCTATCTGGAAGGAGTACTGTTCCGCAAGCGCAGCGACCGCATCCTGCTTTTGGCGAACCAGGTGGGATACGAGATCCTTCTGCCTCAGGTCGTGTACCAGCGGCTGCCCGATGAGGGCGCGGACTTGGGCCTGTTCATTTACCACCACCAGACCGAACGCCAGCCAAAACCCGTACTCATCGGGTTTTCCTCCGAACTGGAGAGGGAGTTCTTCGAGCGGTTCATCACCGTGGGCGACATAGGCCCGGTCAAGGCAGCCTCAGCGCTGGCCGTGCCCGTGGAGCGGATCGCGGGGGCCATAGAGGCCGGCGACGTCGCGGCGCTGCAGGGCCTCAAGGGCATCGGCGCCCGCACCGCCCACAAGATAGTGGCTTCGTTGAAGGGCAAGATGGCCTACTATGCCGCCGGCCTGGAACCCGAGGCCGAGACGCCGGCTCCGGCCGTCGCCGAGGAGGAATTCCAGACCCAGGTTCTGGAGGTGCTGGTGCGGCAACTGGGCCACAAGCAGGCCGAGGCCCGGGACATGATCAAAAAGGCCATGGCCCGAAGGCCGGAAATCGCCGGGCCCGAGGAGCTTCTCGAGGAAGTGTACAGGGGAGACCGTAGCGAATGACCGGCGACGACTTCACAAAAGTGGGGGTGCTTACCGCCTCGGCATGCCCCGAAGACGAAACGCCGGAGGTGCGTTCACTCCGTCCCGAACGCCTGGACGACTACGTGGGGCAGCGGGATATCGTGGAGACCCTGAAGATCGCCATCCAGGCGGCCATGAGCCGGAACGAGACCATCGACCACGTTCTGCTGCATGGCCCACCCGGCCTGGGCAAAACCACGCTGGCCCATATCGTGGCCAATGAAATGGGCGCCCACCTCACGGTGACCAGCGGCCCCGCGCTGGAAAAGGGCGGCGACCTGCTGGGGATTCTGACCCACCTGGAGGACCGCGACGTCCTGTTCGTGGACGAGATACACCGCACTCCCAAGACCGTCGAGGAGCTGCTGTATCCGGCCATGGAGGATTTCGCCGTCGACTTCATCTTCGACAAGGGCATGCACGCCAGGAGCCACCGGTTCCGGCTGAAGCGGTTCGTGCTCGTGGGCGCCACCACGCGCGTGGGGCTGTTGTCCGCGCCCCTTCGCGACCGTTTCGGCATATTCCGCAACCTGGACTTCTACGACGAAGGGGACCTCGTCACCATCGTCAAACGCTCCGCCGGCATCCTGGAGACCCCGGTCAGGGACGCGGGCGCGCTGGAACTGGCCCGCCGGTCCCGTGGCACGCCCCGCATAGCCAACCGGCTGCTGAAGCGGGTGCGTGACTGGTCCGAGGTCAAGGGCGACGGCTCCATAAGCAAACAGGCGGTGGAGGACGCGCTGGAGCTGGAGGGAGTCGACAGCCTGGGCCTGACCACGCTGGATCGACGCTACCTGAGGACCATCATGGACTATTACTCCGGCGGCCCGGTCGGTATCGAGGCCATCGCCGCCACCCTGCAGGAGGAGGCCGACACCCTGGTGGACGTGGTGGAGCCCTATCTGCTCAAGATCGGTTTTCTCCTTCGCACCGCGTCCGGCCGCCGTGCCGCGGAATCGGCCTACCGGCACCTGGGACTGGAATGCCAGGGTCGGCTGAAGCTGTGATATTGGCCTGACACCCCCGCCATCGGAAGATCCTTCATGAGCGTTGTCACCCTGCTTACCGATTTCGGACTGGGACAGGAGTACGTCGGCGTCATGCACGGCGTTATCCTGGGCATCTGCCCGTTGGCCAGGATCGTGGACATCTCCCACAACCTGCCGCCCCAGGACGTGGGCGAGGCCGCCGACATGCTGGCGGCCTCCTGGCGCTACTTCCCAACGGGAACCGTCCACGTGGCCGTGGTGGACCCGGGAGTGGGTTCGACCCGGGCGGTGATCGCGGCCGCCCACGGCGGACACTGCTTTGTCGCGCCGGACAACGGGCTCCTTTCAAAAATCCTGGACGCGAATTCCTCCATCCGGAAGGTCACCAAAGAGGGCCTGTTCCTGCCGGAACCGGGCAACACCTTCCACGGCCGGGACGTGTTCGCCCCGGTGGGCGCCCACATCGCCGCCGGCCTGCCCCTGGACGAACTGGGTCCGCCGGTGGCCCGAGCCGACATGGCGCATCCGCCGTGGCCGGAGCCCCGCGTCCTGGAAGACGGGACCCTGGCTGGCGAGGTGGTTTCCATGGACCGGTTCGGCAACCTTGCCACCAACATTCAGGTGGACATGTTATGGAAGGCGATGGCCGGACAGGGAGAGCAGAGCCTGGTGATCCGGGTGGGAGACAATGAAGTCCAGGGACTTTCCTCCTGTTACTCGGACGCGGAGCCCGGCAATGCCGTGGCTGTCATCAACAGCAGGAAACGTCTGGAGGTGGCCGTGCGTGAAGGATCGGCGGGAAAGGCCCTCGGCGCGGACAGGGGAACGCCGGTTATCGTGGTAACGAAAACGCCACGCGAGTAGAGGACTCGTCCGGATTTGGAGCACGAAACGAAAGCCCGGCCCCTCATTGGGAAACCGGGCTTTTCGGCACTCACTGAACCGCCTTGCGCGCCGGTGAGATGCGGAAGCGCAACGCCGCGGACGGCGTTCCCGGACGATTCGCGGGTAGGAACATCCATCCACAGCCACCCCAGGCTGTTCGAAAACGATGGGACGCAAGGCGCGCGATGGCCGGGGAGCAAGGCGTACCCGTCGTACGCCGCGTCGACCCGGCCTGAAGCGCAACGCCGCGGACCGCGTTCCCGGACGATTCGCGGGTAGGAACATCCATCCACAGCCACCCCAGGCTGT
>JBKHBM010000129.1:0-12652 GCA_046542385.1 Desulfatibacillaceae bacterium | reverse complement strand
TACCCGTCGTACGCCGCGTCGACCCGGCCTGAAGCGCAACGCCGCGGACCGCGTTTTCGGGCAGCCTGGGCTATTGTTCCGCCACCTTCCTGCGTACCTTGTCCAAATACTCCCTGGCCTCCCGATGGCCCAGGGCCGCGGCCCGCTCAAAATCCGTCATGGCCCGATCCAGCTTGCCGGTCAAAAGGTACGTCCGTCCACGGCCGTAGATGTACTTGGCGTTTCCCGGCTCCATGGACAGGGCCGTGTTCATGTACTTCAGCGCCTCGTCGTACTCGCCCAGTTCCGACCTTGCCACGCCGATGGCGAAATAGATGCGCGGCTTGTCCCCGCCCATTTCCATCGCCTCCTCATAGTACCCGATCGCGCTTTTCGGTCCACCGTACACCAGGGCCAGGTCCGCCTTGCGCAGCTTCTCCAGCAACTCCATCCGTTTCAGTTCCTCGGCGGTCATGGGCCTGGCCCCGGGGGCCGTGGACAGGGCCGCCGTTGCGCCCGGAGCGGCCACGTCGTCCTCGATTCCGTACGAGGCAATGGCATTGGTCCACACGTCCATGATCCCCTTGAGATTCGCCACGATCAGCTGAACGTCGTCCAGCTTCAGCGTGAATGTTCCGTCAACCCTGCGGTCCTTGAAATCCAACTGGAAAACAGCCTCGCCCGGTTTACGCATGGCCCCGGTCCGGGGGTCGGTCAATTCCACGTTCAGCACGTTGTCAAAGAACGCGGCCATGTCCCAGCGCATGGAGACGACCGGGCCGGTCTGCTGTTCGGGGGTCAACGCGCGGGCCGTGACAATGAGCTGCTCCATCTCCCTGTCGTCCGGGGCGAAAAGCAACAGGTCGTCCACCGTGGTAAGACGCACCTCGGTGGTGTCCAGGGGCATGGGAGGAACATTGGCCCCCACCGGGAGGCGGGGCAGGGTCCAACGGAACCCATATACGTCCACGCCGCCCACGAAACTCTTGCGCAGCGGAACCAGCGGGCTGTTGGCGGAGGGCGCCCCGGCCCGTATCATCATCTTCTGGTATTCCTCGGCCATGGTCTCCAGGCAGCCCATGAGCTTCTGTTCCACGAACGCGTCCGGGGGCTGGGGCCTTCTCAGGCGGGCCATGCCCAGCCGCCGGGGCCCTTCAGGCGCGAAAGCCGTGGTGCTGACCACCTCGCCGGTGAACTCCTGGTATATGTCCAGCATGCAGGTGAACCCCTCCATCTCCTCGCCGCCGAGATTCACGAACGGCTGGACCACGGTGTCCACCAACCTCCTGGTGTTGATCTCGCGGGACCGGAAAATCACGTCCCCAAGGGGCCTGAACGAGGCCAGAATGCTCTTGGCGGCGGGTTGCTCCTCGATGACACGGTCCAGGCCGGTTCCCCGCACGGGCTTGCCGCCCAGGGTGAAGGACAGCTCGTCGGGGCTCAGGGCCACGCCGATGTTGATGAACTCCACCTGCCCGGCAAGTTCCACCAGCGCCCCCAGCGCCTGCCTGGCGTTTTCCATCCTGGCCATGCGCTCCTCGTCCCCGGACGCGCCCTGTTCCATCATGGCGATTCCCTGCCCGGTCATGGCGCGAAGTTCCTCGGCCATGGCGGCCATCGGAATCTCCAAAAGCACTGTCTGGCCCGTTGGCTCATTACTGGCCTTGATCATGACCTCATAGGCGTCCTCGGGGATCGTGCGCTCCTCGCCCGCGGGCGCGGTGGGCCACGTGAGGACGTAGACCTGGTTCTCCTCGTCCACCTGTGCGCCCATCTCGGCCTGAAACGCGGGCCGGGGCTGGCTGAAGGGAACCACCGCCCAGGCTTCGGGGCTCTGCTTTTCCGCACCCAGGCTGAACACGATCACCCGGGACGGATCGATCCATTCCCCGCCCTTGATCATGTCGCGCACAACCTGTGTGGGCGGAGGACCCTGTGTCCCGGCGGCCAGCCAGTCGTCCACCAGATCCAGGGTACTGAGCGGGTTCTCCACGCGAACCAGAATCCTGTCTTCCGCCTGCACCGCGTTCGCAACGGTTACCGAACCGGGAACCAGCAGGCCGGCCACCAGCAGAATGACCAGAAATCGTTTCCATCCGAGCGACATGGGATTCTCCTTTTTTGTGCGACAGGCCGGCGGATCGCGGCGAGGATGGCACATGAAAACCGAGGGCCCCGCTCCGGCGGGCACACCTCTGCCAATCTTTGTCTTGTTTGCTGCCACTCCCTTCCCCATGCCTCGGATTAACACACAACCAACCGTTTTTCAATAATTTTTAAGCTGATGGGGTGTGTTGCGGCCCACTGCCCGCGAGCGACGGCCGAAAGCCGGAGGCCCTTTTCAGGACTCCCTGCCCAGAACCACGATGGACTTTTTCAGAAAATCCACCGGATGGTAGCTCATCTTGGCCTTGCGCAGCCCTTCGTCACCCAGGTCCTGCTCGCGGTTAACCAGGGGATAATCCGCGGCCTCGTGCTTCAGAAACTGCTGATTCACGGCCTGATAAATGCCCCGGAAGCCGGGACATCCCTTTTCGAAGTGCACCAGAAAGGTCGTTTCGTCCAGGGGCTCCCCAACCGTGTACGCCGCTATCTGGCCCTCCACGCGGAGTACGCCGCCCACCAGTCCGGGGAGGCTGTCCCAGTTGGTCAAAACCCTGTGGATACACCTGTTTTCCGCCGCCAGGGTGGCCTCGTCCTCGCAGTCCCTCCAAAGGCACCAGTCCGCTTGCAACCCCAGGGCCAGTTCGGCGGTCTCCGGAACTATGGGCACATAGGTGAACTCGTATTTCCTGAAAAACTGGTTCAGGTGGTTTTTCTTCTTGTGGAATTTCCTGCCCGAAAGCTCGATCAGTTCCGTGGTGTCGTACAGGTAATCCCATTGGCCTTCGGACTCCTCGATCCGGGCGGCCACGCCGGCCTTCGTCCACATACCGACAAGATCTTCCGGCACCCGCTCGAAAGTGGTTCCAGGGGCGAACACCGCGAGGTCCTCATTCCAGTCCCTCCCCTTCCAGGCACCCACCGGAGCCCTTAGCCGGATTTCGGGAACGGTCCGCCGAATCCACGCCAACCCGTTGTCAAAGGCCACCTCCAGGCCGTGCACGTCCGCCCAGCCCCACAGGTTGGCGAATGTATAGTCGGACGCCTTTACGGGACACTCGGCAAGATACCGTTCATAGGTTTCCAGCAGATCCAGGCTCACCGGTTGAAATTCCAGGTTCATGCGGCGGCTCCCTTATCAGCCCGTTGAACAACTCGAAATTGGCAGCCTGTTCAAAAACGATGAGATGCAAGGCGCGCGAATTTCGAGGAATAAGGCGTACTTATGGTACGCCGCACTGACGAGAAATGAAGTGCAACGCCGCAGATCGCGCTTTTCAACAGGCTGTTATGTTGGCTTCGCGGCGGCTCCATTGTCCTGTCGGATGCGGCCGCCCGGTACGTGCGGGCCCGGTGCGGATGGCCGAACCGGCGGCGGGGGATTTCCTTCGCTGCCGCAAAGCGCTTGCGGGGGTGTCGAAACGTGTTCCGAACACAAAGGGTAACGCGGGTCCGGGGAAAACGCAAGGAACCCCGACCCGCGGCGGCCGCGTGAGTGGTCATGTCCCGTCAAGAGACCGGAGTTGTCCCGATTTGGTTGGCAGCCGGACCGGATGATCCGCCGGGGCAGGCCCTTCGGCCAGGATGACCCTTACACTTCGCGGGTCCGTACATGTTGCCAGCCCGTTGAACAACTCGGAATTGGCAGCCTGGTTAAAAACGATGAGATGCAAGGCGCGCGAATTTCGAGGAACAAGGGGTACTTACGGTACGTCGCACTGACGAGAAATGAAGTGCAACGCCGCAGATCGCGCTTTTCAACAGGCTGTTACGGGGTAAAGGTCCCTCGCGGGAACCCCCGCTCGTCGAATACAGGGAGAACCGGTTTAAAGGCGGCTTTCGGTTCGGCAAGGGCAACGCCACTTCAGGGAAGCGTTTTCAACGCGAAACGCGGAATCCCGCCCCCATCTCCCCCTCATCCTCCATGTAAACCTTTTCCCGCGACCGACCGTCCTGCATCCTGTAAGTGCGCGGCGTCCCTTCGGGACGCACGTTTGACCCGAAACAGCGAGGCCATCCATGAATAAAATACGTCGCGCCGGTGTATTATCCCGCACCTTGACGGCCCTGCTGGCCCTGGCCATGGCCTTCATCGGCCCGGCCATCGCCGCGGGCGACCCGGTAATGCCGGACAAAGCCCGGAACGTTTCCCTGCCCGTGGGCGAGCGCCTGGTGTTCAAGCTCAAGTGGTGGTTTGTCGAGGCCGGCGAGGCCACCCTGGAAATCCTCCCGGACACGGTGGTAAACGGCCAGCCTGCCCGGCACTTCGTGCTTACGGCCCGCACCAACGACTTCGTGGACAATTTCTACAAAGTGCGGGACCGCATCGACGCCTACACGGACCTTGCCCTCACCCGGACACTGCACTACACCAAGAACCAGCACGAAGGCGACCATCATCGCGACGTGGTGGTACACCTCGACTGGGAGGAAAAGCGGGCCCGATACGTCCAGAACGGCGTGGAGGAAACTTCGACCCGGATCGTGGAAGGGGCCTTTGATCCATTGTCCATCTTCTACGCGTTCCGCAAGCTGGACCTGGCGCCGGGCCGGGAGCTGAACGCCTATGTGACCGACGGCAAAAAGTGCGTTCTGGGCAAGGCCAGCCTCAAACAAAGGGAGAAAGTGGCGGTGCCCGCCGGCGAGTTCGACACGTGGCTGGTGGAGCCCGAAATGCGCCACATCGGCGGCGTTTTCAAGCAGAAGGAGGGCTCCAAACTCCAGTTGTGGGTGACCAGCGACGACGCGCGCCGGGTCGTGAAAATCCGCAGCGCCGTGGCCGTCGGCCATTTTACCGCGGAGCTGGAACGAATCGAGCGCGTTACCGCGAAAAAGTAGGCACCCCGCACCATGAACCACGGGAAGTGGCGGGCCTTGTCCCCTTCCGTATCCACGAAACCGGAGACTTTCACGCACGGCCCCTGGCGGCATTGGTCTTCATGAAGACGCCCCCTGTCCCACGTTGATCCCCGCGTCCGTCAACCGGGAAAAACGGCGACACCGGAGAAAACCCGCGCGCCCAAAAAGGCGAACGGGTTGCCGCGTCACATGTGTCGAATCTTCGGAGCCGGGGCTGGAACCGGATGGGGTGGGGCGGAGCCGGTACGCGCGCTCCGCCCCTGTCCTGAAAACGCGGCGGGGAAGCCGGGACTCCGAGCCGGGACGGCGTCGGTGCCTCTTTCAACCATGTCAAAACATGCCGCTCCTGTAAAGGAATACGGCAAAAAGGACCAGGCCGACCACGAGAGCGGCGAGAACCTGGTCCCTGCTGAAACCGGGCAAGAAAGCCCTATGCCGCGGGTTCGGCATCCAGGCCGAACGCGCTGTGCAGTGACCTCATGGCCAATTCCGCGTACTTTTTTTCCACCACGCAGGAGATGCGGATTTCCGAAGTGCTGATCATCAGGATGTTCACGTTCTCCCTTGCCAGGGTGGAAAACATCTTGGCCGCCACTCCGGGGTTGCTCTTCATGCCAACGCCGATGACGGACACCTTGGCGATCTCCGTGTCGCCGGCAACGCTTTCGGCGCCGATCTCCTGCGCCACCTGCTGCTCGATCTCCAAAGCGCGCTTGTAGTCGGGCTTGGGCACGGTGAAGGAGATGTCGGTCTTGCCGCCGGCGCGTGTGTTCTGGATGATCATGTCCACGGAGATTCCCGCGTCTCCCACCGCCGAAAAGACCCTCGAGGCCACGCCGGGTTTGTCGGGCACCTTGGTTATGGTGATACGCGCGTCGTTTTTGGCCACGGTGATCCCGGATACCAGAAGATGTTCCATGTCCTTTTCCTCGTCCACTACCATGGTCCCCGGCTCGTCCTTGAAGGAGGAGCGGACGTGCAGGGGAATGTTGTACTTCTTGGCGAATTCCACGGAGCGCAGGTGCAGTACCTTGGCGCCCAGTCCCGACATCTCGAGCATTTCCTCGTACGTCACGGTATCCAGCCTGCGCGCGTTCTCCACCACATTGGGATCGGCGGTGTAGACACCGTCCACGTCCGTGTATATCTCGCAGACGTCGCTTTTCAGGGCGGCGGCCAGGGCCACGGCCGACGTGTCCGAGCCGCCCCGGCCCAGGGTGGTGATGTTGCCCCGGGTGTCGCAACCCTGGAATCCCGCCACCACCACGATATTTCCCTCGTCCAGGAGGGACACGATCTTTTGCGGATCCACGTCCACGATGCGTGCCCCACAGTAGGTGGAGTCGGTCAGCACCTTGATCTGGTCACCCAACAGGGATACCGCGCCATGTCCCATGGTGCGCAGGGTGATGGCCAGAAGCGCCACGGAAACCTGCTCGCCCGTGGAAACCAGCACGTCCATCTCCCGCTGGTCCGGTTCCTCGGTGATTTCCTTCGCCATGTTGATAAGCCGGTCCGTTTCCCCGGCCATGGCGGAAACCACCACCACCACCCGGTTGCCGGCTTCCTTTGCCGAGGCAACCCTTCTGGCCACGTTCGCGATGCGCTCGAGATCGCCTACGGACGTGCCGCCGTATTTTTGTACCACCGTACTCATGGCCACTCCTCGACATCCGGGAAAACGCAGGGAAAACCCGGCGGGCACCGGGCCAATACACCCCGCGTACGTCCGGTTTTTTTGACTCGGCGTACCATGCCAGAAAACAAAAACGTACGCAAATGGTTTTTATGCGGCCGGAGGGGGCGAGCCGAACGCGGTTCAACAGGGAAACGCGGAACAGGGGCCGGGGATTCAGGGACCGGAAAAGGGCCGCAGGACATCCGCGAGGGTGTCTGCCCGGGGGCCGTGGATGCACGCCTCGGCCTCCCTGGCATCCTCATTCAGGGCCGTGAACCGTATTTCCAGGTCCGCCGGCACAACCGACGGGCCGACCCTGTCCGCCCACTCCACGGCTGCCACGCCGCCAGCCTCCAGGCACTCGAAAAACCCTATCTGGTCGAGGTCGTCCTCGCCTTCCAGCCGGTACAGGTCCGCGTGGAACAAAGGCAGCCTTCCCTGGTACTCGTTGATCAGGGTGTAAGTCGGGCTGGTCACGGGCACGTCTTCCGGCACGCCCAGCCCCCTGGCCAACCCCTGGGCCAGGCAGGTTTTACCCCCGCCCAGGTCGCCGCACAGGGCCAGGACCATACCCGGCCAGGCAACCGCGCCAAGGGCCCGGCCCAGGGCCCGGGTTTTCTCCGGAGAGTCCAAAACCAGCCGGATCGTATACGCGGGTTCCATGGCCGGTTTACAACGACCTTACCAGGTCCAGCATCTCGCGAACGGCCCTTTCCATTCCCACGAAAACCGCGTGGGACACGATGCTGTGGCCGATGGAGTACTCCTCGATCTCGTTCACGCCGACAAAGGCCTTGATGCTCTGGTAATCGATGCCGTGGCCCGCATGCACGCCCAGCCCCAGCTTGTTGGCCAGCCGGGCCGTGGACACGATTTTTTCAAACTCCCGGGTCTTCCTGCCCGGATCACGGGCCTCGCAGAACCCCCCGGTATGGACTTCGATGATCTGTGCATTGACCTTGTGGGCGTTTTTCACCTGGTCGGCTTCCGGATCCACGAAAATGCTCACGGGTATACGGGCGTCGTGCAGGGAGGCCATGGCGGCCTCGATCTGCTCCCGGTGCATGGCAACGTCCATGCCTCCCATGGTGGTGATCTCGTCGGGCCGTTCCGGCACCAGGGTAACCTGGTCGGGAACCACTTCGAGGGCGATGCCCACCATCTCCTGAGTGGGAGCCATCTCCAGCACCAGCCTGGTCTGCACTATCTGGCGAATGAGGCGCACGTCGCGCGGCTGTATGTGCCGGCGGTCGCCCCTCAGGTGGACGACCACGCCGTCGGCTCCGGCCATCTCGACCATCACGGCCGCCGCCACCGGGTCGGGGTAGGCAACGCCGCGGGCCTCCCGAATGGTTGCCACGTGGTCCACGTTCACAGCAAGTCCCGCCATCGGCTATATTTCCTTTCCTCTGCATGAATCCGTGATCGGTCCCGGGCGGTGTGGGCGCAAGGAAGACGCCTGCCGGCTGTACTGAAGTGCGCCGGCCGGGCCCGGACTCCGCGGACGCGCCGCATGAGGCCGACCCGAGGGGCTGCAAATCGTTTCACCCACCGGGTGAAACAGGAATCTTCCTGATAATATGCAAAAAGCCCGATTCATGGGGCCACGCAAGAATTCTTCCATATTGTCGTCACGGATTCAGGCTCTGTTTCCGCCCGGGAATACCCGGCTTGTCGCTTGGGCGGCTTCCGGAGCCCCGCGTCCGGAATCATCCCCGTCCGAACAGGTGCGCAAGTTCGTCGGCGCGGGCCTCCATCTCCCCGGCCTCGGTCTCCTCGCCATGGTCGTACCCCACCAGATGAAGGATGCCGTGCACCATCAGCTCGAAAACCCTTTGTTCCACGGATATTCCGGCTTCTTCGGCCTCGGCCGCGGCGGTATCCGCGCTGATCACCACGTCGCCCAACAGTTCCCGGGTGGTTTCAGGGTGATCCCCCTCCAGTTGGGGAAAGGCCAGGACGTTGGTGGGGCCCTCCCGGCCCAGGTAAAGGGCGTTCAGATTAGCCATCTCCTCGTCGTCCACGAACATCAGGGACAACTCGGCGTCAGGAAAGCCCAAGGCGTCTAAGACCGCCTTCGCCCTGTTTTTTGTCCTCGCCGTTTCGATTCTGTGCCTGTTTTGATTGTTCCTTATCAGTACCGGCACCGTTCCTTTTTCCTTTCTGCACGCCCTTTGGAGGCGTTTCCGTGTATTCGACCCGGTGATGGTATATGCCGGTGAGTATCTTGTTGAAACTCCGGGCTATCTGGTGGAGGTCCTTCAGCGTCAGCTCGCAGTCGTCCAGCTGGCCGTCGGAGAATATCTTGTTGATGAGCCGCTGCACAAGGCCCTGTATGCGGGCGGACGTGGGGTTTTCCAGGCTGCGGCTGGCCGCTTCCACCACGTCGGCCAGCATGACCAGTCCGGTCTCCTTGGTTTGCGGCTTGGGGCCCGGATAGCGGAAGTCATCCTGCCGCACGTTCTCCTCGCCCCTCTGGGTCTTGGCCTTTTCGTAAAAAAAGGTGATCAGGCTGGTTCCGTGATGCTGCTGGATGGCGTCCACAATGGGGCCCCTGAGCCTCTTCTCCCGGGCCATCTCAACGCCGTCGCGCACGTGTCCTATGAGGATGAGGGCGGACATGGACGGGGCCAGCTTGTCATGGCGGTTCTTGCCGCCCATCTGGTTCTCGATGAAGTAAAGCGGTTTTTTGATCTTCCCAATGTCGTGATAGTATCCACAGACCTTGGCGAGTAGCGGGTTGGCGCCTATCTGGGCGGCGGCTGCTTCCACGAGGCTGCCCACGATCACGGAATGGTGATAGGTGCCCGGCGCCTCGATCATGAGCCTCTGCAGCAGCGGCCTGTCCAGGTTGGACAGCTCCAGAAGGCTCATGTCCGTGGTGTATCCGAAGGTCACCTCCACCAGCGGAACGATGCCCGCTGTCAATACGCCCGCCCCCACGCCTCCCAGGAAACCGAAAGCCAGGTCCCAGGCAAGCTGCTGGTCCGGGATACCCGCCCGGTGCAGGTATATGGCCAGGATCAGTCCCGCGTTCAGCAGACCCACCTTGACGCCGGCCCGGATGAACACGTTGTGTTCCTTGCAGTCCCGCACCCAGTAGGCGGCCAGGGTGGAATTGATGAGGAAGTAGGCGAATATCTCGAAGGTGTTCTCGAAAAGGGCCGTGACACAGAACGTCATGAGCACGGCGAAGGGCAGCGCGATCTGCATGCCCAGAAACATGCAGACGACCATGGCTCCGGCGGCCAGGGGCGTGCCGAAGACCACGGATGTCGGATAAGGGGAATACAGGCTCTCCTGGGTCATGCCGGCCATGACCGCGGACGCCACCTTGGCTACCAGAAAGAAGAACAGCAGCACCAGGCAGATCAGGGCCACGTCCTTTTTGTCCGGCGTGCCCCGGGCACGGATTTTCAGAAACACGAAGTAAAAGGTGACCAAAAAGGCCAGGATCAGCGCGCCGATGCCCATCGTTCTGAAGGCCACCTGTTCCCGGCTTACGTGGGACCGCAGCTTCTCCAGCTTGAGCAGGTGCTTCCGGGTAACCCGCTCCCCTTCCCTCAATAGCATCTCGCCGGCCTTGATCTTGAACAGCACCGGCTTGATCTGCGCCGCGGCCGCGTCCCTGCGCTTCTGGGTCTCGCTGCGGTTCATCGTGAGGTTGGGGCGGATCAGACGCTGGCTGAAGTCCATCACCAGGTTGACCAGGTTGTAGTTCCAGCTGCTGACCAGGGGCTTGCCCACCACCCGGACCATGGTCTTGGCCTGGTCCAGGCTGTAGAATTGTCGCAGGCTCTGTACGTGCCGTTCGCGACCGGATTCTATTCCCCGCAGGATGATGCCCTTGTCCGCCTCCTCCAGGAGTATCTCCTTGTTGGCCACCACGCCGTTGTCCAGGATATCCTGGACGATGCGCACTATCATCCTGGGGATGCCGGCGGCGAATTCCTCGGCGATGAGGACTCCGTAGGCCCCGTCGGAGACGCTGATGCCCAGGTCGCGTTCGAACACCGGCTTGTATTCCCACAGGGCCTCTTCCAGGCTTCTGCCCTCCCGGGTCCCGGGGCTTACCATCGGAGCGACGGCTTCCGCCGTCTGGGCCCCACCTTGCACCGCCGTGGCGGACAATGCCTCGGCGCGCGCCTTTGCCGCGACCGCGGCCGCTTCCTCCGCCGCCTTCCGGGCCTCTTCCCGCATGAGCCGGAACTCGGCCATGGTTTCGCGAACCCGGTCAAAGGCCGTGGTGACCCGCTGGGCGACTCTCCGGTCCATGGCGTCATCGAAATCGTACACCGTGCGCACGGCCTCGACGGCGTCCAGGCGATTGGCCTCCGTGGCCCCCGTGTCCTCTATGAGGAACTCCCTGGGAGCCTTGATGTTCTTCTCGGCAACGTCCCCCACCTCGTACGCCACGTCCGTGACCATGAGATCGGGATACAGCAGCAGGGCCATGACCGCAGCCGCCGCGACCAGCATCCACATGGACAGCCTGTCGTCCGGAGGCAGAATCCTGTTCTTCAGTCTCTGTCTGGTGGTTTCCTTCATGTCACATACCGCGGGCGAGCGCCCGGACCATCACTCTTCGGTCCGGTTCGATCCGACGCGCAGATGCTCCTTTTCGGCCTCGGCCTGCTCGTAGGCCCGAATGATGTCCATGACCAGACGGTGCCGCACCACGTCCTTTTTTTCGAAATACACAAAGCGGATTCCCTCGATCCCCTGAAGAATCCGTTTGGCCTCGACAAGTCCCGATGACTTGGCCGTGGGCAGGTCGATCTGGGTAATGTCGCCGGTGACGACGGCCTTGGAATTGAACCCGATGCGGGTCAAAAACATCTTCATCTGCTCGGCCGTGGTGTTCTGGGCCTCGTCCAGCACGATGAACGCGTTGTTCAGGGTACGGCCCCTCATGAATGCCAGGGGCGCCACCTCGATGGTCCCCCGTTGCATCCAGGACGCGGCCTTCTCGAACGGTATCATGTCATGCAGGGCGTCGTAGAGAGGACGCAGGTAGGGATTCACCTTTTCCGCCAGGTCCCCGGGCAGAAAGCCCAGGGCCTCTCCCGCCTCGACGGCGGGACGGGTGAGGATTATGCGGTTGACAAGGTTTTTGGACAATGCGGAAACGGCCATGGCCATGGCCAGGTAGGTCTTTCCGGTGCCCGCCGGCCCGATGCCGAAGACGATGTCGTCCATGCGCATCGCCTCGATATAATCCTTCTGGGTGCGGGACTTTGGCGTGATGGGTCGTTTTCGGGCCGTTATGAAGACGGTGTCCAGGAAAATGTCCTTGAGGCGGGCGCGGTGGTCGCTGGACAGGATGCGAACGGCGTGGTCAATATCATGCCGGTAGACCGGATATCCTTCCTTGAGGAGCCCGTAAAGCTGGTTCAGGATGTTTTCCACAAGATCGGCTGCTATGGGGTCCCCGATCACGGTCACCTGGTTCCCCCGAGCGTGGACCCGGGCCCCCACCGCGTCGCCTATACGCTGGAGGTGGCTGTTGTGCTCGCCGAAAAGCTGGCGGGCCAGCTCGTTGTCCTCGAACGTGACGTTTCTTTGCGGTTCCTCGTTGTCGCTGTACATATCCCCGTTTTCCGGCAATTCCCCGGTCATGCCGATAACCGCCTTCGGCCGTGGCATCCGCCTCGCTCCCGCGGGACCGCACGGCCTCCCGTCACTGGATTCCCCGCGCCTCGCCGGCGGGTCCGATGGATCCCGGCCTAAGGCGCCGGAGCCGGCTGTCAGACGCACACGCTATATTCCGCTTATCTCATACCATAGCCCAAATTGGCTTGGCAAACGTCAAATATAGGGGCGGCGACCGCAGATGTCCACCTTCCCGGGAACGAAATTTTCCGGATCGGCCCAAAGGGTTTGCTTTTGCATCGGAAGGCCTTGTGGTATATAGTCTCCGGGACGCGGAAAACGACTCGATCCACCGCGTTTTTTCGCTGAAGCCGCGCCGTCGCTGTTTAACAGCCCGTTGAAAAACTCGAAATTGGCAGCCTGTTCAAAAACGATGAGATG
>JBKHBM010000026.1:0-46225 GCA_046542385.1 Desulfatibacillaceae bacterium | reverse complement strand
TGTCAAGGGACGCCAGATTTACGATCTTAGGGGACGTTTGTTTTTACGATCCTGCCTGTTGGTGGACGTTTGCCGGCAGGTACACGGGCCGCCGGATCATCCGGCGCCCTTCAACTTCCGGTCGCGCATCATGTCCGCCAGTCTCGCCACGTCTTTCTCGAACTTTTCGCGGATATCCGGAAAGCGCATGGCCGCGGCGGGGTGGTAGATTTCAAGGTATTCGATGCCCGCGAGGCGGGGCGCCTCCCATGCCACCGCACCCATGAGGACGACGATCCCGGGGCGAATGCGCTCCATCTCCCGGACAAGGCACGGCATCCAGCGATCGATCTCGTCCCTGTGAGGCTTGCGGTTTTTGGGCGTGGGTTCGCGGACCACCTGGGTGATGTACATGGCGCGGCGATCCAGGTCGTTTTCTTCCAACACCTTGTCGAGGTACTTGCCGGCGCGGCCCACGAACGGCCGTTCGTGGCGCACCTCATCGGCGCCGGGGTTCTGGCCCACGAGCATGACGTCCGCGTCCTCCGGGCCCTCGACGTATCGCATGGCGTCTTTGCACTGTTCCTTTTCCATTGGTTCCCCCAAAACGCCGGGGATTCGGGCCGGCCCCTCCGGCCCGGGATTCCCGGATTCGACATGCATTACAGTACATTCCGGTAGACCGTGCAATACAGGCTTCGCCTGATTTCACCCCATTCGCCGCGAAGCCGGTGATCGAGTTGACCCTGATAACCGGCCATGCTAAACACATCCTTCCTTTTGAATCGGCCGCGGAACCATTTTGGTGCGGACCTTTCCAGGCGCCGTGTGCCGCGGTTTCGGCGCCCGGCTCCGCTGCCGCGAACCAGCATGTCGTTGTCCATTTCAGGGGAGTTGCATGAACCAGGCACATATTACGATGATTTCGGGTGAACTGGCCCTGGCTCCGGCGCGAATCGAGGCCACGGCCCGCCTTCTGGACGAAGGCGCCACCATCCCCTTCATATCCCGCTACCGCAAGGAGGCCACGGGCAGCCTGGACGAGGTGGCGGTGACAGCCATCCGGGACCGGCTGGTCCAGCTTCGAGCCCTGGACGAACGCAAGGAAGCCGTGCTCCGGTCCATGGAAAAACACGGTCACCTGAACGAGGAGCTGGAGGCCCATGTCCTGGCCGCCGGGTCCCTGTCCGAAGTGGAGGACATCTACCTTCCCTACAAGCCCAGGCGCCGCACCCGGGGCGCCATCGCCAGGGAGAAGGGGCTTGCGCCGCTGGCGGAGGCCCTGCTGGCCCAGACCGGGATCGATCCGGAAAAGGCTGCCGCGGAATACGTGGACCCCGAGGCAGGGGTGGAGACCGTGGACGACGCCCTTGCCGGCGCACGGGACATCATCGCGGAGACGGTGAACGAGGACGCGGCGGCCCGGGCGGAAATCCGGGAACTGTTCCGCAAGGAGGCTGTTTTTCGCACCACGCTCATACCGGGCATGGAGGAATCGGGCGCCAAGTTCCGGGACTATTTCGAGTACGAGGAGCCCGTGGCCACGGCGCCTTCGCACCGCGTGCTTGCCATGCGCCGCGCGGAAAACGAGGGGGTGGTGGACCTGGGCGTCGCCACGGACCCGGAGCGGGCTGTGGGCATCCTGGAGCAGCGGTTCGTGACGGGCGACGGGCAGGACTCGGGGCAGGTTCGCATCGCGGTGGCCGACGCGTACCGCAGGCTGCTGTCCCGGTCCATGGAGACGGAGATGCGGGTTCATGCCAAGGACCGAGCCGACGAGGAGGCGGTCCGGGTATTCGCGGAGAACATAAGAAATCTTCTGCTTGCCCCGCCGTTGGGCCAGAAGCGCATCCTGGCCATCGACCCGGGCCTGCGCACCGGGTGCAAGGTGGTTTGTCTGGATGCACAGGGCAACCTTCTCCACCATACCGCCATCTTCCCCCATACGTTCGGCGCGAAGCGCGACCAGGCAGCCAGGGAACTGCTGCGGCTGGCCTGGGAGTACAAGGTGGAGGCAATCGCCATAGGCAACGGAACGGCGAGTCGGGAAACCGAGGCCTTCGCCCGGGAGGCCGGGTTGCCCCCGGAAGTGCCCGTGGTCATGATGGACGAAGCCGGGGCCAGCGTGTACTCGGCGTCCGACGTGGCGCGCAAGGAGTTTCCGGACCACGACGTGACGGTGCGAGGCTCCGTGTCCATAGGCAGGCGGCTTATGGACCCCCTTGCGGAGCTGGTCAAGATCGATCCCAAGTCCGTGGGCGTGGGCCAGTATCAGCATGACGTGGACCAGGGCATGCTGCGCCAGGCACTGGACGACGTGGTGGAAAGCTGCGTCAACGCCGTGGGCGTGGACGTGAACACGGCCAGCGCCCGGCTGTTGCAGTACGTTTCCGGGCTGGGGCCCACGCTGGCGGAAAACGTGGTGGCCCACAGGGAGCAAAACGGCCCGTTCCGGTCCCGCCGGGAACTGACGGACGTACCCCGGCTGGGCCCCAAGGCGTTCGAGCAGAGCGCGGGTTTCCTGCGCATACGGGAAGGGGAGAACCCGCTGGACGCAAGCGCGGTACACCCGGAGAGCTACCACGTGGTGGAGGCCATGGCAAAGGATCTGGGTTGCGAGGTCGCGGACATGATGGGCGACGAGGATCTCAGAAAACGCATCGATCTCAACAGGTACGTGACCGACGCCCTGGGTTTGCCCACGCTCACGGACATTCTGACGGAGCTGGCCAAGCCGGGGCGCGATCCCCGCGAGCAACTGGATCCGTTCGCATTCGCCCGGGACGTTCATTCCCTGGAGGACCTGGAGTCCGGGATGGTGCTGCCCGGCATCGTCACCAATGTCACCAACTTCGGTGCGTTCGTGGACATCGGAGTGCACCAGGACGGTTTGGTGCACGTGAGCGAGATGGCGGACCGGTTCGTCAAAAACCCCGCGGACGTGGCCAGGGTCCAGCAGAAGGTCGAGGTGCGCGTTCTGTCCGTGGATCTGGACCGCAAGCGGATTGCGCTGTCCATGCGCAAGGATCCGGCAGGTCGGGGGGTGGAAGACAGAGGCGGGAGCCAGGGCAGGACATCCGGGGGCGGCCGGGGCAAGGGCAGGGGAGGCGGCCCCGGGGGCGGGAAGGGCGGAGGCGGCGGGCCGACAGCTCCCGGGAAGAAGCCGTTCAACAATCCGTTCGCGGAGTTGGCCGGCAAGGGGCGGCCAAAGTAAGATATCGAGGTGGCTGTATGCGTGCGGTGGTGCAAAGGGTGTCCGAGGCGGCGGTAACCGTGCGGGGCGAGGTCGTGGGCAAAATCGGTCCGGGCCTGTGCGTTCTGCTGGGGGTGAGCAGGGAGGACGGCGACAGGGAGCTGGAGTTCGTCGCGGGCAAGGTGGCCAACCTGCGCATATTCGAGGACGAGGAGGGCAGGCTCAACCGCTCCCTCATCGAGATGGGCGGACAGATGCTCGTGGTCAGTCAGTTCACCCTGTACGGCGACGTGCGCAAGGGTCGCCGGCCCTCCTTTGTCCAGGCGGCGCCGCCGGAAATCGCGGAACCCGTGTACGACAGGTTCGTCGCGAAGGTCCGGGACATGGGCGTACACGTGGAAACCGGCGTTTTCCGCGCCATGATGGACGTGTCCCTTACCAATTCAGGCCCCGTAACCATTATCGTGGAGAGCCCGTGAGATGGAAGAATCCCTTTCGAAAAAATGGAAGAAGAAGGACGCCGAGGACTTGTGCGACCGCCTGGGCCACAAGAGGCGGCTTGTCTGGGACGTGCTGAACGCCCGGGAAAAGAAGCGGGTTTCCGGCCTTTGCGAGAAGTACAAGAAGTTTTTGGACACCGGCAAAACGGAGCGCGAGGTGGTTTCCCGGCTCGTGGAGCGCGCCGGGCGCAGCGGTTTCAAGCCCCTGGAAGACTCAAGGGCCCTGGCCGTGGGTGCCGTAGCGTATTCCGTGGTGGGGGACAAGTGCATCGCCCTGGCCCGGATCGGCAAACTGCCCGTGGATTCGGGAGTTTCGCTGATTGCGGCCCATATCGACTCCCCCAGGTTGGACTTCAAGCACAATCCCCTGTACGAGAACACGGACCTCGCGTTCTTCAAGACCCATTACTACGGAGGCATCCGCAAGCACCAGTGGTTCGCGCGGCCCCTGGCGCTGCACGGGAGAGTGGTGCTGGCGGACGGCAAGGGGGTGGACATCGTGGTGGGGGAGGACGACGGAGACCCGGTGTTCACGATTCTGGACCTTCTGCCGCATCTGGCCGGAAGGGTGCAGAACAACAAGCGGCTGGCCGAGGCGTTTGTTGCCGAGAAGATGAATGTGCTTGCCGGCAGCCTGCCACTGGGTCCGGAAAAGGTCAAGGACCGCTTCAAGCTGGCCGTACTTCACATGCTGCATGAAAAGTACGGCATGGTGGAGCAGGACCTGTTGTCCGCGGAAATCGAGATCGTGCCGGCCGGTCCGGCCAGGGACGTGGGGTTTGACCGGGCCCTGGTGGGCGGCTACGGGCAGGACGACAGGGTCTCCGCCTTTTGCGCCGTGGAGGCGCTGTTCAGCGCGCATAAGGACGGGCCGCCCGAAAAGACGTGCGTGGCCTTCCTGTTCGACAAGGAGGAGGTCGGCAGCGACGGCAAGACAGGCGCCAGAACCAACCTCGTGGAGGACCTGGTGGGTGATTTGCTCCATGCCACGGACCAGCAGGCCAGCCAGCGGAACGTGCGCAAGGCCCTTGCCCGCACCCGGGCCATTTCCGCGGACGTGAGTCCGGGCCTGGATCCGGACTATCAGGACGTGCACGAGAAGAACAACGCGGCAAAGCTGGGTTACGGCGTGTGCCTCACCAAGTACACGGGTTCCCGGGGCAAGGTAGGAAGCTCGGACGCAAGCGCCGAATATCTTGGCGAAATCAGGCGAGTCTTCAACGAGTCCGACATCGTCTGGCAAACGGGCACCCTGGGCAAGGTGGACGCGGGCGGAGGGGGCACCATCGCCAAGTTCCTGGCGTTTTACGGCATGGACGTCGTGGACTGCGGTGTACCCGTACTCTCCATGCACTCGCCCTTCGAGGTGGCGCACAAGGCGGACATACTCATGTGCCATCGGGCATACCGCGCCTTTTTCGAGCGCATGGGGTGAAGCCGGTAAAAAACGATTGGAGAGGGCCCATTTGCATTCAGACCCTTTTCATCGGAGGAGAATCCTGATAAACAGACGGGAGACCTGTTCAATACCCATTGAAATCGTTCACATTGGATCGAGTCGGCCCCGGACCGGGCGGCGCCGCTGAAAACCGGTTGTGGACACGGCAAGAGACGGGAAAAAGGAGGAAGAGGAATGAGACTTCATGGAGCGGGAAAAAGTGTCCTCTACGCGGCTGTGTTGGCGTTTTGCCTGGGTCTGGTCGCGGGGTGCGGCGGTTTCGCCAAACACGTTATGGAGCCCACGCGCCAGCCGGTGCCCCAGGATCCGGAATACTATGGGATGGAGTTCGAGCCGGTGGCGTTCGAGAGCACGGACGGCCTGGTCCTCACGGGCTGGTACATTCCCGCGGATTCGGACAGGCTCATTGTGATGACCCATCCCAACGGATTCAACAAGTGGGGATACGACGCCGACTTCCAGCCGCAGCAGTACGCCACCCATACCACCGTGGAGTTCATGAATACCGCGAAGCAGCTGCATCAGGCCGGCTACGGGGTACTCACGTTCGATTTCCGGAACCACGGAGACAGTGATCCGAGCGCCGACGGCATGACGGGCAAGGGGCTTGCGGAATACCAGGACATTGTCGGCTGCATGGAATACATAGCATCGCGGCCGGACCTCGAGAAAAAGAAGCTGGGCTTCCTCAGCCACGGAATGGGGGCCAACGCCACGATCATCGCCTTTGCCATGGATTCGCTGACCATGGAGCGGGTGGACGCCCTCGTGGCGGTGCAACCCGTTGCCATGGACGTGTTCGTGAGCGAGTACCTGAAGAGCGTGTATGGCAAGCCGGTGACATGGATGTCCCCGAGCGTGCGGGAAAACGCGGAACGCATGTGCGGCAAGGAGTTGGGAGAGATGTCTCCGCTGCCGCACGCTTCTGAAGTCACCGCCCCCACCCTGGTCGTCCAGGCCAGGGAGGACGAGTGGACGAACCTGGATTTCGTGCGCAAGGTCGTGGAGGCCATTCCCGCGGAAAAGAGCGTGCTGTTTTTGAACAGCAGCCTCACCCGTTTTGACATGTACAACTACTTCGGCGAGAATCCGGGAAAGCTGCTGTACTGGCTTGACGAAAACATGGAGTAAGGAACCCGCGGTTCCCCCATGACTGATCTTTCCGTAAAAACCGGGGTCGCGGCACGACTTGCACTGGTCGGCGCCGTGGCCCTTTTGTTTCTGCACCTCGCAGCGGTCCCCGCATCCTGCGGACGTCCGCCCGCGGGCGTGGCGCGCCTTCTGGGCGGCTCGGACTCCCTGCTTCTTGTAGGACCGGACGGCGTTACCATGTGGGAGCACCGCGCCGGGGACCTACGCGTGCCGGCCTCCACTCTCAAGATTCTCACGGCCCTGGCCGCGCTGGACACTCTTGGCGGCGGGTACAGGTTTCCCACGGATGTGTACACCGACGGCGACGGCGGAATAGTGGTCAAGGGCCACGGAGATCCGTTGCTCGTGTCCGAGGCCATCCAGGGTCTGGCCGGCGAGGTGGCGGGGCATCTCACCCGGTGCACGCGTATTGTGATGGACGACTCGGCGTTTGCTCCGGGCATCGTGATCCCGGGAGCCGGGACCAGCCTGAATCCGTATGACGCAACGGTTGGGGCGCTTGTCGCCAACTTCAACACCGTGTTCTTTTCCCGGAACAAACAGGGCAGGCTCCTGTCCGCCGAGGAGGAGACGCCGCTGGTTCCGTTCGTCAGGGAGATCATCCGGCGCCGCAACCTGCCAGAGGGAAGGGTGGTGCTGTCACGTTCGGACAGGGAGACCACGCTGTATCCCGGCCACCTTCTGGCCCATTTTCTGGCCGCCATTGACCCGGATCTTTCCTGCAGGGAGGTGGTGGTCGGCGCCGTAGGACCCCAAGCGTCGCCTGTCTTGCGCTTCGAGTCGCCATACACCCTTGCCGAGGTCCTGGAAAAGATTCTGGAGTACTCGAACAATCTGATGGCCAACCAGGTCCTGCTGGCCATGGGGGCCCGCGTGTACGGGCCTCCGGCGAACCTGGACAAGGGCCTGGCCGTGTTACGGAAAAAAATCGACTCTCTGGGGCTGAACTCCACCACGGTCGTGGAGGGTTCGGGCATCTCCAGGCAAAACCGCATGACCGCCCGGGACATGGGCCGGCTGCTGCGCGTCTTCGAGCCCCATGCCCACCTGTTGCGGGAGCATGACCGGTTGCCCGGGGTGCGGTACAAGTCCGGCCACCTGGACGGCGTACGCACTCTTGCGGGCTACATTCCCGCCAGGAACGGCGGGCGCCACGCCTTCGTCATCTTCATGAACACGAAAGGGGCGTCCGCGCAGACGGTGCTGCACAGACTGGTGGCGGAATTGCCGTAACAGCCTGTTGAAAAACGCGATCTGCGGCGTTGCGCAAGTACGCCTTATACTTTGAAATTCGCGCGCCTTGCATCTCATCGTTTTGAACAGGCTGTAAACAAGTCGAGTTTTTCAACGGGCTGGTAAGTGGTCAGGACGGCGGTATGACCGCGATGGCCGGAGTGGGAGGCACGCTGTCGTCCGAGGTGATGTAGGCGTAGGCCGAGTGGTTGTGGATGGACTCGAAATTTTCGGCCGACACTTCAAACCACTTGATGTCGTGGTTGTCCATGAGCCTGCCTGCCACGTCGCGCACGATGTCCTCCACGAACTTCGGTGAACTGTAGGCCTTTTCCGTCACGTATTTCTCGTCCACCCGCTTGAGCACCGAGTACACGTCGCAGGACGCGCAGCTTTCCACCAGCTCGATCATGTCCTCGATCCAGATGAACTTGTGGAAGCGAGCCGCCAGCCGGACCTCTCCACGCTGATTGTGGGCCCCGTGGTCGCTGATTTCCTTGGAACAGGGGCAGACGGACGTTATGGGCACGTGCACCTGCAGCACGAGGTCCACCTCGTTTCCCGGATTGGAAGAGCCCAGCATCCGGCACGTGTAGTCCAGGAGGCCGGGGGCGTCGCTCACCGGCGCGCGCTTTTCGATGAAGTAGGGAAAGGTCATCTCGATGTGGGCGCTGGCCGCGTTGAGATGCTGCTTCATCTGGTCCAGGAGGGTGGCGAAGCCCCTGATGGAAACCTCTGGTTTCAGGGCGTGGAGCATCTCCACGAACCGGCTCATGTGCGTGCCCTTGTACTTGTGGGGAAGGTCCACGTACATGTTGATGTCGGCCACCGTCTGCTGGAACCGTTTTTTGCGGTCCCGAACCGTGATGGGGTAGCGCAGGTTCTTTATTCCCACCTTGTGGATGGGTATGTTGCGGTTGTCCCGCTGGTTCTGCACGTCTATCATGAGGCCCATGATCAATCCAGCCTGAATCCGTGAGCGGTCTCAGGTGGAGGCTACAGCAGATAGTCCAGTCGCACACGACTCATTGAACGGAATATGTTGCCCTTGATCTTCCTGTTGGTTCCGTAGAGCCGCTCCAGAAAATCCTTGATTTCCCTGCGTCTGGATGTCGCGGCGCTGGGACAGTTGTTCACGATCTCCGGAAAACCGGCCAGCCTGGCGAATCTCGCAATCTGCTTTTCCTCCACCAGTGCCAGGGGGCGAATCACGGTGATCCTGCCGTCGAAAAACGGCTGGCTGGGATTCATGGTCGCCAGTTCGCCGGCGTAGCACATGTTGAGGAAAAGGGTTTCGATGATGTCGTCCTTGTGGTGGCCCATGGCGATCTTGTTGCAACCGTGTTCGTTCGCGATCTCGAAAAGGCGCTTGCGCCGGATCCGGGAGCACAGAAAGCACGGGTTTTCCAGGTTTTCATCGCTGTGAGCCAACCGACCGTGGTCGCCGACCTCCACGTGCAGGGGCCAGCCCATGCTTTCGCAAAAGGCGGCCAGGGGTTCCCCGGTGCCGGGCGTAAAGCCCGGGTCCACGTGGATGGGCACCAACTCATGCCGAATCGGGATGAATGTGAGCCGTTCGTACAGAAACCACAACAGCGTGAGGCTGTCCTTGCCACCGGACAGGCCCACGGCCACGCGGTCTCCCTCTTCGACCATGTCGTACCGGTGCATGGCCCTGCCCATGTCGCGATTGATGGCGCGAACCAGGCTGGGCGGAATCGGGCCCTCCCGGTACTTGTCGAAACGGCTCATTCCATTCCGATTTGTTTCGGATCCGACGTGAGAAACACCTTGTCGGCCGCGATTTCGCGCAGGGCGACGACGATGTCCTCGTTCTTGGGAGAGCTGACCAGGTACTCGGAACCTTCGCGCACCTGGCGAACCCGCTTGGCTGCCATGTGGACAAGCACGAAGCGGTTCGGTACCCGTTTCAGGCAGTCTTCAATGGTGATGCGTGCCATGAATTCCTTCCTTTCAGGCCAAAAAGGCTGGCCTCTCATATTCCCCGGCGGGGTGAAAAGTCAAGGGTAAAGAACGTCCCGGCCTCGACGGCGCGGTCCGGTGTCACTCTATCTCGACGATTTCATACATCCTTTTGCCGCCCGGGGCCTGGACCTGCACTTCGTCCCCGACCTTGCGGCCGATCAGCGCCTTGCCCAGGGGGGAACCAACCGAGATGCGGCCGTTCTTGATGTCGGACTCCTCGCTACCCACCAGCATGTAGCGCACCTCCTCCCCGGTGTCCACGTTTTCGAGGACCACGGTATGGCCGAAGACGAGTCTGTCCTTTGGAAGGTTCGTCGGATCGATGACGTCGGCATTCGCGACTTTGAACTCCAGTTCGCCGATCTTTCCCTCAATGAATCCCTGGCGCTCCTTGGCGGCGTGGTACTCCGCGTTTTCGGACAGGTCGCCATGGGCGCGCGCTTCCTCGATGGCCTGGATGTTGGCCGGCCGTTCCACATGCTTGAGACGGTCAAGCTCCCTTCTGAGGGCATCAAGACCTTCTCGGGTTATGGGTAAGCGATCCACTGCACAGCCTCCTTGGATCCCGGCCGGGCGAACCGGCCGGGTTGTTCAACGGACTCGTATGTCCCTGGATGCTATCAGCCTGTTGAAAAACGCGATCTGCGGCGCGTTTCTCGTCGGTGCGGCGCACGCTAAGTACGCCAACCTCCGTGGAATTCGCGCGCCTTGCATCTCCTCGTTTTTGAACGGGCTGTTGGTTCCGGGTTTTTCAACGGGCTGCTATAGGTAATCCCTGGCCAGCACCTCGGCGATTTGCACCGTGTTGGTTGCCGCGCCCTTCCTGATATTGTCAGCCACCACCCACATGTTGATGCCATTGTCGATGGATTCGTCCTCGCGGATGCGCCCCACCATGGTGGCGTCCCTGCCCGCGGCCATGGTGGGCAGCGGGTACGCGTTGTTGGCGGGGTCGTCCACCACCTCCACTCCGGGAGACGAGGACAGGATTTCCCTGACCTGTGCGGCGGTGAGCTTTTTCTCCGTCTCGATGTTGATGGACTCGCTGTGTCCGTAGAAGACCGGCACCCGCACCGTCGTCGCGGTGACCCCGATGGAGTCGTCCTCGAAGATCTTGTGCGTCTCGTTGACCATCTTCATCTCCTCCTGGGTGTAGCCGTTGTCGCCGAACCCGCCGATATGGGGCAGACAGTTGTAGGCGATCCGGTGCGGGTACACGTTTATGTCCACGTCCACGAAGTTCATCATCTGCCGGGTCTGGTCCACCAGCTCGTCGATGGCCTTCTTGCCCGTGCCCGACACCGCCTGGTAGGTGGACACCACGATGCGCCTGATGCGGGCTTCCTTGTGCAGAGGGGCCAGCGCCACCAGCATCTGGATGGTCGAGCAGTTGGGATTGGCGATGATGCCCTTGGTCGTGTAACCGGCGATGGCGTGGGGGTTCACCTCCGGCACCACCAGCGGCACCTCGGGGTCCATGCGCCACGCGCTGGAATTGTCCACCACCACAGCCCCCGCCGCCGCGGCCGCGGGGGCGAAGTCCAGGCTGGTTCCGCCGCCGGCCGAGAACAGGGCGATGTCAACACCGGCAAATGAGTTTTTGTCCATGACCTCGACAGGCACGTCGTCGCCCCTGAAGCGCAGAACACGGCCGGTGGAACGGGCCGATGCCAGCAGCTTGATGGACTTGACAGGGAAATCGCGTTCCTCCAGGCAACGGATCATTTCGTTGCCAACGGCGCCCGTTGCGCCGGCGACGGCCACATTGAACTGTTTGTCAGCCATTTTCGCATTCCTCCAAATCGTGAAGGACGAGCCTTTTCACGACTGTTTTTCGATGTGTTCGGAGACCAGGTCGCCCACCTGGCTGGTGGTGTACCCCATCTTTCCCGCGGACAGGTCCTTTAGGTCATCGCGCAGCAGCTTGACAACAGCCGCCTCGACGCGGTCCGCGGACTTCTGCTCGCCCAGGGTTTCCAGCATGAGTTGCGCCGCCATGATGGCCGCCACCGGGTTGATGACGCCCATGCCGGTGTACTTTGGCGCGGAACCGCCTATGGGCTCGAACATGGAGACCTTTTCCGGGTTGATGTTGCCACCCGCGGCAATGCCCATTCCACCCTGTACCATGGCGCCCAGGTCGGTGATGATGTCGCCGAACATGTTGTCGGTGACGATCACGTCGAACCACTCGGGATTTTTGACCATCCACATGCAGATGGCGTCAACGTGGGCATAATCCGTCTTGATGTCGGGGTACTCCTCCGCGACCTCGTAAAAGGTACGCTCCCAGAGGTCGAATGCGTAGGTGAGTACATTGGTCTTGCCGCACAGGGTGAGCTTCTTTTCCTTGTCACGCTTGCGGCAGTAGTCGAAGGCGAAGCGGATGCAGCGCTCCACGCCTTTTCTCGTATTGATGGATTCCTGCACCGCGACTTCGTCCGGAGTGCCCTTTTTGAGGGATCCGCCGGCTCCGGCATACAGTCCCTCGGTGTTCTCCCTCACCACCACGAAGTCGATGTCCTCGGGCCCCTTGTTTTTGATGGGGGTGTACACGCCTTCGTAGAGTTTCACGGGGCGGAGGTTGATGTACTGGTCCAGGGCGAAGCGCAGCTTGAGCAGGATGCCTTTTTCAAGGATGCCGGGCGTGACGTCCGGATGGCCGATGGCGCCGAGATAGATGGCGTCGGCGTCGGCGAGCTGGTCGATGGCTTCGTCCGGGAGAATTTCCCCGGTTTTTTTCCAGTGCTCCCCGCCATAGGGGAAATCCTTGAACTCAAAGGACAATCCGTCTACTTTGGCCACGGTTTTCAGGACCTTCAAACCTTCGGCGACGACTTCGGGGCCAGTGCCGTCTCCAGGCAGGACGGCGATATTGTACTTTTTCGACATTTCCAGGTTCCTTTCCAGCTCGACGGTATTGAAACGGCCGTTTCCAAGGCTCGCGGCCGCGAATCGACGTGTCCGTGTAGTACAAAACCTCCTGCAGGGCTTGACACGCCTCTGCAAGAGGTTGCACGAAAACTTCCGGGCCGGGATGCGGCGCGGATTATGTCGGAATCCGGGGTCAGACCGCGTTTTCGCTGGGCGAATTGTCGGCCTGTTCAGCTTCTTCCTCCAACTGGGCCTTGCGCATGAGCCTCAGGCTGTTGACGGGTCCGGAGGCGATGTAGCCGAGTCCCAGGATGAACAGGGAGACGGCCGCCTCGGCGGCAATCAGGACGAGGACAAGCAGCACCGCGACCAGTACGTTGAAGCTCTTTTCGCGGAACAGTTCGGGTTTTTTGAAGCTGAAATATTTGATGGTGCTGACCATCAAAAAGGACAGGATATACACTAAAACCAGAATAAGCAAGGGATAATTTGGCGTGGCCATGCCCAGCCGGTGGAAGAAGAGCATGGTGGCCGCGCACATGGCGGCCGCCGCCGGTATGGGCAGGCCGATGAAGTACTCCGAGCTCACCTGTCCCACCTGGGTGTTGAAACGCGCCAGTCTCAGGGCGCCGCAGGCCATGAACAGGAACCCCGCCAGCCAGCCCAGGCGCCCCCATGGTTCCAGGGCCCACAGGTACATCATGATGCCCGGCGCCATGCCGAAGGAAACCAGGTCGGCCAGCGAATCATACTCGATTCCGAAACGGCTGGTGCTCTTGGTGGCCCTGGCCACCCTGCCGTCGGCGGCGTCGAAGAAGGTGGCCGCGAAAATGGCGAGGGCCGCGTGTACGAACAATCCGTTGATGGCGGAGATGATCGCGTAAAACCCGCTGAACATGTTCAATGTGGTGAACAGGTTGGGCAATATGTAAACGCCCTTGTGCAGGTCCGGTTTTTTCAAACGTCGTTTCTTTCTCCTGCTCATGGCATCTTTCCCACCACGGAGGTCCCGGCCCTGACCATGTCTCCGGGCTTCACCGTTATTTCGGCGTTTTCAGGCAGATACACGTCCAGTCGCGAGCCGAAACGAATCATTCCGAAACGTTCTCCGCGCCGGGTCTCGTCTCCCGGTTTCAATCCGGACATGATGCGGCGGGCCACCAGTCCGGCAACCTGGACAACGCAGACCATGGAACCGTCTTCCAGTTCCACGAAAACCGCGTTCTGTTCATTGTGGACCGAAGCCTTGTCCAGGTCGGCGCGGAAGAATTTTCCCGGGTTGTACAGGACGTCCACCACCTTGCCCGAGACGGGATTGCGGTTCACGTGGACGTTGAACACGGACATGAATACCGAGACCCGTTGCGTTGGCCCGTCGATATAGCGATTGGACTCCACGCGGCCGGCCTTGATGACTTTGCCGTCGGCGGCGGAAACCACGCAGCCTTCGGTTTCCGGCGCAATCCTTTCCGGGTCGCGGAAGAAAAAGCAGACAAAGGCCGTGGCGGCGAGCAGGAGGATCGCGGGGATCGCGAGTTCGAGCAGTGCCAGGATCAGGGTGGCGAAAGCCAGGGCGATTATGTATGGAATGCCGGCTTTGGCGACAGGAAAAGCCGAGTCTCCCGGCGCGTCGGGGTAACCGTTTGTTTTCATTATTTGCGTTTGGGACTCCTTTTGCCGTTCAATCGTCGGGCGGGCATGCAGGCCGCGCGACGTGCGAATACCACGCCTCTGTATCACATTATCTTACTGTTGCCATGAATGTCAATCAGCGGTTTTCGTGACCTTTTTTACAGGCAGCCTCGGCGTCCGACTGTCTCAGGTACACGGGTTCCAGTCGATCCGGGGCGAGCCCGGCCCCGCGTTCAAACACGGCTTGTCCCAGACGGGCCACGGTGGCGGCGCGGGGCATGTTGGCCGACTCGGGAGCCACCCGGACGGCCGGGCCCATGCATTTTCCGACAAGTTCCCTGTATGCTGCGACACCGTCTCCCACCAGCAGGTCGCGCGGCGCGACGTCCTGGAGCCAGCGGTGCGGATCAAGGGCCTTTTCCGGTTCAGGCTTCTCCATCCCCAGGCTGGTGAAATAATACCGTGCGACATACACCTGTCCGCGCCTGGCGTCCATGGCGGCCCACACCGTATCGCCCATGCCGCCCGCCTGCGCCGCCAGCACGTCCAGGGTCATGACCGGGGCCACGTCCAGCTCCAGCGCGGTGGCCAGGCCCTGGACCGTGGCCACGCCGATGCGGAGGCCGGTGAAGCTGCCCGGGCCGATGGTCACGGCCAGCCCGTCGAGATCTTTTGGGCCGACCCCGGCCTGCGCGTACAGCGCCTCCACAGCCCGCATGACGTGCCGCGCATGGGTTCGGGCCCGGTTGCCGTTCATCTCCACGACCAGCACGCCGTCTTCCGCCAGCGCCACGCTGTAGGTTTCAGCGGCGGTATCCACGGCAAGGATTCTCATGACTTGTCGTGTACCTTGCCGGCTTCGCCTTCCTTGACCTTGCCCTTCCCTGCCTTTTTGGCCTTCTTCCTCGCCAGCGGCTTTTTGTCTTCCGGCAGGATTCTGGGCGGCCTCTCCGGTTCGGGCAGCATGGCGATTTCCAGCACCTCGTCAAAACGCGACACCGTGTGAAAAGTGAGCTTGCGCCTCAGGTTTGCCGGTACCTCGGACAACTCCTTCTTGTTCTTCTCGGGAAGGATGATGGTCTTGATCCCGGCCCGCAAGGCACCGATGGCCTTTTCCCGCAATCCGCCGATGGGAAGCACCCTGCCGCGGATGGTGATTTCTCCGGTCATGGCCACGTCGTTCTTGAGCGGCCTTTGAGTGAGGACGGAGATCAGCGCCGCGGCCATGGCCACCCCCGCGCTGGGCCCGTCCTTGGGGATGGCTCCGGCGGGCACGTGGATGTGGACGTCGTTGTTCTCGAAAAAATCCTCGGGCACGTCCAACTGGTCCATGTTGGCCCTGGCGTAGCTAAGCGCGGCGCGGGCCGACTCCTGCATGATCTCGCCCAGCTGGCCGGTAAGTACCAGATCCCCCTTTCCCCGCATGGTGGATGCCTCGATGTACAGGGCCTCGCCTCCCGCATGGGTCCAGGCCAGCCCGGTTGCCAACCCGACCTGGTTGGCCTCCTGGTCCATCTCGGGCTCGTACTTGGGCAGACCCAGGTACTTGTGAAGGTTCTGCTGCGAGATGGTGAAGGGCCCCTTGCTTCCCTCGGCGATCTTCCGGCTCACTTTGCGGCACACCGTGCCGATCTCCCGCTCCAGGTTCCTGAGGCCGGACTCGGACGTGTACTGGGTGGCGATGGTGAGCAGGGCGTTGTCGCTGAAGCTGACCTGCTTCGGCTTGAGCCCGTTTTCCCTGATCTGCCTGGGAACCAGGTACTGCCTGGCTATGGCGATCTTCTCCTGCTCCGTGTAGCCTGGAAGCTGGATTACCTCCATCCGGTCCAGAAGCGCGGACGGGATGGTGTCCGTCAGGTTCGCGGTCATGATGAACATGACGTTGGACAGGTCAAAGGACAGGTTCAGGTAATGGTCCGAGAACGCGAAGTTCTGCTCCGGGTCCAAAGCCTCCAACAGGGCGGAGGATGGGTCCCCGCGAAAATCCGCGCCCACCTTGTCGATCTCGTCCATCATGAACACGGGGTTGTTGGTCCCGGTTTGCTTGAGGCCCTGAATGATCCTTCCCGGCATGGCTCCTATGTAGGTACGCCTGTGCCCGCGGATTTCCGCCTCGTCGTGGATGCCTCCCAGGGAAATCCTGTGGAACTTCCGTCCCATGGCCCGGGCTATGGACTTGCCCAGGGACGTCTTGCCCACCCCCGGAGGCCCCACAAAGCAGAGAATGGGACCCTTCATCTTCGGATTGAGCTTTCGCACACTCAAAAACTCGAGAATGCGGTCCTTGATCTTTTCGAGGCCGAAATGGTCCTCGTCCAGTATCTTCTTGGCCTTGGCGATGTCGATGGAATCCTTGGACGCCTTTTTCCAGGGCATGTCCACCAGCCAGTCCAGGTAGGTCCGGATTACCGGCACCTCACCGGCCTCGGGATGCATCTGGTCCAGCCTGCGAAGCTGCTTGTACGCCTCCTCCTCTGCCTCCTTGGGCATCCGGGCCTTCTTGATCCGGCTCTGGTACTCCCGGATTTCAATCGACTTCTCGTCCGCCTCGCCCAACTCCCGGTTGATGGCGCGCATCTGCTCGCGCAGAAAATAGTCGCGCTGACTTTTGCTGATCTCGTCGCGCACCGAGGACTGGATCTTCGCCTGCACCGTGGACAGTTCCACTTCCCGGGACAGGAGTTCGTTGACCCGGTTCAGTCTGTCCACGGGGTCGCCGATCTCGAAAAGCTCCTGCGCTTCCTCGACCTTCAGGCTCAGATTGGACGCCACGAGGTCGGCAAGCCGTCCCGGATGCTCGATCCCCTCCAGGATCGAGCTCACGTCCGTGGACATCTCGCCACGCAGGCCCAGAATCTTCTCGCATTCCTGCCGGACGTTGCGCATGAGGGCTTCGACCTCCAGGGAAGATTCCTCGTTTCCCTCCTCGTGCAGGAGCTGGACCCGCACGCGGAAAAGCAGCTTTTTGCGTACATAGGAGGTGATTCGTCCCTTTTCCAGGCCCTGTACCAGAATTTTCACCCTGCCGTCGGGCAGCTTCAATACCCGCAGGATGCGGGCCACGGTCCCGTACTTGTATATATGCTCGGGATCGGGATTTTCGATGTTGGGGTCCGTCTGCGTCGCCAGAAAGAGATACCGGTCCTTGGCCATGGCGGCGTCCACGGCGCGAACGGACTTGTCCCGGCCCACGAAAAGGGGAAGTATCATGTGGGTGAACACCACTACGTCGCGGACGGGAAGCATGGGCAGCGTATCGGGTATTTCCGCGTGCTCCTCGTCGTCTTCAAGCAGGCCGACCAGGTCGTCGGAATCCGTCTGTGCCATGTATGACTCCTAAAAAATCCAATAAGTTGTGGGGACAGCGACGGAATTTCGGTCTCCACCGCTATAAATGACGCGCAATATCCCTTGCGGGCATAGAAGATAATGCCGTGGGGAAAAAATGCAATGGGTCGGTAAAAATCAGGAACGCGAGGCCCCGAAAACGGCAACCCTTCCCGGAAAATGCCTCCCGGGACCCTGTTTTCCCTTAGCAGACCGCAGTCAGGGAATACAACAACAAACTTGACTCGACGGCGCGGCCTGGGGCAAGGTGCCAGTTGTTACCCGCCTGAGACCGCTCACGGATTCAGGGTCTTTTATGGGTTATTCAACATTTCGCCACGGATTCAAGGTCTGTTGACCAGAGGGAAACCGCATGGCCCAAAATCTGTTGCCATACTTTCCGCATGTCGTGGCCCTGTTGTTCGGACTGTGTATCGGGAGCTTCCTGAACGTGTGCATCCATCGGCTGCCCGGCCCGGAGTCCATTGCCAGGGGCAGGTCCCACTGTCCTAATTGCGGTACGATGATCAGCGCATACGACAACGTCCCCGTTTTCAGTTACATCATTCTGGGCGCGCGGTGCCGCCACTGCAAGGGACCCATTTCGGCGCGATATCCCGCGGTGGAGCTTCTCACCGGGGCGCTGGCCGTTCTGTGCGTGTTCCGCTTCGGCCCGACCTGGGACGCGGTGTACTACTTCGCCTTCTGCTGCGCCCTGGTCGTGGTGAGCTTTGTCGACTACGACCTCATGATCATCCCGGACGTGATTTCCCTGCCCGGGATCCCCATCGGCATTGCCGGCGCCTTTTTCGTGGGCATGGCAACGCCCGTGGATGCGGTCCTGGGCGCGGCGGTGGGGTGGGGTTTGTTGCATGCGATCCGTATAGGCTACCAGTTGTTGCGTGGCAGGGAGGGCATGGGCCTGGGGGACGTGAAACTTCTGTCCATGATCGGGGCATTCTGTGGCGTCAAGGCCGTGTTCTTCACCCTGGTTGCGGGGCCCATGGTGGGTCTGGTGGTGGGACTTGCGCTCATGGCGGTTCGGAGAAAGGGCCTGGGTCTGGGGATTCCGTTCGGTCCGTTCCTGGCCCTGGGCGCACTTTTGTACCTGTTTGTGGGGGACTGGCTCATATTATGGTATGCCGGACTTTTCCGGTGATCCGGGCTGCCGGTGCCGGAGGGTCGTGGTACAGGTTTGCCCTCTTGGGCGAGGGGGGCAAAACGAATTCGGCGCGTAGGCTGCTCCCGGCAGACCGAAGCCCTTGATATCGCCGACAGGAAGGAAGTACGCCGTGGTATCATCCGGCAGCAATTTATCCGGAACAAGCGCGGGCGGCGCCTCCTGGCGGTGGGCGGGCCCGCCCCTGGCTTTGTACGCCGGCCTGGCGCTGCTGTTGCACGCCCCTGTCTGGCTGGGGTTCGTGGATTTCTACACGGGCAACGCCAGCGACTTGGTCCCCTTTGTCTACGGCCTGAAGCGGCTGCTGTATGACGCCGTCCACAGTGGAGGAGGTTTGCCGTTGTGGAATCCGCACGTCCTGTTGGGCCAGCCCGCGGTGGGCAACATCCAGTACGCGCTTTTCTATCCGCTGAATTTCCTTTTCGCGGTGTTCACCTTTTTCCGCGCAGTATGGATCAGCCAGGCCATCCACCTGGTCGTGGCCGGCATGGGTGGGTACGCCCTGGCACGTTATACCGGTTGTTCCCGACGGGGCAGCCTGCTGGCCGGGGTCCTGTTCCTGTTGAACGGCAGGAACCTGTACTACATCAACGCGGGCTGGCTGGGATACTTCCACGCGGTTTCCTGGATGCCCCTGTTCCTTCTCGTCGGGCTGCGCACGGTGTCGCAACGGGGCTGGATCAACCCCGTGCTGTTCGCCGTGTTGTTTGCCCTGTCCCTTCTGGCCGGGACTCCCCAGTACTCGCTTTTCGGTTTCCTGCTGGTCGGCGCGGCGGCGGTCTGGACAATCGCACGGGACCGGGATGTTCGGGAGGCAGGTCACATGGCGGCGAGGCTCGGTTTCGCCGGAATCCTGGGCGCCGCCCTGATCGCTGTCCAACTTCTTCCCTCTCTCGAGCTTGCCGGGCTTTCCTCCAGGTCTCTTGCCACGGAGGGCATGTGGGGTTTTCATTTTTCCTGGGACGCGGGCCAGTGGATGCGCATCCTCTTCCGGCCGGAATTTCGGGAACATGATTTTGCCTGGGAGGTATGCGCTTACATAGGTGTTGGAGGGATGCTTTGTGCCTTTGCAGGTATCGCGGCCAGGTGGAAGCCCCAGGCCATGTTTTTGACCGTATGCGGGGTGCTGCCTTTTTTGGCAAGCATGGGCAAGGCGTTTGCTCCATTGTATCTCGTGCTGGTGCATGTGCCGGGAATGAACATGTTGACCAACCCTTCCCGGTATTTCATTTTCACCATCATCGTCCTGTGCATAATGGCCGGGCACGGTGCCGAGGCGCTGTTGAGGCCGGGACGTGAAGGCGCAAGGTCCCGTTACGGAGTGGCCGGGGCCGCGGGTGTCTTCATGCTGTTGGCGCTGCTCATGCCACCGGACGGCGGAGCGGCTTTTCCGGCGAATGTCTGGTTTCTTGGGGCGGCTGCCGTTTTTCTGCTGCTGACGGGCCTTGTTCATCTCAAGCCGGGCCCGCGGGCTGCCGCGATTTTTCTCGTGGTCCTTGTCCTGGACCCACTTCTGCTCTCTCCCAATATCCTCGAGGCCGGATACGAGGAGGAACACACGCCTCCGCAAAACATCGCACGGGCACTGGAACCGTTCCGGGATGTCGGCAGGGTAGCCGTGATGCAGCCCGAGGTTTTGCGGGACAATCTCACCAGCCCGTTGCCGGACTGGTTCTTCGTGGAGAATCGGATCGGCAGGGTCGGGGGGTATGAACCCATGGGGATGCTGCATTCCCTGCAATTCATCACACGGCTGGACGGCACGCCACCCATAAGCGGGATGACCTGGGGGATGCGTCCCTTCACCTTTGCCAGCCCCGAATTGTACGATCTGGCGGGGGTAAGCCATGTATCGAGCCTTACGCCCATGGAGCGGCCCGAACTCCTGCCGGTGGTCCGGGACGTCGTGACCATGCGCAGCTACAGGGGGGGATGGTGGCGGGACGCCGAACTCCACCTGTATCGCAACACCGGCGCGCTTCCGCGGGCCTACTTTTTGACCGACGACGGCGAGGTGGGCTCCGTGGGCTATGTTCCCGAATCCACGGATGCACGGAAGGTGTACGTGAAAACCGACAAGCCGGGACGCCTCGTTCTGGCGGAATCCTGGCATCCAGGCTGGCGGGCGTCCGTGAAGGGCAATCAAGCCACCGTGGAAATGTTTCTGGACACCTTCGTTTCCGTACGATTGCCGCCCGGCGAACACGACGTGCAGCTGGTTTTCGATCCTTCATCCTGGCGCACGGGCCTTCTCGTGTCCTGGTTGGCCGTCATGGTGGTCCTGGGTTATTTCGCCTTATGGGGGATAGATCGCGCCAAAACCAAAACTCCTTGAATTTTCGGTAGAACCGGTTTTCACTCCCGGATTTCGGAAAGGGATGCAAGTATGCAGGCCCCGGAACTCTCCATTGTGGTACCCATGTACAACGAAAGCCGATGCATCGCGGAAAACGCGGCTCTCATCCTCCAATTCCTGGATTCCGCGCCCGTGTCCTCGGAGCTCGTTCTGGTCAATGACGGCAGCACGGACGACACGTTGTCCATCAGTCGGGGAATCGCCCATTCTGACGGGAGGGTCCGGGTGATGGACGGAGGCATGAACCGGGGCAAGGGCCATGCGGTCAGGACGGGAATGCTGGCGGCGGAAGGAGAGTTAAGGCTTTTCATGGACGCGGACCTGGCCGTGCCACTGGAATTCGTCCACTCCGCCCTGGACCGCCTGCGGGGCGGCGCGGACGTGGCCATTGCCAGCAGGCACATGCCGGGCGCCGAAATGAAGGTTCGCGAGGAGAGCATACGGGAGGTGTGCGGGAAGGCTTACCGCAAAGGCGTTCTCGCCGCCTTCCGTCTGGGCGTTACGGACATCACATGCGGGCTGAAGGGGTTTCAGGCCGGTGCGGCCCGTGAGGTGTTCGAGCGCAGCATGATTCCGGGGTGGGGCTATGACGCGGAGATCATTTTCCTGGCCCGGAAGCTGGGGTTGCGCATCGAGGAGTTTCCGGTCCACTGGTTCCATTCTTTCGACACCAAGGTCCGGCTTGTCCGGGACTCTCTTCGCACGTTCCGGGAGATGGTGCAGATAGAGGTGCATTACAGGCGCGGGGGTTACAGGCTCAAATGAGGCGGGCCGACGGCCTGGCCGGCATGCCGGTTTCCACTGAACTGGAGGGGACACGAAATGAGACGGCTGTTGATACCCGTTGCGGTGCTGGTGGTGATGTGTCTGGCTGTGCCGTCCGCGCATGCCCTGGACATGGTGGTGTCCGTGCCGGTGGAAATCACGGCCGGAGAAAGGGCGAGGTTTACCCTCCATGCCCACAACGGATCGAGCGAGGCCGTCCGGGTCGATCTGCCGGAACACACCACGTGCCTGTTCGTTTCCGGCGACCTCTCTTTAACCGCGGAGGCAAGGGCCGTTTCGCCCGAGGCCGGTACGGTGGTGCGTCTTGCGCCCGGCGGTTTTGCATCGGTAACCTACATGGCCGCCGTGCCTTTGGAGTTGTCCGGGCCGGTGCGGCTGGAGTTGCCGGACATCGGCGCGCCACCGGTGCTGTTCGCCGCCGTGCCTCCGGGCGAACCAGGGGAGGCAGTGGCCAAGGCCACCGACGACGAAAAGGATAGGGACGGGTTTCGGTACGACAGCATGGATGCGCTGTTCTCCCTGTATCAGCCGTACCTCGCCAACATCGGACCGTACAAACCCATGTACTTTCTGGCAGGCATCGAACCCGCCGAGTCCAAGTTTCAGATCAGTCTGAAGTACCAGTTCTTCAGCGGGGACAACCCGCTGGCCCAACGGCACCCCTGGGTCGAGGGTTTCCACTTCGGATACACCCAGACCTCGTTCTGGGACCTGGAGGCCAGCTCCGCGCCGTTTCGCGACACCAGCTACAAGCCGGAACTTTTCTACCTTTCCTCGAACCTCACCCCGTGGCCGGACCATCTCACCGGGCTGTTCCTCCAGGCAGGCTTGCAGCACGAGTCCAACGGCCGGGCCGGAGAGGCGTCCCGCAGCACCAATTTCGCCTACTTCCAGCCCATGTTCCTGTTCTACCACAAGGCCACGAAGCTCGGGATCATGGCCGCGCCCCGTGTCCAGGGCTACGTGGACAACGACAGGACAACGAACCGGGACCTGGACGAGTACAGGGGGCACTTCGGGCTGGAACTGAAGGCCGGCAAGGCTGACAGCGTGGTGGCCGGCGTGGAACTGGCCTATGCCGAGCAGGGGGCGTCCGTGCGGGTGGATGTAACGTATCCATTGCATCGCCTTTTGTATCGGAATTTCGACCTCTACTTCCACGGGCAGTACTCCAATGCGCTGGCCGAAAGCCTGCTGGAATACACGGAGCGAAACGAGACGTTCCGACTCGGTTTTTCCATCGTGAGATAGGCGGGCGAAACCCCTCGCCAACCGGTGCGCCCGGGGGCATTTCCCTACAAAACGGTTGCGAAATCCCCCTGTTGCCTGCTATACGAAAGGCTCCGCGACACCCCTACACGGTAGCCGGGAAACCGGCAGGACCGGTCGCGCCCGTTCCCCCCCCTGACAAGCGGCGTGCCCCGGCGGATTTTCACCCGGGGACGCACCACAGGCAGTGGCCCGGATGTTGCCCCGGGAACGGCGCACCGCGGCGGACCGGCGAAAACCACCGCCACGGACAACGCTCATCTCAAATTCGACTGGTGGCTCAAGTGGCTGAAAAGAAAAACGCACCGGAACCGGCATTGCCCGCATACCATCCCTTCTCGTGGCTGCCCAGGCTGGGCTTTGACAGGGAGCGGCTTCCCAAAAAGCTGTTCATGATCCAGCCGATGATGATGAAGGTGATCTACGGCCTGTTGCCCGCACTGCTGGGCGCCGTGTACTTTTTCGGGTATCGGGTCCTGGTGGTGACGGCGGTGGTGCTGCTGGCGGGTGTGATCTCGGAGGGGCTTTTTACCCTGCGCAACAAGAAGCCCATCACCTCGGCCATTTTCGTCACCAGCCTCATCTTCACCCTCAGCCTGCCTCCGGGCATCCCCATATGGATGGCTGTGGTGGGCATCGTCTTCGGCACCATCTTCGGCAAGATGGTTTTCGGCGGGTTCGGGCACAACGTGTACAACCCGGCCATGGTGGGACGCTGCTTCATCTACATCTCGTTTCCCATTGCCCTGACCAACCGGTGGGTGGAGCCCCTGGCCGGCGGCGTTGGCGGCCTGGCTTCCTGGCAGGCGGACGCTGTCACCACGGCAACGCCGCTGACCCGTTTCGCGGCCGGGGAGAGCGTGCCCCTGTCCGACCTGTTCTGGGGCAACGTCACCGGCTCCATGGGCGAGACCAGCGCCATACTGCTGATCCTGGGAGGCATCTACATCATCTGGACCAGGAGCGCGCCCTGGCGCATCGCCCTGTCCTTTTTCCTGGGCGGTCTGGCCGCGTCCGGACTGTTGTTCGTGATGGGCGTGCCCAACGTGCCCAATCCGGTGTTCTACCTGCTGGCCGGATCGTTTCTGTTCGGGGGGTTCTTCGTGGCCACGGAGCCCATTTCCGGGCCGAGGTCCAAGGAACTGCACTGGGTGTACGGTGGACTCCTGGGCATCCTGGTGGTCATCCTGCGCAGGTACTCGAACTTTCCCGAGGGCGTCATGTTCGCCGTGCTGTTCATGAATACGTTCGTGCCGGTGGCGGACCAGGGGGTGAGGAACCTCAAGCAAAAGAGGTCCGGGAAATGACGAAAAAACGGTGGTTCGCGGTTCTGTACATGTTTGTCATCACCTTTGTCTTCACCAGCGCGGTGTCCGCGCTGTACCTGGTGAACGACCAGCGGATCGTTCTGAACAAGGAGGTGCGGCTCCAGCGCATCATCCTGGACACCATGGACATGCGGCCGGAAGGGGAGACTCCCAACGAGAGGATTCGGGAGGTGTTCGCGGACAGGGTGGCCAAGCTGGTACGGGAGGGCAAGACCGCGTACTTCGGATATTCCGAAGGGGGCGGCGACCTGGTGGGAATCGCCTTTCCCCTGGCAGGTCCCGGCTTCTGGGGGCCCATCTGGGGCATGATGGGCGTCGAACCGGACCTGTCCACCGTGATCGACATCGCCTTCTACGAACACGGCGAGACCCCGGGCCTGGGAGGCCGCATCTCCGAGGAGTGGTTTTCGGACCAGTTCGAGGACGAGCCGCTCAAAAAGCGCGACGGCCAGTACTTTGATTTCGTGAGCGCGGGCACCTCCGACGAGGAAGGCGAGGTGGACGCCATATCCGGCGCCACGGAGACCTCCACGCGGGTGGAACGGTTCATGAACAAGGACATCGAGAACATGCTCGCCTGGCTGGAGCAGGTGAAACAGAGCGGCGACATTCCCGAGCCCACGGGCGAGCCGGCGCCGGTCCGACCGGGCGTGGTCAAGGAATAGCGGGAGGCAAGGCCAAAGCCATGACCAAAAAGTTCAGTGCGCGACAACTGTTCCGGCAGGGACTCTGGGAGGACAACCCGGTCATCCGGCAAATCCTGGGCATCTGCTCGGCCCTGGCCGTGACCAACCTGCTGATAAACACCTTCATCATGAGCCTTGCGCTGATCTTCGTGACCGCCATGTCCAACGTCACCGTGTCGCTGTTGCGGAACTGGACCCCGGCGCGGGTGCGCATGATGGTCCAGGTGCTCATCATCGCCAGTTACGTGATCATCGTGGACATCGTACTCCAGGCGTACCTGCCCGACATCAGCAGGGCGCTGGGCCCCTACGTCGGCCTCATCATCACCAACTGCATCATCATGGGCAGATGCGAGGGCTTCGCCCGCAACAACACGCCGTGGCCTTCCTTCCTGGACGGGCTGGCCAGCGGCCTGGGCTACGGCGCGGTGCTCATGGCCGTGGCGTTCGTCCGGGAGCTGCTGGGCAGCGGCACGCTGTTCAACTACCAGGTCATGCCCGGATGGTGGACCAACTGGATCATCATGGTGATGCCGCCGGCGGCCTTCTTCGTGCTGGGAACCATCATCTGGATATTCAACACCTACGTGCCCAAGAAGGACAAGTAGAGGACATGGACAGCCCACTGAGCGCACATGTAATCCTGTTCGCGGCGATATTCACCAACAATATCCTGCTGTCCAATTTCCTGGGCATGTGCTCCTTTCTGGCCATTTCCAGGGAGGTCAAGTCCTCGGTGGGTCTCGGAATGGCCGTGACGTTCGTCATGACCTGCACCGCTGGCCTTAACTTCCTGGTTTACCACTACATTCTGGTGCCGTTCAACCTGGTGCACCTGCGTTTCATCATCTTCATCGTGGTCATCGCCGCGTTCGTGCAGCTGGTGGAGATGGTGATCGAGCGCTACTCGCCGCTGTTGTACGTGATCCTGGGCGTGTTCTTGCCGCTCATCACCGTGAACTGCGCCATCCTGGGCGTGTCGTTGTTTCTCATCATCCGGGAGTACACGTTCGTGCAGTCGCTGGCCTACGGATTCGGCGGCGGCCTGGGCTGGACCCTGGCCATCGTGGCCATGGGCGGCATCCGGGAGAAGCTGAAGAAATCACCAGTGCCCGCCGGGCTGGAGGGCCCCGGGATAACGCTGATCGTGGCCGGCCTCATGGCCCTGGCGTTCATGGCGTTTTCCGGGATGATACAGATGCAGTGAGGTTTCCATGACGTCCTTTATCTGGGGATTGCTTGCCATGTCGGGGCTGACGGCCTCGCTGGCCGCGTTGCTCGAGATCGCCAACATGTACATCGCCGATTACGGCGAGGTGCACGTGGACATCAACGACGGGGACAAGGAGTTCGACGCCACGGGCGGGGGCAAGCTGCTCACGACCCTCCAGGACCAGGGTATCTTCGTGCCTTCGGCCTGCGGCGGAAGGGGCTCCTGCGGACTGTGCAAGGTCAGGGTCAAGGAAGGCGGAGGCCCCCTCCTGCCCACGGAAACGCCGTACCTCGAAGACGAGGAGATCGAAAGGAACGTGCGCCTGTCCTGCCAGCTCAAGGTGCGGGAGAACATCCGCATAGAGATCCCGGAGGAACTGTTCTACATCAAGGAGTTTCTTGCGAAGGTCGACAGCCTCAGGGACCTCACGCACAATATCAGGGAAGTCAACCTCAAGCTGGTGGAGCCCAACGAGATCAAGTTCAAGCCCGGCCAGTTCGTGCAGTTCGAGGCGCCCCAGTATCCCGGCAGCCCGGAGCCCGTCTATCGCGCCTACTCCCTGGCCTCGCCCGCCTCGGACACGGGCCGGATCACCCTGGTCATCACGAAGGTGCCCGACGGCATCTGCACCACCTTCGTGCACGAACACCTCAAGGAGGGCGACGAGGTTACCATCAACGGCCCTTACGGCGATTTCTACCTGCGCGATTCGGACGCCGAGATGATCATGGTAGCCACCGGTTCCGGCCTGGCGCCGCTCATGTCCATCCTGTACCAGATGCGCGACGAGGACATCAAACGCAAGGCCACCCTGTATTTCGGAGTCCGCACCAGGGGAGACCTGTTCTATACGGAAGAGTTGAAGAAACTGGAGGAGCAGCTGCATGACTTCACCTTCGTGCCCGTTCTCTCCCAACCAGGGGAGGACACGGACTGGGACGGGGCCACGGGCCTGGTCACGCAGCCCATCAATGAACACCTCAAGGACGGGGACAATGACAAACGGGAGGCGTACCTGTGCGGCAATCCCCTAATGATCGAGTCCGCCGTCGAGTTGTTCGACAACAACGGCATCACCGAGGAGCGCATCTTCTACGACAAGTTCGCCTGACGGAGAATAGGTAAACCATGGGCAAGTTTCCAGTCTACCAGGGTCCGGACCTGGACGAAGCGGAAAGGCGCATGCGCCCCTGCGAGGATTATCCGCACTGCTTTCTGGGCGAGGACGACAGAAAGCTCATCCAGATACTGGACGACGACCGGGGCAGGGTGCATGCCCTGGGCCTCACCCATGAAGACATCGCGGACCGCCTGGAGGAATTGACGGAAGCGGGCAAACAGGGCCTGGGCGAACCCGTGGTGGTGGACGACAGGTATGAGGTCCGGGTGGACGCGGCCCGGGGAAAAATACCGTGTCCCTTCGGCCATCCCGGCCTGTATCGCAAGACGCAGGTGCGCCTGCGCAGGCTGGATACGGGCGAAACCCTGTTGTGGACGGATCTGGCCCTGCACATGGTCCGGGAGCATGGCTTCTACCAGGGCAGGGACAGCAGGTACCGGATCAATCCGGAGGACGCCAGGCGAATACTGGACCTATGACCCGGCATGCCCCGGGGAAATGCCGCGCACGGCCTTGTCAGCCCGTTGACAGGCTCGGATTCAACAGGCTGTTATCATGGTTGCGAAAACGCGTCAAACATGTTTAAGATGCGCGGCGAACCAGAAAGAGAACCAAGCGGCGGGGAAATGCCACGTACCGGGACCCGCCGGAAAAGCGGCGGGAGAACCGCGGAAACCGAGTTAGAAAGGACGAACCGAAATGAGTTACGATTTCAATGCCGACGAGATTTTCGCCATCGCCGAGAAGATCGAGGAAAACGGCGCGGAATTCTACCGTCGCGCCGCGGAGGCCATAAGCTGCGAGGACACCAAAAAGCTGCTTATGGGTCTCGCGAACATGGAGGACGATCACCTGAAGCTGTTCCACACCATGCGCAAGCAGCTGCCGGAAAAGGACAAGCAGTCCACGGTGTTCGACCCCGAGGGCGACGCGGCCCGCTACCTCCAGTCCTTCGCGGACATCCGGGTGTTCGACAAGCGCCACGATGACCCCTCCGAGCTGGTGGACCCCGACTCCTGCTCGGACAAGGACATCATCGACGTGTTGAAGTTCGCCACGGACCGGGAAAAGGACTCCATCGTGTTCTACCTGGGCATGAAGGACCTGGTTCCCGACGAGAAGGGGAAAAAGGATATCGACGCCATCATCCGCGAGGAGATGAGCCACATCCGGACGCTGAACCGCCAACTCCAGGACGTGAGGCGCCGCTCCGGCCTGTAGGATCGCGGAGGTGCGGAAAAATGAAAAAGGCGGGCGCCATGCGGGCTGTCCGCCTTTTTTCGTGGCGGCTGGCGGTTACACCAACGAGACCTCGGTGTACACGTTCCCGTCGTCGCCCATGTAGGACGCGCCCATGCGGGACAGGCTCATCATGCCCGCTTCTTCGGCATGCAGTTCCACGACGCCCTGTCCGTGGAGTCTGGTCAGCGCCTCGTCGAAACGCTGGTCGTCCCAGTCCAGGGCGTCGCGAAGAACGCTGATGCTGGCCCGGCCTCCCCGGTTTTCGCACTCGGACACGATGGCCCTGCCGTCGCCGGACGAGGGGGCGGCCTGCTGTTTTTCGGGGAGGCCCACGTGCCTTTTGAGTTCCGCGACCTCCTGTTCCAGGTGCGCAAGGCGTTTTTCGAGGTCCCTGACCCTGTCGTCCATGATAGGCTCCTTGATCCGGTGATTTCGAGCGGGGAGAAAAAGGCGTCCGTTGCTGGATTTTTCGTGTTCCAACGGATAAGATAATCATACGGGTTGGGGTTTCAAGCATCACACAGGAATGATTCGCAGGAAGGAAACCATGGAAAAGACCGTACTGTACGAAAAAAGGAACAATACAGCGCTTCTCACATTGAACAGGCCGGAGCGCAAGAATGCCATCAGCCAGGACCTGCTGGTAAACCTGTACGACGGCCTTGAAAGGGCCCGGGCCGATGAATCCGTGGTGGCCGCCGTACTCACGGGCGCGGGTACCACCTTCTGCTCGGGCCTGGACCTTGCCCGCCTGGCCACGGACAACCTCATGGACCCGCGAGGCGACGGCCGGGACCTGCTGGACATCCTGGACGGTTTTGACAAGCCTCTCATCGGAGCGGTGAATGGACACGCCATCACCGGCGGATTCGAGCTGGCGCTCAACTGCGACTTTCTTCTGGCCAGCGAAAACGCGTCCTTTGCCGACACCCACGTCAAGGTGGGCATCCATCCCGGGTGGGGGATGACCCAGCTTCTGAAGGAGGCCGTGGGCGTGCGCATGGCCCGGCAGATGTCGTTCACCGGCCAGTTCATCGACGCGCAAACGGCGTTGCGGTGCGGCCTGGTCAACGAGGTGGTTCCGGCGGACATACTGGTGGACAGGGCCCTGGAGGTGGCGGACGCCATCGCGGCCGTGAATCGGGACATGCTGGGCACGGTGAAGAACCTGATCGACCGTGGGGCCCGGATGCCGCTGGGCGAGGGCATGCGCATGGAACGGGAGGGCTTCAAGGAGTTCCTCCGGGCGGCCGGCGCCCTCAAGACGTCCTGAGGAAGGATGAGGGCATGAACGAGTTCATGATCCGGGCCGGAACCCTGTACGACGGTCTGGGCGGGGAGCCGCTGAAAAACGCGCGGGTCCTTGTGCGTGGTGAACGTATCGCGCGAATCGAGAGTGGTGAGCGAAGCGGCCTGGACCGGGGGCGTCCCGTCCTGGACGCGCGGGGCGGCGTGGTGATTCCCGGGTTGGTGGACGCGCACCGCCACGTGTTCAACTGCGGCGGGTTCGAGGTGGGCGTGGGGGTGACGCCGTTGCAGATCGCCCGCAACCTGTCCACCACGGTGCGGGAGGGGGTGACGTCCATCCTGGACGTAGGCGGTCCCTCGTTTCTGGATATGGTCGCCCGGGCCGTGCCACGAAAACCGCGGGTTTTCCGGGTCGGATCCTTCATCGCGCCCGCGGGAGGCTATCCGGGTGAGTGGATGGGCAGGCTGGAGTTTTCCCTCGGAGTGGCCGTGGAGGCCAGGGACAAAAAGCAGGTCCGGAAAATCGTGCGCCGTATGCACAAAAAGGGCGTGGCCGCCATCAAGACATCAGTGGTTACCCGCGCTTTTGACGGCCGGCCCTTGCCCACGTGGAAGGGGCCGGTGTTGCGTGCGCTGTGCGACGAGGCCCACAGCCTCGGTCTGAAGGTGGGGGCGCACGTCGCGTATCCCGAGGATTACGGCACGGCGGTGCGTTGCGGCATCGACGTGATCCACCACGCCTCGGCCGAACCCATGCACGAAGAGGACCTGCACGCCATGGCCGAAGCCGGTTGCATCCTCGTACCCACTTTGAGCCTGTTCGACGTGATGGCCCGGGGCGTCACGGAGCGCTGGGTGGACCGGCCGGACTGGCGGCCTCCGGTGAACCGCGCGTTGATGCGCAGCATGCAACGCTTCACCGAGGCGTACGAGAGGACGGCGTACGACGATCCCGTTCCCGGCTTCTACATCAACGGACCCAAGCGGATGCTGTTGCGGGCGCCGAAAATGGCTTCCGAGAACACGCGGCGGTTCATCGCGGCGGGAGGGAAGGTGGCTCTGGGCACGGACATGGGGCTTGGCTTTCTCACCCACGGATGCCCGGCCCGGGAACTGGAGATGATGGCGGAGTGCGGATTGTCATTGCCGGGGCTGATCCGGGCCGCCACCGGCAACGCGGCCGCCGTCTTCGGCATGGACCACGAACTGGGCGCCATCCGGCCCGGCATGCTGGCGGACATCACCGTGCTGGCCGGCGATCCCCGAAAGGACGCGGCCGCCCTGTGCTCCGCCCGCTCCGTGATTGCAGGGGGCAAGGTGGTCCACGGTGACGGGCCGACTCCACCCAGGGGATGAATATGATTTCCGGCGGCGGCCCGACACGCCGGCCGCCGTCGGAACGCTCCCTCTACCTGGCGATCATGGCCCGCATCATGTCGCAGGCGTTTTCCGCATGGTCGGCGATGGATGCCGTGTACTCCACCAGGCGAACCAGGTGGAACAGGGTCACCGCGTCGTCCACCTTGGCGAAGATGTCCCGTTTCAGCCTGTCCTCGATCTTGTCGGTCTGCTGCTCGGCCTGCCGGATATCCCTGATGATGTCCTTGACCATGAGCCGTTGTTTTTCGTTGAACGTCTCGAAGTACTTGCGTGCCTCGTCCACCATGTAGGACAGCTTGGTAATGGGTTCCAGCACCGCGTCCACCAGCAGCAGGTAGTCCTTTTGCAGCTCCTCGGGAATGGCTGACTGCGGTCTGTAGGACAACCAGTCCAGGGTGTGCATGGCGCTGTCGATCACGTGGTCCTGCTCCCGCAGATAACGGAACAGCTGGAACTTGTCCACCGGCAGAAGGGTGCCCTTGGGCAGGTGTCCGCGAACCCGTCGTTTCACGAGGTCCGCCTCGTTCTCCAGGTCGTGGATGCTCTTGCGCTGCTCGTCGAAGGTGCTGCACTCCGAGGAAATGTGGCACTCGATGGCCGTCTGGAATGCGCGGGCGCATTCTCCCACCTTGTCGGCGTGCTCCTTCATGCCTTCAAATGGCGAGGTGACGAACATGTTCACAAACGGAATTCGCATGGGACGCTCCTTGGCTGTTAAATGATTGTATCAAGAATTTTGTAAACGATCATACTTGTTATGGCCGCCGCCGGCACGGTCAGGACCCAGTACAGCATGATGCGCAGGATGACCCGCAGGTTCAGGGCGGCAAGGCCCCGGGCAAGGCCCACGCCCATGACGCCGCCGACCGCCGCGTGGGTCGTGGACACGGGCAGGCCCATCTTGCTGGCCACCAGCACGGTCGTGGCCGCGGCGAAGTCCACGGAAAACCCCCGGGTGTTGGACAGCGTGGTGATCTTCGTGCCGATGGTCTCCATTACACGGTGCCCGGCCATGGCGACGCCCGCCGCTATGCCGACGCCGCCGAACAGCAGAAGGAATACCGGTACCGGGACCTTGGCGCCGACGGCTCCCGTCTTCACGAGGAAATAGATCACGGCCAGCGGGCCGATGGCGTTGGCCACGTCGTTGGCTCCCTGGGCCAGGGCGACGTAGCAGGACGTTCCGATCTGGATCTTCCGGAAAACCTCCTCCGCGCCTTCCACCTCGTTCTTGCGAACGTACCGGGCGAGCAGGCCCTTGCCGATGAAGCCGACAGCCACGGCAACGGCCAGGGCAATCATGCCCGCCGTCCATACGTTCAGTTGCAGGTCCTTGCCCAGTGGCGTCTTGAACAGAAAGGACTGGACCACCACGAACACCGCGGTGCCTATGAAGGCGGGCGACAGCTTGAGGGCCCGCGCATAGGGCAGTCTCCTGGACAGGACGCTGGCCACGATAATCTTGAACATCACGAACGCGATGATCAGCGAGAACACCGGGGAAATCACCCAGCTGGCCATCACGGCCAGCAATTTGCCCCAGTTGATCACGCCGAAGCCGCTGGCCATGATGCCGAAGCCGATCATGGCGCCAACGATGGAATGGGTGGTGGACACGGGCAGGGATTTCCACGTCGCGAAGCTGACCCAGAGAGCCGCGGCGCATAATGCGGCCAGCGCTCCTATCAATGCCATGTGCGGGTCGTTCATGACCTCCGTGGACACGATGCCCTTGCGAATGGTTTCCGTGACGTGGCTGCCGATGAAGGTGGCCCCCACGATGTTCAGGATACCCGCGATGAACACGGCCTGGCGTAGCGTAATCGCCTTGGCGCCCACCGCGGAAGCCATGGAGTTGGCGACGTCGTTGGCTCCGATGTTCCAGGCCATGTAAAAGCCGAGGGCGTACCCGAAAAGGAGAATTGTCAGTTCAGTAGACATGCCTCACTCTTGGTCTGGGGTTTGCAACGGAAGGTGGATGGAAAACACGCTGCCCTGGCCGGGCTTGCTGTCCACGGACACGTAACCGCCGTGGGCCTGCACTATGTGCTTGACGATGGCAAGGCCCAGGCCTGCGCCTCCGTCCTTGCGGGTGCGGGCCTCCTCCACACGATAAAACCTCTCGAAAAGCCTGGGCAGGTCCTTTTGCGGAATACCCGGGCCATTGTCCGTTACCCGGATTGTGGTCTCCCGGTCTCCGGATTCCGTCATGATGCGGATTTCGCCGCCTTCGGGACTGTACCGGACGGCGTTTTCCAGCAGGTTCGCGACGGCCCTGGATATGAGGTCCGGGTCGACCATGGCGGCCACTTCAGCCGGACACTCGGCAACCATGGCCACGTTCCTCTCGGCAGCTCCGGGTTCCAGCCGGAAGACGGTGGATTTGACCAGTTCCGACAAATCCGTGCGCTCCCTGCGCGCCCCTCCCCGGTCCTCCATGGACTCGACCCTGCCCAGGGCCAGCAGATCGTCGAACTCGGCTTCCAGCCGCTCAGCGTGGCGCTTGACGATGTCAAGAAACCGGGCTGTCTCTTCCCAGTCCTCGGGGCCGCCTTCCCGCATGGTTTCGACGAATCCCTTGATGGCGGTGAGAGGGGTCCGGAATTCATGGGACACATTTGACACGAAGTCCCGGCGCAGGTTCTCCAAAGAACGTATCCGGGTCACGTCGTTCATGATCACCACGACACCCGAGTGCCTGCCCTCTGCATCCCGCAGGGGCGCGGCGATCAGGTGCAGCACCCGTTCCCCGTCCGGCTTGAACAGGGTCGCGTCGCGCTGTATGGGGGTTGCCGCGCGAACCGCCTTTTCCACGAACCGGATGAAATCCATGTTGCGAACCGCCGAGTGGACGCTTTTGCCGGTGTAATCCCCCATGCCGCCACCCAGCATGGACGCCGCCGCCTCGTTCACGCTGATGATCCGTTCGTCCTCGTCGACGGCGACCACGCCTTCCCGCATGCTGGAGACCAGGGATTCCAGCTCGTTTCGCTGCCGGGCCAGGGCCTGCATCCTGTCGCCCAGCTGCGCGGCCATGTCGGACATGGCCTTTGCCAGGGAGGCAAGCTCCTCGGTGTCCGGAGTGGCGATCCTGTATCCCAGGTTGCCGCCTGCGAATTCAAGGGCTCCCCGTTTCAGTTCCCGTATGGGCCTGGACAGGCGGCGCGCCATGAACAGGCTGGTCAGCGCGGCAACAAGGGCCACCAGGAGCCCTCCGAGGGCTATTTTCCAACGAACCTGGTCCACCTTTGCGTCGATGGCCGCAAGCGGCAGCGAGGTGCGCAGGATGGCCAGGACGCCCTCCGGTGAAAGCACCGGCACGGCAACGTACATCATGGGCCGCTCGAGCGTTTCGCTGTACCGGATCCTGGACGCCGGGGTCCCGTCCATGGCGGCCAGCACCTCGGGCCGGTCGCCGTGGTCGTCCATGGTTTCCGCGTCCCGGGCCGTGTCGCCCACCACCAGGCCGTCGGGCATGATCACGGTAACCCGGTTCAGGGACAGTCTTGCGATTTCCTCGCACAACCCCTCGATCACGTCGGGCCGGGGTGGCCGAAGCAGGGGGCGAAACTGCTTTTCCAAAAGTTGGCCACGGGCCTGAAGGTCCAGACGGGCCTGCTCGAAATAGAAGTCGCGCAGGGTGTGCGTGGCGTACCAGGTGACCGCGAACACGGCAAGGCACGTCACCACGAGGTAGGACGGGAACAGTTTCCAGATGAGCGGCCTTGGTCGTTTCATGATTGCAGTCCATGGCCTTTCGGATGCGGCGTTTAGGGACACGGGCAGGAAAAGCAGGCTGTGCGGGGTGTAACAAAAGAACAGGAGGGAGGCAACCGATTTGTTAGGAAAATGCGAGAGCAGGGTTAGGTGAATATTAGGGGATTGTTAGGCAAGGGTGAGGGGTGGGAGCAGGCCAAGCGCTATTTCTCATGGTTGCAGGGAGTTATCCGGAAGGAGGCGGAAGGCTTCAGCGCGCATTGACAGATGACGGCGATGGTTCGGGTAATTCTCGATCCGGGTTGGTGAAGGGGCCGACAGGTCAAACTCCGGACAGGCAAATCGGATTGCCCGCTCTCGCGCCCCTGTCAGCCCGCTGAAAAACCCGGAATTGGCAGGCCTGTTCTAAACGATGAGATGCAAGGCGCGCGAATTTTGAGGAGTAAGAAGTACCTACGCTACGTTGCATCGACGGGAAATGAAGCGCAACGCCGCAGATCGCGTTTTTCAACAGGCTGCTGTGGTGAATGGGAGACTTGTCAGGCAGGGGAACGTCGGGAACCGGAGTGGATCCATTCTATTCCGCGCCGCCGAAGGCGGTCTTGCGGCGAACCTTGAAGCCCAGGTCGTTGAGTACCTGGCTCTCCTCGCCGCTCAACAGCTTGAGCAACTCGGCGCGGGCCTCGTCCAGGTCCAGACCGAAGGCGCCCAGAATCTCCATCAACTGGGCGAACTTTTCGCGCACCTTCTGGCCGCGCAGGGACAGGTCGCGTCGGTCCCGAAAGAGTTCCATGAGAGTGGAGCCGCATACACAGTTCCGGAAAAGGTAGATGGCGCTCTTTCCCTCCTGACCCGGGTATTCGGTCAGTCCGCTTCGTCCGCGTATGGCTTCGGTCTGCTCGATGAATTCCTCGGCGCTCTTGTACAAGCGTCCGCAGTTGGAGCATTCTCTCGGAAAGGCGTCTTCCACGAGTTCTGTAAGGCCGGCGTAAAAATCCGTTTTGAGCAGGTCCATGTTTTGCATGAGTTGATACTCCGGTTTCGTCCACGACCGGCACGGTGGGTCCGGCCTTATCGCAAGGAAATGAAGACTCCCTTCCAGATTGTTCATCCGTTCCGCCCGGGGCCAATGGCGCGGAGCGACCATTCATTAGGCCTGTACATGATTTTTTTGGGGAAAGCAACCCTGTTGGCCAGGGCCCAGCAATCCTCGGCGAAGGTGGTAAGCAGGGGCTGCCTGTCGATTTGCTGGTTGGTCTGGGTGCTCGGGGTTGTTTAACGTCGATGGAACAGGGGGTCAAGGTGGCTTTTCCCGGAAGAACCCAATTTGTTGCCAACAGACCGGCCCGAAAAAAAGCCCGGCCTGGACAGCCCGAATTTTCAGGGCGGGGTCACGCGTTTCCGGTAAGGGCCAGGGAGAACAGTTCGGCCACGTCCTGCTGGATCTTTTCCGCATGGAAGTCCCTGTCGTAGGTGACCAGGTACTCCAGGCCCTCCATGACTCCTATCATCATGGTGGCGAAAACCCGGGGATTCACCTTGCGGAAGGAGCCGTCCGCCATCCCCTTTTTGATCTCCACCTCCAGGGGCTTGCGGATGGACGCGAACACCTGCCTGCCCAGGTTTTTCAGGTTCGGGTCCGGGTCGTCCATGGCCTCCCTGCACAGGGACAGGATGGCAACGAACTCGTTGAGCACGGGCAGGGTGAGCCTTGCGCGCATCTGCAGGCGCTTGAGGGGATCCTTCTCCCGGGCGATCTCCTCCCATCCCCTGGAGAAGAGCTCGGTGAAGATCATGGGCACGCATTCCAGGAACAACTCCTTCTTGTCCGAGAAATAGAAATAGAAGGTGCCCTTGCCCACGTTCAACTCGCGGGTGATGTCGTTGATCCTGGTGTTCTTGTACCCCTTGGCGCGAAAAAGCCGCCGGCCCACGGCCAGGATGTCATCCCTGGTCTGGTTGGAGGAACCGGACTTCTTGCGCTTGCGCCTGCCGGTTGTGCGCCACGCCCCCTGGGAGTCGGCCGGCCTGGACGGGTCGCGTCGGGCCGCTTCGGGCATGGTGGCGGCAAGGCGTTCCCTGATGGCGAACAGGGGCAGGCCCTCGTCCTTGGCCTTTTTGATGGCGCGCAGGGCCTCCAGGTGTGTGTCGTCGTAGTAGGCCATGGTCTTTCCGGTCTTGCGCGGCGAGTGAAGCAGGCCCTGCTGCAGGTAGAAGTGTATGGTGCGGCGGGGCACGCCGGTTAGTTCCTCGACCTCGCTTATGCGGTACCACTGTCGGGCTGTGTCCATGGGTTTCCTTTATCAGCCTGTTGAAAAACGCGATCTGCGGCGTTGGGCTCCATTCCTCGTCGATGCGACGTTCTATAAGTACGCCTTACTCCTCGGAATTCGTGCGCCTTGCAACTTGTTGTTTTTGAACAGGCTGCACGTTTCGAGTTTTTCAACGGGCTGTTATGCGTCGGGGGTTTTCGCCGTTCGACTGTCCATCATCTGACGTGCCACTATACATAACGCACCCAGCAGGAACGCGCAAGGGGAAATCCACTTCGGCATCGGTGATTTACATTTAAATCGCCCCATATATGGGCTTTCGGGGAGCCGGCGGACCTGGACCCCAAGGTTTTGCCGGGATGCGTCATTTTTGTTGACTGTATAGTCAATTTCCTCTAAGGATACGGAAAACGACCTTTTTCATGGCGAAAGGAGCAGACCATGGTCCTGGAGAAACTGCGGCACAGAAACCTGCCTCCCACCGTCTTCGCACGATTCGCGGTGGACGAGGAAAAGTGCACGGGATGCGGCCGCTGCGTGCGCACCTGTCCCATACAATTGCTGGAAATGGCGAACGGACACCCGTCCCCGAACCAGCGTTACGACCACTTCCGGTGCATCACGTGCCAGAACTGCGCCGTGGCGTGCAAGGAGCAGGCGATACGGATAGAGGGCGATTACCGGGTGACGGACGGATACTGGAAAAACGACCACCTGTTTGCCGGCCCCAAGACCATGCCCGAACCGCTTGCCGAACACGCGGGCAAGCCCTTCGAGGAGTACGAGGATCAGCTGACGGAAACGGAGCGGGTGATCTACCGGCGCCGCAGCATCCGGCTCTACAAAAAGAAGGCGGTTCCAAGGGAGGTTGTGGAGCGGATCATCGAAGCGGGGCGTTTCGCTCCCAGCGCGGGCAACAACCAGCCATGGAAGTTCATCGCCATACAGAACCGCTCCGTCATCGACGAGATCAACGCCAGGTGCAAGAAGTCACTGCGCATCATGCCCTACCTGTCCCTTCCCCACCAGTGGATGGACAAGACGACGCCGGGCAATCCCACCGCCAGTTTCACCCGCTGGCAGAAGGCGCTTCTACCGCTGCTGGTGGGCCTGAAGCCGGGAGAATTCGAGCCGCGGGTCCGCGGCGGCATCAACGCGGTGACCGCCGATCCGGGGTACGACATCTTTTTCGGCGCACCCAGCCTTGTCATCATCCTGGCTGACAAGCGGGGCATCGGGGACATCGAACTGGACGTGGGCATCTGCGCGCAGAACATGGTGCTCGCCGCGCACGCCATGGGTCTGGGCACCTGCTACGTGGGCCTTGTCAAGGCGCTCAACGTGCACCCCGGGTACAAGAAGAGCCTGGGCATCGAGGAGCCGTTCAGGATCATCACCTCGTTCACCCTTGGCTATCCCCGGGGCACGATCGACAAGCCCGTGGCCAGGGAACAGGCCCGGGTCCACTGGGTTGAATAGCCCGGGATCCCGTGTTGTGCGGATCAGGGCTCCCCTCCCCGGGGAGCCCGATGCGATCCCCGGAGACACGAACCCTCCACCGGCTCTTCCGACTCCCCGTTTTGGTCCGGCGCGTCCCGGAGTTTCCGCGACTTCCCTTGAGAACATCAACGCCATGCCCGCCATGCAAACCGGGACTTGAAAAAATCCCCGGTTTGTTCTATCCAGAACCCTTCATCAGAGACGCATTCCCGGCCGTTCCCGTCCGAAGAAGGGACGAAAGGAACGGTTACGAACCGTTGCGGAGCAAAGCATCGTTTTCGCACACAAGATTCCAGCAGGCGACATTGAGAGGACTGTATCGCATGAGCACCAACGAGCATCTGCACCAGGCGATTCGCAGCGCCGTGAGCCTGATCGAGTCCGGAATGGTCGTGGGCCTGGGCTCCGGCCCCACCGCGGCCATCGCCGTCAATTGCATCGGCGACCTGTATCGCAAGGGCGAGATCAAGGACATCGTGGCCATCCCCAGCTCCATCACCAGCGAGGACAACGTGCGCTCCTGGGACATTCCGGTGTCCGGATTCAAGGACCATTCCCGGATCGACATCGTTATCGACGGCGCCTGCGAGGTGGATTCGGACCTGAATCTTATCAAGACGGACGGCACGTTTTTACAGGAGAAAGTCCTGGCGCAAGCCAGCGAGCGCAATGTCTACATAGTCCCGGAAAAGGCGGTGACGGACAAGGTGGGCATGGAATGCCATATCCCGGTGGAGGTTGCGCCATTTGCCCGGGAGACGGCGCAGGCGTACCTGGAAAGCCTGGGCGCCGTTGTCCTGTTGCGCACCAACGTAATCTCCAAGGCGTTTCGCACCGTGCACCACAATCTGGTGCTGGACGCGGAATTCGGGCCCATCGACGATCCGGGCCGGCTTTCCGCCAGGCTGCTGGAGCACGCTGGCGTGGTGCAGCACGGCCTGTTCATGGGCCTTGCCACCGACGTCTTCGTGGCAGACGCGTCAGGCGCGCGACACCTCAGACGAGACAGGTAAAAGGCGTGGATTCGTCCCGTCCCCGGCGTGCCGGTCCGCGTTAAAGGCCGCCCCTGGCGGCCTTGCGTTCCATATTGGCCCCTTGCAACCGCGCGGAGCTTCCTGATACATTCGGGAAACCGGCCTGGCCGACACCACTGCCCCCCGCTTGAAAGGAAATCCTGTTACCATGAAAAAATGGAAATGCACTGTTTGCGGATACATCCACGTTGGCGAGGAACCTCCGGAGACCTGTCCGGTCTGCGGCGCCGACAAGTCCAAGTTCGTACTTCTCGAAGAGGAGGCCGAGGGCCATGCCGAAGCCCCCAGAGGGGCCGCCGGCCAGGAAAAACCATCCGAATCCGGCGGCGAAACGAGGCAGGCCGGCGGGCAGGCCAGGGATTCCGGGTCCGGACCGAAGCAGATTGCCTCGGGCCTGCGCGACAAGGTCTCGGGTCTTGCCTCGGGCAACGACACCTTCCAGGCGGTGTACGATTTCACCACTGCCAAGATGGTCAAACACCACGTCCATCCCATTTCCGTGCATGTACCCAATGGCGTGATCCCCGTGGCGTTTTTGTTCGTGCTGCTGGCGGCCGCGTTCGACCTCACCGCACTGGGTCTCGCATCCTACTACAACCTGATCATGGTCCTGCTGTCCCTGCCGGTAGTCCTGTTCTCCGGGTTATTGGTCTGGACCCGGAAATACAACCAGGCGCTGACCACCATTTTCATCACCAAGCTGGCCGCCACCGCCGTGGTCACCCTTTGCGTGATCGTGCTGTTCATCTGGAGGATATCCGATCCTGGCGTGCTCACCGGGCCGTCGCGCGGGGCCTATGTGCTTGTGTGGCTGATCCTGCTGGCGGCCACGGGCGTTGCCGGATACATCGGCGGCAAGCTGGTGTTCAAGGACTGATCCCTGAATCCATGAGCGGTCCCTGGTAGTACGGATGCGAGGAGACATGAAGTGCCGATTCACGGGTTCCTTCATGAATCCTTCGACATTTTCGTCGCGGATTCAAGTGAAAGCCGGATACGGGTCCGGATCCGCCGCGACCCCGTTGACCGTTCCCGGCGGCGTCACGCCCGTGGCGTCGCCGTTACCCCTTGATCCCGGAGTGCGCAATGGCGGACATCATTCTCTCCATCGACCAGGGAACCACCGGCACCACGGTGATGCTCATCGACAGGAACCTGAAGGTCCTGGCCCGGGGGTACCAGGAATTTCGCCAGATATACCCCAGGCCCGGATGGGTGGAGCACGACCCCGAGGACATATGGCAGTCCGTGCTGGACGCCACCAAGTACGCCCTTGCCAAGGGCAAGGCGTCGCCCTCGGACATCGCGGTCATCGGCATCACCAACCAGCGTGAAACCGCGGTGGTGTGGAACGGCGAGACGGGCAAGGCGCACCACAACGCCATCGTATGGCAGTGCCGCAGGACGGCCCCCATCATCCAGAAGATGAAGGACGACGGCCTGCTGGACATGTTCCAGGAGCGCACCGGCCTCATCCTGGACCCCTACTTCGCCGGCACCAAATTCAAGTGGCAGTTCGACACTGTAGAAGGGCTGCGGGACGAGGCCGAGGCGGGCCGCGTGATGGTGGGCACGGTGGACTCCTACCTGATCTACCGCCTGACGGGAGGCAAATCCCACGTCACGGACGTGACCAACGCCTCCCGCACCCTGCTCATGGACATCCGCTCCTGCGAGTGGGACCGGGAACTGTGCGACATCCTGGAGGTCCCGGCCAACACCCTGCCGAAAATTGTGGACTGCACGGAAACCATGGGCCTTACCAGCGGTTTCGGCGACCTGCCCGACGGCGTACCCATATGCGGCGTCGCTGGCGATCAACAGGCCGCCCTGTTCGGTCAGGCCTGCTTCAACCCGGGCGAGTCCAAGTGCACCTACGGCACGGGCGCGTTTCTGCTGATGAACACTGGCGGCGAGCCGGTGCCCAGCCGCCACGGCCTGCTCACCACGGTGGCATGGAGGATCAAAGGGGAAACCACCTACGCGCTGGAGGGATCGGCCTTCATCGCGGGCGCCGTGGTCCAGTGGCTGCGGGACGAGATGGGTTTCATCAAGGCCGCCTCCGAGATCGAGGCCCTGGCCTCGGAGGTGCCGGACTCGGGCGGCGTGATTCTGGTTCCGGGATTCGTGGGCCTTGGCGCGCCACATTGGCGCGACTCTGCGCGGGGCCTCGTCACGGGCCTGACCCGGGGCACCAACCGGTCCCACCTGGCGCGCGCGGCGCTGGAGGGCATGGCCCTGCAGAATGTGGACGTGCTCAAGGCCATGGAGCAGGACAGCGGGCAGAGCATTCCGTCCCTCAAGGTGGACGGGGGCGCATGCGCCAACAACCTTCTCATGCAGATGCAGGCGGACTTTCTGGGCTGCGAGATCGTGCGGCCGCAGATGGTGGAGACAACGGCCCTGGGAGCGGCATGCCTTGCCGGCCTGGGCGTGGGCCTGTTCAGCGACACGAAGGACATCCGCGCCTCATGGCGCGAGGACCGGGTATTCAAACCACAAATGCCCGCCGACATGCGTGAGGAAATCCTGCGGAGGTGGAACGAGGCCGTAGGGAAGGCTTAACATCGGAAGAACGATTCGGATTTCGCAAAAAAACCGGAACAGGAAGGCGGGGCGGGAATCGGACGTACTCCGATTCCCGTTTCCTTTCGCCGCGCCGCGTCGTCCTTTCCGACTAATGATCGTTCGGAAACAGGTATCCGTGCAACTCGGAATGATCCACTCGCAGGGTCCAGTCCGTGTGCTGGTTGGAACGCCACGTCCCCCCCAGGATCTTTCCGTTGCGGGTCTCGAACACCACGTTCACCACCTTCTTGCCGAAATCCTTCACGGCCTGCACCGCCGGCGCGTAATCCTGATCGCCCGAGACCAGAAGCGCGATGTCGTAGTTGTCCCGAAGGTTGATCATGTCCACGGCCAGCTTGACGTCCACGGCCTTTTCCTTGCCGAAATCATTGGTGAACAGATCATAACTGATCGACCCCGCGCGGCGAAATTCCACCGCGTCGTGCGTCCAGGATATGGCGTTCTGGATCTTGGTCCACCCGTCAAAGCGCTTGCGCATCTCGTGCTGGCGGCCGCGCAGATCCGACACCATCTCCCGCATCCGGTTGTACAGCGTATCGTCGGAAAGCTGTTCCAGTTCGGCGCGGTAGGGTGGATACTTGCACAGGAGGCGCTGGAGGGTGTCCGCCTCGTATTCCACCCGGGGAAACTTGTAGGGGAAGAAGTCGATATCCTCGATGACGTACCAGTAAGTTCTGACTCTTTCCGTCTTAAAGGACGTCTTCCTGGTCACCTGGTTGACGAGGTTGTCGAACCAGTCGGACCAGCGGGCCTTCTTCGGCAGATAATCGGTGGCGTCGAATTCGGGAAATAGATCGCAAATCGCGTATCTGAAATTCTCTCCATCAATGAAAATACATACTTTTTTGGTCATGGCATCTCGTTGATACATGCGAAAGCTCCGTGGAGTCCCGCTGTTTCGATGTTATTAACGAACAACGGCGAATGGATACAATCAAATGGCGAACAATTATTAGTAATTTGATGTCTGTTCGTCAAGTCAATTAATCAGCCACACATCCGTTGACTCAGTCGTCGTTCAATACTTCAAATACCCGATGCACGGCGGCGAAATCATCGTCGCCCATTCCCTTGCCCATGGCGTATCGATACGTTTCAAATGCCGCCCGGCCAAAAGGCACCGCCGCACCATATTCGTCCGCGGTTTCCGCCATGAATCGCAGGTCCTTGAGCATATGCTTCAGGGGAAACTGGGCGGGATATTCACCGGATTCGAGCATGTCGTACTTCAACTCAAACAGGCCGCAGTTGAGCGGCCCGCCGGACACCGCTCCCAGGAACAGCTCCGCAGGCAGTCCGCACTTCCGGGCAAAATTCAGCGACTCGCTCAAACCGAGCATCATGGAGCCCAGCAGATGGTTCACCGCCATCTTCATGGCCGAACCCTTGCCCGCCTCGCCGCAGTACACCGTCTTCTTCCCCATGGCGGCGAACATGGATTCCAGGGCGTCAGCCACCGCCTTGGGCCCGCTCGCCAGGATCACCAGGGTCCCCTCTTCCGCCGGCTTCCTGCTGCCGGACACGGGGGCGTCCACGAACTCCATACCCCGCGCGGCCACCTTTTCCGCCAACTCCGCGGAATACGCCGGAGGCACGGAACTCATGTTCACCAGCACTCGTGCGTGCGGATTCCTCGAAAACAACCCGTCCTCCCCAAAAAGCACCGAGTCCACGGCTTCAGGACCGGTCAGCATGGTGACCACCACCTCGGCCTGCTCTCCCAGGTCCGCCGGCGTGTCCGCCCGGACTGCGCCGGCCTCGACCAGAGGCAGGCACCTGTTCGCGGTTCGATTGTATACATGGACCGGAAACCCCTGGTCCAGCAGGTTCCTGGACATGCGTGAACCCATGATTCCCATACCGATGAAACCGATCGTGGTGGACATGAAAACTCCTCTTTCAGGGGGGCAATGGAATTGCAAAAGGGACATCCAACCATAATACTCTTTTCCGGCTTGGCAAGCCGGGACGTCCGGGACATTATCGCCCCATTCTTTGGCATTATGGGACACGCTCGGAACGCCCACGCGCCTCTGGCTAGTAAGACGGGATCATCTCGATTCCCAACTGATGCATGGCCCGGCCAAACTGTGTCAGATTGTTTTTGTCCACCTTGCCGCCCGCCACTGGCGTATTCCACTAGTGACTGGCACGATCCGTGTAAAGTGAACAAAGAAGCCCGTGCTGTTCGATGACTTCCCTGGCCCCCACGAAACTGGAGGCCGTTCCTTCCCCGAGCAGCCTGGCTGCCTCTTCCTGGGTCAATCTCCTCTCGGTCCACAACGAAAACGCTTCCTCGAACCGCATTATCCTGGTCTCCTGTAGCAGCCTGTTGAAAAACGCAATCTGCGGCGTTGCACTTCATTTCTCGTCAGTGCAGCGTACCATAAGTACGCCTTATTCCTCGAAATTCGCGCGCCTTGCATCTCATCGTTTTTGAACAGGCTGCAAATCTCGAGCTTTTCAACGGGCTGGTAGCCGTTCTGTCCGCCTCATCTTTCCGCCTCCTCGGCTTCCAGATAACCCGGACAGTTTGTGTGCTACAAACCCGGACAGATTACGTGCTCTCTACATTTTTTCGGGCCGGTCTTGTCTTTCCTCCCCGATACGGTATTATGAAAGCAGAGTTCTCCATGCCGCGCTGCAGATCCGGCATGGAAGCTACCACCCTCCATCACGCGAGGCAGCAATGACCCATCGCTTTCCAGCGCCGGTCCTTTTCGCCATCGTCCTTGCGGCGTGCCTCGCCGTCCCATCCCAGGTATGCCTGGGCGTCCAGTGGAAGATCCTGACGGCAACGGGGGAGGATTCAACCACGGCCGGCATCGCGGAAGAGGTTTTCACCCCGGCGTTACGTGACGGCTCGTTCGGTACCGTGGAAACCGAGTGGCAACGGGACGAGGCTGCCACGGAGAGCCGGATAGCCCTGGAAGTTCTGATGAATTCCAACCAGGCGGCGCTCCTCAGCCATGACGGCGCGCGGGAGACGGCCCCCGAGGTGGGCGTCCTGTCCCTTCCCATGGTTTTCGAGGACATTTACGAGGTCAACTGGATAAAGAACGAGATGCGTTCCACCCTGGAAGCGGCATGGCAGAGCCGCGGTTACCAGATGATCGGCTGGGTGGACTCGGGGTTCGAGCACGTGTATTCGGTGGTGGACGGCTTTACGACCCTGGATGATTTTTCCGACGCCAGGTTCCTGGACGTGCGGGGTTCGGTGGAATCGGCGTTTTTCGAGGGTTTGGGGGCCACGGTGGTTGACGCGGAAGGAGGCCTGTCCGTGGTGGACGGTATGGTGGCGGACAGCGTGGTCGCGGGTCCGCTCGCCCTGGTGGATGAGCAACTTTACACCCAGTTGAGGGTGTCCAACCCCCTGCCCATGCGATACGCGCCCTCCATGCTCGTGGTGTCCGACGCCACGTGGTCCGAAATCCCCGAGGAGGTTCGACAGTCCCTGTATTTTGCCGCGCGGCTGGCCGAGGACACAGCAACGGACCAGTTGCGGCTCGCCGCGCACAACGCTCGGGAAACCATGCTGCGCTTCGGCGTGCTGGAAACGGACATGCCGCCCGAGGAGCGCCGGCAGCTGCTGCTGGAAGCGGAACGGTTCTGGCAACAAAGAGCCGGTGAATTCACGGACACGGCCATGTTCCAGGAGCTGCTGGACAGGCTGGACGCACTGCGCGGCGGTGGCGCGACCGGGCGCGAATACGACGAGGAAGAGCCCGGGGCGGAGGAGGAAGGGCCGGACGCCGGAGGCGCCGGGGCCGCCGGCGGCGACGGGCGGGAAGGGCCGGACGCCGGGCAGGGAGAGGCGGGCCAGGGTGGTGTGGAAACCGCCGAGGGGGCCGGATCGGCGCCGGAAGCCGGCGAGCTGGTCGCCGCCACCCGCGTGGCCGCTCCCGGGGAAACGGGCGCCGGTGCGGAAGCCGGGTCCGGTAAGGGCTACGGCTCCGCCGAAGGCCAGTG
>JBKHBM010000128.1:0-12724 GCA_046542385.1 Desulfatibacillaceae bacterium | reverse complement strand
CGCAGCGCAAGCATAGGCAGGCCAATGCGTCGATAATAATTTGAATTTACGAACATATTCGCCATTTCTGGCATACCGGGCCGCAGCGGCCCGGCAAAAAGGCATCGAGGTCATCGTAAATGGATCTCAAGATCATTCTATACATGTGCAACTGGGGCCCCCACGCGGCGTACCAGACCCTCATGGACCGGCTCGCCGAAATCCCGGCAAGCATCAAGATGGTGCGCATCCCCTGTTCGGGTCGCATCAGCAAGGCCCTGCTCTTCAAGCCCTTCGAGATGGGCGCGGACGGCGTGGCCCTGGTGGGGTGTAACTCCGGCGCCTGCCAGTACGGCATGGGCACCAGCTCGGCCCACGCCAACGCGTCGGACACCCGGGAAATACTGAACCTGCTGGGCCTGGATGCGGACCGCTTGCGGCTGGGCACGTTCGGTCCGGACGAGCATGACGGGTTGCTGGCGTTTCTGTCCGACTTCGCAAACCGGGTTTCCGAATTGGGCAAGTCCCCGGTCCGGCCCCCGGAGCGCGGCAGGCTCATGCTGGACTACGCGCCCATGGTCCGGGAGGCTGCCGCCAAACACCAGGTACACGTGTGCCAGGACTGCGGCAAATGCTCGGGGGCGTGCCCGCTCACGGTTTCCGGGAAGCCCTTTTCGCCCCGGGCCATCGCCCATGCCGTCATCACCGGCGACATGGCCAATCCCGTCGTCACCGAGCACGTGTGGTCCTGCCTCACCTGCGGCGTGTGCTACGAGCGCTGCCCGTCGGCCGTGAACTTTCCGGAATTCGTGCGCGACGTGCGCCACGCCCTGTCCCGCGCGGGCCGCAACGGACACGAGGTCCACGGCGGATTCTTCCAGTCCCTGTCCCGGACCATGACGTCGCCGGACCTGCCCATACGGCACTGGGACTGGCTGCCGGACGACATCGTCCGCGACCAGACAAGCAAGGTCCTGTACTTTGGCGGATGCGCGCCGTACTTCGACGTGTTTTTCGGCAACCACCTGGGAGTCAAGACCAGGGCCATCCTGGCGGACGGCCTGCGGCTGCTCAACTTTTTCGACATCCACCCGGCGCTGCTGGACGACGAACGCTGCTGCGGCCACGACCTTCTGTGGTCCGGCGACCGGGACAACTTCGAGAAGCTGGCCAGGCTGAACGTGGAACGGATCCACGACATGGGCGTCGAGGAGGTGGTGGTGGGCTGCCCGGAAGGCTATCGCACGCTGGTCCATGACTACCCGGCGCAGGGAATCGAGTGCAATTTCAAGGTTACCTACCTGCTGGACCTTTTGGAAAGGGAAATCGACAAGGGCGCGGTGGGATTTGACGCGCTGGACAAAAACATCACGTTCCAGGACCCGTGCCGCATGTCGCGCCTGGAGGGCCGGCCCGACATCCCCCGCAAGCTGCTGGCCCGGCTCAACGGCAACGGTGACGGCAAGGGGTTCGTGGAGATGCGGGACCGCGGCGCAAACGGCATGTGCTGCGGCAACTGCGCGTGGTCCAGTTGCGACGCCTACAGCAAGGCCATGCAGAAGGAACGGCTGCGCCAGGCCGCGGAATCCGGCGGCGACCTGCTGGTCACGTCATGCCCCAAGTGCCAGATTCATTTGACCTGCTCCATGAAGGACCCGTTTCTGGTCGACTCATTGAAGATGGAGGTCTCGGACATCGTTACCGTTTTGGCCAAAGCCATCCAGTGGGAATAGGGGTGCCGCAGATTGGGTCAAGCCGTAGGCTGGGTCAAGCCGGAGGCTGGGTCAAGCCGGAGCGACAGCGTAGGCGGACCCGACATCGGAATGAGGCAAAGTCAGTCGTCATCCCCGCGAAAGCGGGGATCCATATGGTACAAGTTATTGAAAATAAATGGGTCCCCGCTTTCGCTGGGATGACGAACGAACCGGGTGGCAGAACGGACCAGTGTTGGGTCCGGCTCGGCTCGCGCCGCGCCTCGACCCAACCTACGCCTCCTCGTTTTTTAACAGGCGGCCGATTCCGGGTTTTTCAGCCGCAGATTGGGTCAAGCCGTAGGTTGGGTCAAGCCGGAGGTTGGGTCAAGCCGGAGCGACAGCGTAGGCGGACCCGACATCGGAATGAGGCAAAGTCAGTCGTCATCCCCGCGAAAGCGGGGATCCATATGGTACAAGTTATTGAAAATAAATGGGTCCCCGCTTTCGCTGGGATGACGAACGAACCGGGTGGCAGAACGGACCAGACCCCGGTCCAGGTCGTTTTGCCGGCCGAAGGCCGGCCACATAAAAGTTTTTTGGTTCCGCTTTTTTACAAAAAAGCGGATCGCGCGAAGCGCGAAAAAGGTATTCCGCCTTGCGCGTTTGGGCATGTACATTGATTGTTTTCAAGCCTTTTCAATCATCTGACTGAAAGGCTTTTCCCTGAATCCGTGACGAAAATATTGAAGAAATCACATGGAGTCCCGCCTGACGGGCCTTTCCATGGTTTTGTTCACAAAGATGGTTTCACCCGGTGGGTGGAAGTGTTTTTCGCCCTTCGGGGCGGCCCCGTGCGGCACGTCTGCGGCGTCAGAGCCCGGCCGGCGTACTTTAGTACAGCCGGCAGGTCTCTTCCTTGCATCCGTACCACCCGGAACCGCTCACGGATTCAGGTTTTCGCTACACCAACAAACTGACGAGGCAAACAGATGGAAGCGAATCCGTTGGTACAGGAAGGCGGCGCGCCCGAGCCCGATGCACGGGTCGGCGTGTACGTCTGCCATTGCGGCGCCAACATCGGCAAGGTGGTGGACTGCAGGCAGGTGGCGGAGTATGCCGCGGGCCTGCCCGGCGTGGTGGTTTCCCGGGACATCGGCTATGCCTGTTCCGAGCCGGGCCAGCACGAGATCAAGCAGGACATCCAGGACAACAGGCTGGACCGTGTCGTCGTGGCCTCCTGCTCGCCCCGGCTGCACGAGCCCACGTTCCGCCAGATGCTGGCCGACGCAGGGTTGAACCCGTACCTGTTGGAAATGGCCAACCTCAGGGAGCAGTGCTCCTGGGTCCACATGCACGAACCGGTGCTGGCCACGGAAAAGGCCATGGACCTGGTCCGCATGTCCGTTTCCCGGGTGAGGCTGCTGGGCGAGCTGTATCCCGAGACCCTGCCGCTGACCAAGCGCACCATGGTCATCGGCGGCGGCGTGGCCGGCATCCAGGCGGCGCTGGACCTCGCGGACAACGGCTATGACGTCGTGCTCGTGGAGAAGCGGCCGTCCATCGGCGGCACCATGGCCCAGCTGGACAAGACATTCCCCACCATGGACTGTTCCATCTGAATTCTTGGTCCGAAAATGACGGATGCCGGTCGGCATCCCCGGATCAAGCTGATGACGATGAGCGAAGTGGTGGGAATCAAGGGCTACGTGGGCAACTTCGAGGTGCAGGTGCTCAAGCGCGCCCGTTACGTGGACGAGACCCAGTGCACGGCCTGCGGCGACTGCGCCGAGGTCTGCCCCGTGGTGCGTCCCGACGAGTTCAACATGGGCCTGTCCTCGAGACGCGCCATCTACGTGCCGTTTCCCCAGGCCGTGCCGGCGAGCTACGTGGTGAACACCTCCGAGTGCCTGGGCCACAACCCGGTCCGGTGCGCCCGTTGCGTGGAGGCATGCGACAAGAACTGCATCAACTTCCACATGTCCGACGAGGAGGTCACCGAAAAGGTCGGCACCATCATCATGGCCACGGGCCTCGAGGCCTACGACCCCACCGAGCACGACGAGTACGGATACACCCGCTTCGAGAACGTGCTCACCAGCATGGAGTTCGAGCGCCTCATCAACGCGGGCGGCCCCACACAGGGCGAGGTGGTGCGTCCCACGGACCGCGAGGTGCCCAAATCCGTCGGGTTCATCCAGTGCGTGGGCTCCCGTTCCGCCCGCAAGGGCGGCGAGTACTGCTCGAACATCTGCTGCATGAACACGGTGAAGAGCACCCTCATGCTCAAGGAGCACTACCCGGGCATCGACGTGAAGGTTTTCTACATAGACATCCGCGCGTTCGGCAAGGGCTTCGAGGATCTGTACACGAGAAGCCGCAGGCTGGGCACCCAGTACGTACGCGGCCTGCCCGGCTCGGTGCTGGAAAACGAGGATGGCGGCCTGCGCGTGACCGTGGAGAACACGAACACCGGCCGACTCGAAGTGCATGACCTCGACATGGTGGTGCTGGCAACGGGCATCAAGCCCTCGTCCGCCACCCAGAAGCTCCAGGAGATGCTGGGCCTGCAGCTCACCTCGGACGGCTTCTACCTGGAAGCGCATCCCAAGTTGCAGCCCGTGGACGCGGCGACCCGGGGCATCTTCTTCGCCGGTTGCGCGGAAGGGCCCAAGGACATCAAGGAGAGCGTGACCCAGGCGTCGGCCGCCGCGGCGCGGGCCATCCGGCTCATGCACAAGGGCGAGATCACAACCGAGCCGATCACCAGCGAGATCAACGAGGAAAAGTGCAAGTCCTGCGGCATCTGCGCGGACGTGTGCCCGTACAACGCCATCTCCGTGGACAGGAAGGCCAAGACGCCGGCGGTGGTGAACACCGCCTCGTGCGCGGGCTGCGGAACCTGCGCGGCGGAGTGCCCGTTTGACGCCATCGACATGAACCACTTCACCGACGGCCAGATCATGCACCAGGTCACCTCCATGCTGGAGGAGCGGCCCAAGGAGAAGATCCTGACTTTCGCGTGCAATTGGTGTTCCTACGCCGGCGCGGACAACGCGGGCGTCTCGAGGCTCCAGTACCCCGCCAACGTGCGGCTCATCCGCACCATGTGCAGCGGCAGGGTGGACGAGAGCTTCATCTGGGACGGCTTCGAGATGGGCGCGCCCGTGATCCTGGTTTCCGGCTGCCACATCGGCGACTGTCACTACATCGACGCCAACCACTGGACGGAAAAACGGGTGGCCAAGGTGCGCCGCAAGATGGAAAAGCTGGGCATCCGGCCCGAACGCCTGCAACTGGAATGGATCAGCGCGGCCGAAGGCGCGCGCTTCGCCCAGGTCATGGCGCGCATGGAGAAACTGCGCCAGGAGGTGACCGAACAGGAGATCGCCGGGACAAAGGAGATCCTGTACGCGGAGAAGCAGAAGAGGAAAAAGCGGAAGAAGGATTAGCGGTCCGGAAAAAAATACGGCAATCAACAGCCTGCGAGCGCCCGGGTCGATCCCGGGCGCTTTTTTTCTCCGGAACACCTGGTTGATGTTCTTACACCGGGTTCGATACCCCGCCGGTAGTGTTCAAAGTGCTTTCGCACCTTGCTTGGCAGCCCTTTTTCCGGCAGTTCGGGCGCCTCATGGAACCGCCCCTGACTCCGCCGGTCTTCTCACAAATCCCGAAACCTCTCGTTTCCGTGGATTTCCGGTTGGCCAAGCAGGTTGATTCCAATAGGGGGCGTGTAATGCGTGTCACGGCACATTGCTACGGGATGCGGGCGGGGGGGTACCCTCCATCAAGGCCACCCAACCGTGTTGTTTCAGCACTTCCACTGCAATCCTGATTTGTCGCGGTGTGAATTGCCGTTTGCGGCTATTCCATGAGTATGTCTTCTTCTGGATTTCATCCATCGTCGCGGCACCCTCATGCTTCACAACCCAGTGCACCGTGGACAATAACTCCAGGCCGAATGGAGATTCAAAGCCTTCCACCAGTTGGGACACTTCTTTGAATCGAGTGAGAGTTTCCTTGTCCCTGCTCAGAAAGGCGCCAGCCTCTTCGCTTGCGCCTGGAATCAGTTCGAGCTTTTTTTCGGGTGTATCTCCTCCGTCCGCATAGCCGCTGATAAAGTAGCCTTCGATGGCATGCAGCACATGACGAAGGTTTTCCGCGTAGGGTCCATAGGGCGCCTTCTTGAATCGGAGTTTCAAGGGCTGTCCGGCTTCCTGCATGAAGTACATCAATTTGTGGACTTCCAGAAGGGTCACCATTGGGTCAAGCAATCCGCAAAGATAGCGATGCATCAATTCTACGAGGGCAGCGCGTCCCGCGGTCATTGTCGGTATTTCCCGAACGTGGGTCATCTTTTCGGAAGATGGAGCGCCTTTGGGTTCATATACGGTGATTCGTACATCCGTCATCGAACCCAGCTCTTTTTCGATGCGGGATTTCACTTGATTCCAATTCAATCCTCCAAGTCCGCTGCCCAAGGGTGGAATCGCAATCGAATCAATTCCATAGTCCTTTATGGTCCTTTTCAACCCTTCCAGGCCGTTTTCAATGTCTTCCATTCGGCTCTTTCCCCGCCAGTGCCTTTTCGTGGGGAAATTGATGATGAACCTTGGCGGCATGACAGTGCCGGTTTCATGTACGAACATGCGCCCCGGTTTTACCTCATCCTGTTTGCATGCCTTCTCATACTCCCTGAAATTCTCCGGGAATGCCTTCTTGAACTGTAGGGCGATCCCGCGCCCCATGACTCCCACGCAGTTGACAGTGTTCACCAGAGCGTCGGAGGTGTCCTGGAGAATGTCTCCGGTCTTGTATTGGATCATTTCGCCCTCCCTATCAATAGTACCAGTCAGGCTTGATCAGGATTCCGGGTTTATGTGTGGATTGTCGCAAGGCAGTGGCTACGTGGTGTTGCATGCGGGCCGACTGAACGCCAACCGTGTGGATCAGGGTCCATGGGAAATGGTGCTCCATCAGAAATTCAGCCTGTTTTCCTTCCTTGACAGCCGGAGCGGCCCAATGATTCGCCTTGACCGCATTCCAATCTATCTCATTTAGTTTTCCCAGGTCGGACCGATCTTCGAAATAGTTGGAACCGGCATTGGAAAGCGTGAACGCCCAACGTTTTCGCACTCCATTTGCCCATTTCACGACCTCTTGGAGGTCTGCCACAAGGTGGGCGATAGGTTCCTGTCCTCCACGGTAAGATAGCTCTGAGTGATTTCCCTGGTGGAGTAAGTAGAGCATGATGGAGCGCGGACAAAAGTAAAAGGGCACGCAGTCTGAGACGTGCAAGCCCGGGTGACTGGTCAAGGGAAGCTCAAGCCTACGCTGTTTGATCCCGCTCATACCGATGGTGGTTCCGGAACAGCGACGCCTGATAACCTCGGCGTCACACCAGATGCAACCATCCGAGATGATAGAGGGCAACCGATCAACGTGCACAATGTGGTATATCTCGGGGTGATTCGGTACAGTCATCCGCGTAGCCCCTTCTCCGCTCTCCTCGCCTCATGAACTTGAGGCTACTCGGTTGCGGGTATTTCGTCAAACAAGTTTTGAACGATGTCGCCCGCATTCCAATCAACTATGTGTCCATCGCATTTTTGATGGGTTCGTAAAAAGTAAATTGAAAGTCAAACTAGATACAATTTGTTGCGGTAGCCATCAATATGTTTTTCCATATATTGTGGTACTCCCGCCGCCATTCGAGGTTGTTTCGAAATAATCATTTTTGTGTAGCAAAATGTATTAGGGTGAGGAATTGCCGCCAGGCATGTCACCGAAAGGGCAGGCCGTGAACTCGATCGCGGAATAGACCTTCGTGCATTGACCGGATCGCCGTTCCCCGATTCCTCCTTTTCAGCCTCACGCCCCGGGTCTCAACACCAACACCTTCTCCAGCCCGTCCGCGTCCGTGAAGTGCATGGGCACCTGCTCGCCCCGGGCCCAGGGTTTGGCCTGGTCCGCGTAGTGGGGACTCTTGTACTGGCCGGACTGGCCGGGCGGGCTGATGATGGTGGAGTTTGCCGGGTTGGCGAAGTCCACGACCATGCGGATGACGCCGCCGGACTTGAAGGCGAAGGGGTCCAGGTGGTCCCACATGCCGGCGTTGATGGTGACGGCGTCGCCTTGTGTGGGGATCGGGTCGAGGTTCAGGAAACCCAGCTTGCTTCCCAAAGGGTGCCTGAACGTCATCTCGTGCACCTTGCCCCATTCCCAGTCCGCCCGGTCCTGGCCGAAGCGTTTTTCCATGTCGGCCATGGCCATGGAAAGGGCCCTTCGGATGATGTCGTCCCGGGTTTCCGTTTCGCTGGTGCCCTGGTCGTCCCACAGTTTGTGGTCCGGATCGTCCTGGATGCGGATCAGCGCCAGGTCCGCCATGTAGGCAAGATATGGATGCGCGAGGTGCTCGTCCCACAGTTTTCTGCCGATGTCGTCGCCCAGGGTCTGGCCCGCGAGGCGGAAGTGGAACATGTTGAACAGCGCGGCGGCCGGGCTGTCAAAGTCCACGTCCAGGTCCCAGTCCCGCAGCATATCCGCGGCCTGCGCGGCTGGGCCGTCCGTTCCCGCGGCCTCCACGGCCAGGGGAACCCAGCGCCGGGCCACCACGGAGACGGTGTCCAGCTGCATTTCCCGGGCGTCGGCCGGGGACACCTTGCCGGTTTGGGCCATGATCTCGCCGAACCGCACGGCCCGTTCAAACAGGTAGAAGTTGGTCATGTGATAGGGGGTGGGCTGCGCCTCGTTGTTGAACGAGCCGAAATAACCGTTGTCCGGGTCCAGGTCCCAGGGAAGGTCCTCGAAGGGCACGTACCCCACCCATTCGTGCTCGCCGGTCCAGCCGGGCACGGGAAGCGGCCCGCCCGGTGTCTTGCGTATGGGAGGCCGGGCCATGTACTGGTAGCCGATGTGGCCGTCGGCGTCGGCGTAGCCCAGGTTGAGGGTCGGAGTTCGCACGAAGCTGCATCCCTCGCGAAATTCCTCGAAGTTCGTGGCCCGGCAGATGCGCAGAAAGCCCTCGAACACGCCGCTGGGCTCCTGGCCCACCCACTGCACCGCGCAGTTGTCCGGCGCCAGGGGCAGGACATCGGAGATGACCGGGCCGTGCCGGGAGACCAGAACCTTGAGCGGGCGTTCCTCGATGCCGTCGTCGCCCTTTACGCGGAGGGTCTCCTCGATGACCTGAAAGTCCCGCCAGCCGTCCCCGGTGAGGTACTGGCCCGGGTTGTCCGGGTTGACCTTCTCGATGAAATAGTCCAGTTCGTCCACCCTGCCGTTCACCCCGCTCCAGGCGATATGGCCGTTGTAGCCCAGGACGCTGACTCCCGGCGTTCCCGGGATGGCTCCGCCCATGACGTCGTAGCGCCCGCCCTTGAGCCGGATCACGTGGAAGGTGGCGGGCAGCTTGGGTTCGAGATCCGGGCTGCCCGTGAATATGGGTTTGCCGGTAGTGGTTTTCGACCCGTCGAAGATCATCCAGTTGCTGGCGTGAAAACCCAGGTTGAACAACTCCGCGTAAGGCCCGGGACCGGTGCCCGGAAACGCGGCCTCCTCGGGAACGGGCGCGTCCGGGGCCGGGCCGCCGCCCCGGGACACCCGGGGCGCGAAGTCCGGGTATGACGGGATCATCACATCCAGCACGTCCTGGCCCGCCGAGCGTCCCACCTGGTACAGGATCAGGTCCGCCTTCTTGGACCGGGTCAGCCCGTAGGCCATGAGCAGGCCCGCGGCGATGGAGTCCTCGGGTTTCCACAGGCCCGGTTTCGCGCCCAGCAGCATGAACTCCCGTGGAAGGGAACCCGCCGTCCTCATGTAGTCGTTGACCCCGGCCACGTATGCGCGGATGACCTTTTTCAGTTCGTCGGAGGTCGCCTCCCACTCCGCCACGGCATAGCGATGGATGCCAAAGGTCTTGAGGAACCGATCGCTGTCGAGGGTGGCCTCGCCGAACAGGCTGGAAAGCTCGCCGCGGCCCGCCAGGCGGGTGACCTCCATCTGGAACAGCCTGTCCCGCGCCGTCATGTATCCCTGGGCATAAAACAGGTCGTTCTCGCTGGACGCGAAGACGTGGGGGATGCCGTAGTCGTCCGTCTTTACGGTGACCTTGTCCTCGAGCCCGGGCAGGGACTGCTCGCCCGAGTAGGAGGGCAGGGGCATGCGGAAGAACACCTCCCAGGCCACGACGGCCGCGACAGCCAGGATGAGTAGCACCAGCACCGAGTATTTCAGTATTTTCATGGGACGCCGCCTTTTCCGGTGGGGTTTGGCCCTGTTGCGCCGGGGTCGTGGATGTCGTTTGCCGACCGTTTTCGGAAAATATAGCATGCCTGTGCACGAAGTTCCAGGTCGCTGTTCCATATCGGCGACGATACTGTCATTACCCGGCGTAAAGGCCAAAAACGTTCTTGCACCGAATACTAACTATTGGTATTATTGTATTTTCCAGGGGCCGGACTGCTCCAGTACCCGTTTTCGGACAATCATGCCGCCGGGAAGCCGGACACAGGGACGGGTTTGCGCCCCGGTTCGCTTTTACCCCACCACGCTGTCGCGGGAGCACGAAATGAAAAGCATCAAGACGCGCATCATCGTCCCCTTCTGCCTCTCGGTCGCCATATTGATATTCGCCATTGGCTGGGTCGTTTCCTGGAAGCTGAACCAGGGCATGTCCGAGCAGTCCGCGGCGGTCATAAAGGACATCCAGCAGGAGCACGAACTTGTATTGGACAACTACCTGCGCATCCTCAAGGTGTACATCGACAGCGTTGGAGCGGAAGTAGGCAGGGCCACCACCAGTTTCTGCCAGAATCCGGACGTTTCCTCCTTTGTCTCCGTGTACGTGATCGGCGCGCTGGAAGGGGATTTCTTTCAGAAGAACGTGGACAAGATCGCCCGTCCCCTGGTGGAGGAAACCAGGGTGACGGACTTCGCGCTCATGTACTCGCTGGACGGCAAGTTGCTGTTCAGCTACCCCGAGACCCCCGAACCGGAGTGGCTGGGCGCGCAGTTCGCCCAGTGGGAGCTTGGGGCCGCCGCCGTGGAGGCCCTGCGGAATGACAAGGCCAGGGGCACAAAGTCCGCCATGTGGTGGATGAACCCGGAGTTCGCGGCCGCCCTGGGGGTAAAGGATCGCCCCGGCCTGGAAAACGGCGCCATCTGCATGGCGTCCGCCGGATTGGCGTATCTGGAGACCGGCGCTCCCACGGCCATATGCATATTCGGCAAGGTGTTGAACGGCTATTCCAGGCCCCTGGACAGGCTGAACGAGGCCACGGGCGCGCCGTGCGCCCTGTACCTGGGATCCGGGGCCGTAGCCCATTCCGGTTTCCTCGGGGATGACGACAGCGGAGATGGCGGGGCGCTTACGCTGGACCCGGACTTTTACGCAGGCTGTACGGCAAGCCCCGCGACAGCCTTCAATTACGTCCCATTGGCGGGAAAGCGCTACCTCGCGGCATGCACGCCACTGCTCACCACCAGCGGCGAACGGGTGGGCCTGTATCTCGCCGCGACCCCGGAAAAACGCATCCTGGACGCGCGGCAGGCAGTGGAGGCCAGGGCCGTCAGGACCAAGAAGAGCGTGCAGGCCTGGATAGGCCAGTTCGGCGTGGCTGCCGTGCTCATCTTCCTGATACTCTCCCTGGTCATCACTTCGGCCATCGTCACCCCCATCAAGAAGATCGCGGACACCGCCAAGAACGTGACCGACGAGGGCTACCTGGACGTCACCATCGACGTGGACGCAAAGGGGGAGGTGGGCGACCTGGCGGAGGCCCTGAACCACATGGTGGCCAGGATGCGGCAAATGGTGGAGGAGTCCACGACCCGTGCGGAGTACGAGCAGGAGGTGGCCAGGGAACTGGAAGAAACCGTTTCACGTTACGTGGACTTCGTGGAGCGTGTCGGAGGTGGAGACCTCACCACCTCCGTCCACGCGGACGAGGACGGCAGCGAAATGGCCAAGCTGGGCAACCACCTGAACGGGATGGTGGCCAACCTCAAGGCCATCACCCTGCAGATCCGCACCACCACGGACGGGTTGACCGAAGCCGCTGGCGAGATCCGGAGCGCCACCAGCAGCCAGGCGGCCATCACCACCGAGCAGTCCGCCGCCGTGAACCAGACAACGGCCACCGTGCGGCAGGTCTGGCAGAACGCCCGGAATACGGTGGAGCAGACCACGGAGGTGGCGACGAGCGCCGAGAACAGCTCCCAGGTGGCTGACCAGGGCATGAACGCGGTGGAGAACACGGTCGACGGCATGAGCAGGATCAAGGAACAGGTGGGAACCATCGCCGAGCGCATCCTGGCCCTGTCCGAGCAGACCCAGCAGATCAGCGAGATCATCGCCACGGTGAACGACATCGCCGACCAGTCCAACCTGCTGGCCCTGAATGCCGCCATAGAGGCGGCCCGCGCCGGCGAGGCCGGCAAGGGCTTCGCCGTGGTGGCCCAGGAGGTGCGAAGCCTGGCCGAACAGTCGCGTCGCGCCACGGGCCAGGTCAAGGAGATCCTGGAGGAGATACAGAAGGCGGCCAACACCGCCGTGATGGTGACGGAAGAAGGCACCAAGCGGGTGGAGAAGGGCATGCGGCTCGCCCAGTCCGCCGGCGAGGCCATCCGCACCATCAATGAACACGTGGGCAAGGCCAACAACGCGGCGAGGCAGATCACCCAGGCCGCCGGAGAACAGCAGTCCGGCATGGAGTACATCCTGACGGCCATCGAAAGCATCTCGGAAGCCTCCGAGCAGTCCGCCCAGGGCATCGAATCCGTGGAACAGGCAACGGAGCGGCTCAATGCCCTGGCAGCGGAGCTGGCCGGCCTGGTGGACAGCTACAACGTGTAGCGAGGGATGTCCCCGGGAAGGGGCAGGCAATGAGCGAAAACGGAAACCGGGAGCGACGCGGCGCGCCCCGATACTCCAGGATCATGGCCGTCACGGTGGCGGGAATGAGTTTCGACGGCGAGATAGCAGCCCGTTGAAAAACTCGGGATTTACAGCCTGTTCAAAACGATGAGATGCAAGGCGCACGAATTTCGAGGAA
>JBKHBM010000025.1:0-46283 GCA_046542385.1 Desulfatibacillaceae bacterium | reverse complement strand
ACGTCGCGTTGACGAGAAATGAAGCGCAACGCCGCAGATCGCGTTTTTCAACAGGATGCTGGAGGAGGAAGAAAGTGCCCATCCCAGATAAAAAACATATTCTGTCCATCACCGTTGACAACCAGCCGGGGGTTCTTTCGAGAATCGCGGGGCTGTTCTCGGGCCGGGGATTCAACATCGAGAGCCTGTGTGTCGCCGAGTCGTTCGAGCCCGGCATCTCCCAGATGACGATAGTGACCCGGGCCAACGAGGCTGTGCTGGAGCAGATCAAGAAGCAGCTCAACAAGCTGATCAACGTGATCAAGGTCCAGGATTTGACCGACCAGCCCTCCGTGGGGCGGGAGATGGTCCTGATCAAGGTGCAGGCAAGGCCCGAACACAGGGCCGAGATATTGAGGATCGTGGACATATTCCGGTGCAAGGTCGTGGACGTGTCGTCGGACCATTACACCGTGGAGGTCACGGGAGATCAGGGCAAGCTGGCGGCTCTCATCGACCTTCTGAGGCCCATGGGCATCAAGGAAGTGGCCAGGACCGGAATCACGGCCATGAGCCGGGAAAAAAGATAACCACATCAACCCAAGGAAGAAAAGACAATGGCGAAAATCGATTTCGGAGGCGTGACCGAGGAAGTTGTGACATCCGACGAGTTCGGACTGGACAAGGCCAGGGACATCCTGAAGGACGAGACCATCGCGGTGATCGGCTACGGCGTGCAGGGTCCGGCCCAGGCGCTGAACATGCGGGACAACGGCGTGGACGTGATCATCGGCCAGCGCAAGGGTGGCAAGTCCTGGGACAAGGCCGTGGCCGACGGCTGGATCGAGGGCGAGAACCTGCTGCCCATCGAGGAGGCCTGCGAAAAGGCCACCATCATCAAGTACCTGGTTTCGGACGCGGCGCAGGTGACCCTGTGGCCCACGGTCAGAGAGCGGCTGAACGAGGGTGACGGCCTGTACTTCTCCCACGGCTTCGGAATCGTCTACAAGGAGCAGACCAGGATCATCCCGCCGGAACACGTGGACGTCTTCCTGGTGGCCCCCAAGGGCAGCGGCCGCAACGTGCGGCTGAATTTCCTGGACGGCAGCGGCATCAACTCCAGCTACGCGGTGTTCCAGGACGCCACGGGCCGCGCCCGGGAACGGTGCATCGCCATCGGCATCGCCATCGGTTCCGGCTACCTCTTCCCCACCACGTTCGAGAAGGAAGTGTTCAGCGATCTGACGGGCGAGCGCGGTATCCTGATGGGCGCGCTGGCGGGCGTGATGGAGGCCCAGTACAACCTGCTTCGCAGGCATGGGCATTCCCCGAGCGAGGCGTTCAACGAGACCGTGGAGGAGTTGACCCAGTCCCTGATCCGCCTGGTGGCGGAAAACGGCATGGACTGGATGTTCGCCAACTGTTCCACCACGGCGCAGCGCGGCGCCCTGGACTGGGCTCCCCGTTTTCGCGACGCCGTGGTCCCGGTTTTCGACAAGCTGTATGAAAGCGTGACCTCGGGCGAGGAAACCCGCATAACCCTGGAAGCGAACAGCCGTGAGGACTACTGGGACAGGCTGGGCGATGAACTCGGAGCGCTTCGCGACTCCGAAATGTGGCGCGCGGGCGCGGCGGTACGCGCCTTGCGGCCTGAAAACCGCAAGAAGTAGGAGGTGCGCGGATGGAACCGGTATGGCTTTTGGACACCACCCTCAGGGACGGTACTCAGGGCGAAGACATCAACTTCAGCGCGGAGGAAAAGCTGCGCGTCGCCAAAAGGCTGGACGACGCGGGCATCCACTATATTGAGGGCGGGTGGCCCGGTTCCAATCCACGAGACGAGAAGTTCTTCCAGCTGGCCCGCGAGCATGGGTTCGCCAATTCCACCCTGGTGGCCTTCGGTTCCACAAGGCGTCGCGGCACCGCGGCGTCCGGGGACCCGAACCTGCGCGCCATCGTGGACAGCGGCGCACCCGGCGCGTGCATCTTCGGCAAGACCTGGGACCTGCACGTGGAGCGGATCATCGAGGTGGGCCTGGAGGAAAACCTCGCCATGATCGAGGACAGTGTCCGCTACCTCAAGGACCAGGGGCTCGAGGTGGTCTACGACGCGGAGCATTACTTCGATGGGGCAAAGGCCAACCGCGACTACGCGCACAGGACCATCCTGGCGGCCCTGGCCGGCGGGGCGGACTTCATCACCCTGTGCGACACCAATGGCGGCACCATGCCTTACGAGATCGAGGACATGGTGCGCGAGGCGGTGTGCCTTATAAAGAAGAACCGCGACCTCTCCGCCGGGAGGCTTGTTCCGGTGGGGATTCACGCCCACAACGACTGCGGGCTGGCCGTGGCCAACAGCATCGCCGCGGTCCGGGCCGGCGCGCAAATGGTGCATGGCACGGTGAACGGCTACGGCGAGCGGTGCGGCAACGCGGACATCGTCAACGTGATCCCGGTGCTGCAGCTCAAGATGGGACGCCGCTGCCTGCCGGACGACAAGCTGGCAGGCCTGCGCAGGCTGTCCAGGTGGGTGTCCGAGGCCGCCAACATGATCCCGAAAAAGGACCGGCCCTTCGTCGGCGAAAACGCGTTCGCCCACAAGGGAGGCATCCATGTTTCCGCGGTGCGCAAGATTCCCGAGGCTTACGAGCACATGGACCCGGAACTGGTGGGCAACCGCCGTCGGGTGCTGATCTCGGACATGGCCGGCAAGAGCAACGTGGAGTACAAGGCCCGGGAGTTGGGGATCGAGCTCGCCGGAAACGGCGAGGACAGCCGCCGGATCGTGGGCGCGGTGAAAAACCTGGAGAACCAGGGCTACCAGTACGACGTGGCCGAAGGCTCCTTCGAGCTGCTGCTCAAGCGCATGCTGGGCCATACCGCCCAGCCCTTTGAACTGAAGAGCTTTCTGGTGACCATCCGCAAGGAGGCGGAGCGGCCCTGTTTTGCCGAGGCCACCATCAAGATCAGCGTGAACGGCGAGGAACGATTCACCGCCGCCGAGGGCGACGGCCCGGTCTCCGCGCTGGACAACGCGCTCCGTCGGGCGTTGCGCAGGTTCTACCCGGACGAATGCGACGCCATGCGCCTCGTGGACTTCAAGGTCCGCGTGGTGGACGGCAGGGACGGCACCGCCGCCAAGGTCAAGGTGTTCATCGAAAGCCGCGACCATGAACGAATCTGGACGACCATAGGAGTGTCCGAGGACATTATCGAGGCAAGCTGGCAGGCCCTGGCCGACAGCTTCAACTACAAGCTCATGAAAAGCGTGGAAAACGGCCATTGCGCGCCGGATACCGCCGGCCCCGGCACCTCCGTGAATGTCGTCGGCTGACCGCGGGCGTATCCGCCGCCGGCCGCGTTTCCGGGCAGGCTGACAACAAACATCAACTGGAGAGACGAAGATGAAGGTGGAGGTAGACAATGCCGCGGGGGACGACGCATCAAATGCCCCGCGGCGCATGCTTGCAGGTTTTGCTCGAAGTGCTAGAAAAATGCCCCCGGCAGGGGCAAAATAACCTCATTCAACTAGCAATCCGGAGAAACAACCGGAACATTCGGCCCGGGCGAAAACAGGGGATGCCGCGTGACGCGTTGGCCCGCGTTTTCCGAACGGGCGCACAAGGAGCAAAATCGATGTCTGAACGAGTAACTATTTTCGATACCACCCTGCGCGACGGAGAGCAGTCTCCGGGCGCGAGCATGAATGCCCAGGAAAAGGTGCGTCTGGCCGGCAGGCTGGAGAAGCTGGGCGTGGACGTCATCGAAGCCGGCTTCCCCGCGGCGTCCGAGGGAGACTTCAAGGCCGTCCACGACGTGGCCATGCGCCTTTCGCGCACCGCGGTGGCGGGCTTGGCGCGTACGTCCAGGAACGACATCGACAAGGCGTGGGGCGCCATCAGGGACGCGGCAAAGCCCCGCATCCACACCTTCATCGCCACCTCGGAAATCCACATGGAGCACAAGCTCCGCATGACCCGGGAACAGGTGCTGGAACGCACCGTGGACATGGTGAAGTACGCGAAAAGCCTGTGCGACGACGTGGAATTCTCCGCCGAGGACGGGTCCCGCAGCGACCGGGACTTTCTGGCCAGGGTGTTCGAGGCGGCCATCGCCGCGGGCGCCACCACGGTGAATCTTCCGGACACCGTGGGCTACGCCATCCCCGAGGAGTTCGCCGAACTGGTCCGCTACGTGCGCGAGCACACGCCGAACATGCACCAGGCGGTGCTGTCCGTGCACTGCCACAACGACCTGGGTCTGGCCACCGCCAATACCCTGGCCGCCATTTCCGCCGGAGCCAGACAGGCCGAGGTCACCATCAACGGCATTGGCGAGCGCGCCGGCAACACGGCCCTGGAAGAGGTTGCCATGGCCATTCACACCCGGCCCAACTTCTTCCCCCTGGAAACCGGTATCGTCACTGAACAGATCCACCCCACCAGCCGGCTGGTGCGCATGATCACCGGAATGATGGTGCAGCCCAACAAGGCCGTGGTGGGCGCCAACGCGTTCGCCCACGAGTCCGGCATCCACCAGGACGGCATGCTGAAAAATCCCATGACCTACGAGATCATGAGGCCGGAAACCGTGGGGCTTTCCAGGTCGAACCTGGTCCTGGGCAAGCACTCGGGCAGACACGCGCTGAAAAACCGCCTCATCGAACTGGGATACCAGCTTTCCGTGGAGGAGTTGGAAACCCTGTTCCACGAGTTCAAGGACCTCGCCGACAGGAAGAAGCACGTGGTGGACGAGGACCTGGAAGCCCTGGTTGCCGAGGGCATCCTGCGCACCGCCTACACGTACAGGCTGGTGCATCTCCACGTCTCCGCCGGCAACACGGTCATGCCCTGCGCCACCGTGGAGATGGAGATCGACGGCAGGGTGGAGCGCGACGCCGAGTTCGGCAACGGACCCATCGACGCCGCCTTCAACGCCATCCGCAAGATAACCGGCGCCACCTGTGAGCTGGCCCGGTTCGCGGTTTCCGCCCTCACGGGCGGAACGGACGCCCAGGGCGAGGTCACGGTGCGGCTCCGGGAAAACGGCAGGGTGGCCCTTGGCAAGGGCACCGACCCCGACATCATCACGGCCAGCGCCAAGGCGTATGTGAACGGGTTGAACCGTCTGGAATACCTCAAGGCCAACCCGGTGATTTCCCCTGAAGAGGTGGTGGCCCAGGACGCGATATAGCAGCGTGACCGGAGCCGGACACGGGGCGCCTTCCTGGCCCGGAAGGCGTCCCGTTTCACCTTAGGACCGTGGCGCGGAAATTGCATTTCATTCACTCAAACACGGTTTCAAGACGGTATTTGGGGCGTTCTTACCCGGGCCCTTGCTCGACTCGAAATCACCACCCAGGCCACCCGGGACCCCGGGGCTCCCGGCCGGACACCGCCAAAGGAGGTTTTGCCCATGGCCACGATGGATTTTCTGGAAAAGGTTCGCATATTTCACGGCCTGAATGACGACCAGCTGAACAAGGTGGACACCTGTTGCGAAGAGGCGGAGTACAGTCGGGGCGACCGGTTGTTCAAGGATGGTGAAACCGCCGGCTACATCTACTTTCTGGTGGACGGAAAGGTGGACCTGCGGTTCGATTTGCCCGGCCGTGAAACGTCCGAGGAAAACAACGTGACCTCCATCCAGCCCGGCCAGACCTTCGGGTGGTCCTCCCTTGTCCCCAGCAATATCTACAGTCTCTCCTCATACGCGGCCAGCCGCGTGGTCAAGGTCATCCGGGCCAAAAGGGAGTGCCTGCTCAAATTGTTCGAATCCGATCCGGCCATGGGCCACGTGGTCATGACCAATCTCGCCGAGGTAATCTCCACCCGATTCGGCCAGTTGCAGAGCGACGTCGCTCGCCGCAAGGGCCACGACATCATGAACAACTGGTAGCCGGGAGCTCCCACCCTCCGGCATTCCGCAAACCCGGTACCCCGATGAGTCGATACAACCTGGAACAGTCCGAGGTCCTCGCTGCCGTGCGGCGATGCCTTTCGACGCTGCCCCGCGGAGAACTGCTGAACCTGCGGGACCGCTGCTCGGACTATCTGGCCTTTCGCAGGGACACGGCGCTGTTTCTGGACGCCCATTTCGCCGACCACTGCGGGCAGAGCTGCTACGAGAGCGAAAAAAGCGCCTGCTGCCAGCGGGAAGGCATCATCACGTTCTTTGCCGACGTGGTGGTGAACGCCCTGGTGGCCGAGGAATACGAGTTGAATGCCATGGCCGTTGCGCTGGCCAGGGCCAGGCGAACCAACCGGTGCGTTTACCTCGGTCCCAAGGGGTGCCTGTGGAGGGTCAAGCCCATTGTCTGCGAGATGTTCCTTTGCCGGCCCGCGAAACAGGCTGTGTTCGGCCAAAACCCGGCCGCGGAAAAACGGTGGGCCGAACTGGAGGCGGCGGAAAGGACCTTCAAGTGGCCGGACCGATCCGTGCTCTTCGATGACCTCGAAACGATCTTCCTGTCCAAGGGAGTGCGCTCGCCCCTCATGTACCTGCACAACAGTCCGGGCCTTCTGGCCGTGAAAAAACGCCACGGCCTGCCCGTTCCGAAAAAGCACGAACGGCCCTGACGAGTTGCACAAAAACGCGATCCGGCGCAAAGTGTTTTAACGGGAAACGCAAAGAAGTTGGAACAGCTATTCCATCAGCGGATCCACCACCCGCTTTCTCACCCCCTGCCAGTAGATGGAGTGGTACCGGTAGACCAGCCGGGTCAGGGTGGCCAGGTCCAGCCCGGTGCGCTTGTACACGAGGTTGGCGTACCAGGCTGCCTGGATCCCGTAAAACAGCTTGTTGGGCGGGAGCTTGATCAATTGCCGGACAACGGGTTCGATCCGCGGGAAATGTACCATGATCGCGAAAAACCGCTGTATGTTGGTGAGCTGGTCAGCTTGCGGATTGGGCACGCGGGATTGCGACAGCCATGTGTTGGTCGCGTCCTCGATCTGCTGCTCGGCCGGGTATCCGTATTCCCTGGCGCAAACCCCGGCCAGCTTCGTGCCCGGCAGGGGCGTATAGATGGTGCTGTAGGGGAAAAACGGCTTGATTCGCTGGTTGATCCGAACCGTTTCAAAGGCGTCCTCCACGGTCTCGCCGGGCAGGCCGAACATGTTGTATGTCAACAGGCGGATTCCGTGTCCTGACAAGGTGTTGCATGCCCTCACGATCTGCTCGTCGGACAGTTGTTTGTTCAGCAGCTTTCGGCGACGCGTTTCGTTGCCGGTCTCGATACCCACGCAGGCCGTGTTGCATCCGGAAGCCGCCAGCAGGCGGGCGACTTCCTCGTCCACCATGCTCGCCTCGATCATGCAATTGTATTCCACCATGGTGTCCGACATGTTGGCTTCCGCGAATTCGGCAAGCCACTGTTTGTCCGAGACGAACATGTCATCGTAGAACTCGAGCCGAAAGCGTCCGTAGGCGTTTTTCAGGTGGCGGAGTTCCCGCATGACGTGGGGCACGCTGCGTCGTCGGATGGCGGGGCCGCATCCCTTGTACAGCCGCCGGTACGCGGGAAGGGAGCAGTAGGAGCAGTTGTGATGGCATCCCCGGCTGGTCACCAGCCTTGGAAACGCGTGTCTCGCCAGGTCCGGGTAGTCCCGGTACAGGGTTGCCCGGGTGGGGAAGGGGATGTCGTCCAGGTTCTCTATGAGCGGCCCCCGTGGGTTTTTGTACAGCCTGCCGTTTTGTTTGATCCAGAAGCTGGGCGTATCCACGGGCAGGCGGTTGCCGCGCATTCCGGCAAGCAGGTCCACGAAGGCTCTTTCCCCCTCGCCCCGGCATATCGCGTCCACCGCGGGATCCTCAACGATATCCGGAGCGAACGTGGGGTGGGCGCCTCCCAATACCACGGGTGGCGGGCCCGGAAGCTCACGCTTGATCCTTTTCGCGCGGTCAAGCGCCCAGGGATGATCCAGAGTGGACACGGATATGCCCACCACGTTCGGGCAAAACGCGGCCAGCCTGTCCATCCATCGCTTTTCCGGAAGCACGTGCCGGACCTCATGGCCGGCCTGCTCCAGGGCCTCGGCAAGAAACAGGGGGCCCATGAGTTCGTCCCGCACGCTTTGTACAAGTGCTACACGCATACCGCTACCCCGGCAGGAGACAGGTGTTGTTGTGAAGCGCAATACACCAGATGTTTGTCAGTCTACCTACCCGGTTTACTGATTTGCAAGAAAAAAATGCCTCAACCACCAGCCGGCCGCCATCTGTCCCTTTGTCCGGTATTTCCCCCTTGCCCCGTTGGCGCAAAACCGGATCATCTCCACGGGACGGGACACCGCCATCCTGGCGAAATAACGGCTGTAGGCCGCGCGCCGGAATCGCTTCAGCCGCTTGTAATCAGGCCGCCATCTGGGAGACCAGTTCATGCCCTCGGGCGCGGGCAGGCCGCCGAAGGCCGTCTCGCAACGCGAACCCGGCACGGGCGCCATGATGAATACGGACAGGTCGTGGACCCCGGCCCGAACCAGCCGGTCGATCAACCTCATGCTCCACCTTCGATCCTTGTCGGTCTCATCGGGGAATCCGGCGATAAAACAGGCCTGGGTGGTAATGCCCAGGCGCCGCGCCACGGAAACCAAGTTCAGCAGATGCTGTTCGTCAAGGGGTTTGCCCATCAGTTCGCGTATGCGGGGGGAGCCCGACTCCGGAGAAAAGGCCATGTAGCGAAAGCCGGCCTCCGCCATGGCGTGCAAAAGGTCCTCGTCGATGTCCGCGCTTCGAACGCCGGACGGCAGGTGGAAGACGGGGGAGGGAAACAGGTCGCGGACCAGGTCGCAGAAGCGCAGGACGCGCGAGCGGCTTACGGTGAAGTTGTCGTCCTGTATGTGGAAATCGGTGATTTTGTGTCGCGGCATGGAAACCGCCACCTCCTCGGCCACGCTTTCCGGGCTTCGGGGCCGCCACGTGCGTCCGGAGAGGGCGGGGGCGGCGCAAAAGGCGCAGGAATGGGGGCACCCCCTGGAGGTGACAAGGGGGAGCCATGGGCCTGAAACCGGTGCATGGGCCCGGCCTGACCGCCAGTAGGCCGCAAGGTCCACAAGGTCGAAGGCGGGCCAGGGCAGCCGGTCGGGATCCTTTTCAAAAACGCCCGGGACGAGGGCCGCGTCGGGCTTTTCACCCGCTTCCAGGCGGTTCAACAGGCCCACGAATGCGTGTTCCCCTTCTCCCGCCACCACATGGTCGGCGCCTGCCTCCAGAAACGTCCGGGGCGCCGTGGACGCGAAGGGTCCTCCGGCCACCACGGTGGCGCCTGTGGTCTTTATGATCCGGATGAATCGCCGGCACCAGGCATGGGACATGCCCGAATGCGCGGAAATGCCCACCACGCGGGCATCCTCCGCTACGAGCGCTGCGGCCTCCCCGGGCAACAGGCCGAACAGTCCGAATTCGTCCAGCCACTTTCGCTCCCGTGACGGAGCAGCCGCGAACGCGTCCACCACGGATACCTCATGACCCGCGTCTCGCACGGCCGCGGCCACGTGCAGGAGGCCCACCGGAATCGCCGGTATGCTGGCGAAAAGATCGCCACGGTAGCCGACGAGGGGCGGATTGATCAGTGCTGTCTTCACGCTCGCGGTTTCCTTGAGGTGACCAGTATGCGAAGCGACCACGGGCGTCCCCCTTTTTCAAAGGGGAACAGGCGGTTGGCGACAGGGGCGTATTGGGTGGAAAAGGACAGGTTGTGGAAGGTGGCGCGGGCAGGGCCGACACCGGCCTCCACTTTCCGTCGAAGGCGCGCCGGCCAGTTGCGGTGCACTGCCGCGCGTTCCTCCGGCGGCAGCAGATGGGCCAGAAGCATGCCCGGGTTCACCATGTTGGGTTCCACGGCCGCGTACACCCCACCGGGCCGGAGCACACGGGACACCTCGGCAAGTACCGGTCCGGTACGCTCCACGTGGTGCAGGAAATCCACGGAGACCACCGCGTCGAAGGTGTCCGCGCCGAAGGGAAGGCGCTCGGCGTCGCCCTGCACGGCCAGCCAGCCTCGACCGCCTTTCGACGCGGCCAGCATTCCCCGGGAAAAATCCAGGCCGGCCACCATGCCGAAGCGCCGGGCCAGGATCGGGGCATAGAAAAATGTTCCGCACCCAAGGTCCAGCACCCGTTTGCCCGGTCCCATGCAGGGGATGAGAACCGGGGCCAGCACCGAGTCCAGGTGCTTTTCAGGCACGCCCCCGCCAAGCCGCGCCGGATCGTACCTTTCCATAAACCCGCAACCCGGCCAGCGGACATTGTCCCGGCAACGGGCCAGTCTTTCGTAATGGCGGCGTGTGCCCCGTGCATCCATCGGAAAACAGTCCCCCTGATTCCTGTGGTCGGAACCACGGGCCGTCCCGGGGACCAAAAGCTTTCAAAAAACAGCCGCCTATGGCACAGTTAGCCCCTGGCGCGCCTTCGGCAAGGGAGTGCGGGGCAGCGCTGGCAGTCCGCTGCAAACCCCGGAATCCACTGCCAGTTCAAGACGATGCAGCGCAACGCCGCGGGCCGCGTTGTTCAACCAGTTCAAAAGACCGGCCGTCACCGGCCGTGGCCAGGTTTCGTATGAAGACCCATTTCCGAGTGCTTGCGGGATTCGCCCTCTTGTTCGCCCTGCTGTTCGCCTGGCTTCCGGCCCGAAACGCCCTGCCCGGCAACATGGACACGGTGGTAATCCTGTCCTTTTTGAATACCAACTGGCAAAACTTCCTGTCCCTTTTCACGGGAGACTGCTTCGGGTCCGTCCTTTTTCCCACTCCCTTTCCGTACAGGTTCGGCGAACCTCATTTCCTGGCCTCCATTCCTTACGGCCTGATCAGTTCCCTGGGACTGGGCGACGTCTGGAACACGTACCTTTTGCTGGTGCTGATTTTCGCCACCACGGCATGGAGCCTGTACGTGTTCGCCGGCAACTGGACGGAAAACCACTGGGCCCGGGTCTTCGCCGGCCTGGTGCTGCCCGCCTCGAACTTCGCTTTCGCCCAGGCAGAACACGTTTTTCTGCTCGCATTTGTGCTTCCCGTGCTATCCATGCACTTTCTCATGCGGTTCGTCCGGACGGGAGAAGCGAAACACCTCAAGTATTCCGCGGTGATCGGCGGTGTGCAGGCCTGGGTCCTGGTGACCGGTTTCGTTCTCCAGACCTTCATGCTGGGCGCCCTGGCGCTCTTCCACGCGCCTTCCCTCGTCCGGAACGGACGATGGAGGGCAGCGCTGGGATACGGCTGGATATACATTCTCATTCCCGCACCACTGGTGGCCTTCCATCTCTGGGGCAGGTTCGATCCCGTGTACATCAACACCTGGGACGTGCCCCTGGTCATGGACGTGACCGCCCTGTCATTCACCGATCTGTTCCGGGTGCTCGAAAACAATCGCGTCTACCCCCGAATCGGGTTCGACGAGGTGGTGGGCTACTGGTCCGGTCAGCGCCGCACCATATTCATGGGCCTGCTGGCCATGCTGTGCATGGTGCTGGCCTTTCGCCGCCGCCCGAAGGAAAAGCTGGACCTGCTGTTCATCGTCCTGGTGGGAGCCGCGTTCTCCTTCGCGGTCAAATCCGTGCACTGGGAGGGCAGGGTGTTCAATGTCCCCTTTTACTACCATCCGGATTTCTGGCCCGGACATTTTCTGCGCACGCCCTCCCGGCTGTTCCTTGTATGCGCGGTGCCCATGTCCGTGCTGGCCGGTCTGGGTCTGGCCAACCTTGCCGACGCCTTCAGACTACGGGGCAGGGCCCTGGTCCTGCTGTTTGTCGCGGCCGCTGCGGTGCATCTGGTGGAGAACGTACCCGTGCCCGTGCGGTCGTGGGACTACGAACCGTTCGCGCCCCCGCCCGCGCTGGTGGAGCATTTCGAGGACAGGTGCGGGCACGTGCTGCTGCACCTTCCCACCGGCAACATATTCCGCTATCCTGAAGATGACGAGTTGTTCTACGGGGCCAACAGGGAAGTCACGTACATGTACTGGCAGACGTACCATCGCCAGTATACGGTGAACGGCGTACAGTCCTATACCCCGCGCCACAGGTGGCGGGTGCAGGGCCTGGTGAGGCGGGTCTTTTATGGAGGCGAACTTTCCGGGCTTCGGGAGTTGAAAAGGTTCGGCGTGGACACTGTCGTCTTCCACAAGGACCTCGTGTTCGAAGAGGATGCCGCGGTATGGGGGAACCTGTCCCGGGCAGGGCTAAAGAGGGTGCTGGAATCGCCCCGGGTCGTCGTCTTTCGCCTGGGCAACGTCAATGGAAGGAGCAAGTCTTGACCACGGTGGTCATCATAATCGGTTTCATCCTGGTGATCGCGGGAATCGTGGGATGCTTCGCGCCCGTGGTTCCCGGCCCGCCCATCAGCTACCTCGCGTTGGTGCTGCTGTCAATGGTCAAGGGTTGGGCCGCGTTTTCCGGCACCTTCATGGTCATCATGGCCGTGCTGATGGTGGTGGTCACGCTGCTTGACTACGTGGCGTTCGCCGCGGGGGCAAAAAGGTATGGAGCCACCCAGGCCGGGGTCTGGTGCTCCGTGGCCGGGTTGCTCCTGGGCACCGTGTTCGGCGGCTTCATCGGAATGTTCCTGGGCGCCTTCATCGGCGCGGTGGCCGGAGAGATCATCGCCGGCAGCAACAGTCGCATGGCCCTCCGGGCCGGCATGGGCGTGTTCGTGGGCACCGTCTTCGGCATCGGGCTCAAACTGGCCTACTGCCTGATGGTGGCGGGCGTGTACGTCTGGGGCGTGTTCTGATCCGGATCGGTGGGAGGCGTCGCCGCCTTGCCTGGCCATGCGTCGTCGGCGGGTGGACACGCGGCGGGGCAGGGGGGAAAGAAAAGCGCGGCCCACAATGGCCGCGCTCCGCTGGGATCGCAACTGCTTCTTCGTTTCCGGCGGCCGATACGCGCCCCCCATGGCTCCTATCGGAACGGATTGGCCTTTTTGCGGTTTTTGTCCAGCCAGTTCTGGGCCAGTTTGCAGGAAACGAGGAAGGCGACCATTCCGGCCATGAGGCTTTTCATGGCCAGCGGCATGCCGACAAGAAAATCGACAAATTCCATAGGACTCCTCCTTGATGTTGTGTGACCGCACCCCTGTGCATCGAACAAACATGGATATTCTTACGTGGCTGATTGTAATGGGAGCAGGTTCCGTGCCAGGTGTCGCGGTGGGCCGGGCGTTTTTTCAGGGCGGTTCGTTTGCGCGTCCGCACGTGCGCCGCGCCCCGGTCCTCGCGGGCTTCCACGTTCGCCCGGCCGCCCCAGGCAGGGCATTTGTCCGCCGGCGGGCCGGGGCTGTCATCCTGTTCGGTTCATTTCGCGCACCGTTTATTCCGTTTCCTGCTCTATGAGCGGATCAAAGTGTTCCGATGTTCGCCGGACCGGACTGCAGCGGGGGCGATGCAGGTTGCCTGCGCCGCCGTTCACCGACGACGGGATGGGATCACGGAGGAGAACCTGGGGTCGATGGCCCGCGCCGCGGCAAAGTGGGTACCGGCCTTGTCGTCCCTGTTGGTGCGAAGGAGGTGCCGGGCGTAGTTGTAGTGAATCGCGGGGTCGCGGTTGTCCAGGTCCAGGGCTTTTTCAAACTGTTCGTCCGCCTGGTCCCTGCGTCCGGTCCCTGAGTACGCCCTGGCGAGGTTGGCTCTTGCGGGAGCGTTTTCCGGGGCCAGGGAGACCGCCTTTTCGAGCTGCCGGACAGCCTCGGACCATCTGCCGGATTCCATGAGGACAAGCCCAAGGTTGTTGCGCGCCAGGGGGTTTTCGGGCTCCTTCGCCACCGCGCTTCTCATGAGCCTTGTCGCGTCGTCGTATTGCCTCATGCGCAGGTACGTTGAAAACAGCCGCTGCCTGTATTCCTTTCCCGAGACCATGCCTTCCAGCATCCGGAGTTGTTTTCGCGCCTCCACGGCATTTCCGCTCCGTAGAAGTTCCAGCGCGAAGCGGTATCTGGCAAGGGGGTCGGAGGGCGCGGCCCGGACCCGGCTTTCATGCAGCGCCGGTCCGCTACGGAAGACGTCGGCGTGCACCTGGATGAGGACCAGGAACAGGCAGGCGACCAATCCGACAAGGATTTTGGGGCGAAGCGGACCTGTCCTGGCGGCCGCCAGAGCGGCCGCGGCCCCGAGGACTGTACACAGGCCGGCCAGGACCGGGTACAGGTACCTGTCCGCGAACAGGTAGGTGCCCGGCACGATCTGCAGGCCGGGAAGCAATGCCAGCACGCACCACGTCATGCCGAAAAACGCCAGGGGGCGTCTTCGCAGCGCGAACAGCGCCGCGGCCAGGGCCAGCGCGCAGGCCACGCCCGACGCCACCAGCAGGCCGGGGGCCCCGTCGACGGGGTCCACGCCAAAGGAGGCAGGGCTTTGTACCGGCAAAATCAGCCGGGCGGCGTTTCCCGCAAGGACCGCAAGGACTGTGGCGACCCGGCTGGTTTCTCCCAGGGGCGCGGAATAGCGGAACGGGTTTTTTTCCAACAGTTCCGGGAGGTGGACGAGGGCCCCGGCGACCGTGGGGTAGGCCATTGCCTCCCCGGTTTCATCAAGGGCCAGAAGTCCCAGCAGCTTGAGCCCCACGGCGGCGGCGCCCACCAGCCAGAACGCCCAGGTCCGGCCGAGGATTCCCGGCGGATCGCGCCGCCCGCGAACCGCGGTCTCCCAAACCACCAACACGGCGGGAAAGACGGCGGCAGCCACGTGGCTGGTGGCGGCCAGCAGGAAGAACAGGAGGGCAAGCAGCCTTCCGCGCGCGCTGTCCCGGGCCGGCCATGCCAGAAGCGCGGCCAGGGTGAACAGGAGGGCCAGCAGTTCCTCCCGGCCCGGAATCCACGCCACGGCTTCCACGGAAGCCGGGTGCACGGCAAACAGGACGCCGGCGCAGACGGCGGCCAGGCCCGGGGCCGCGAGGCCCGTGGTCCGCGCCGCGCGCAGCACCACCAGGTACAACAGCACCGTGCACGCCGCGTGCAGGGCCACGTTGGTGGCGTGCCATCCGGTGGGATCACCCTTCCACAGGGCGTAATCCAGCAGGTAGGAAACAAGACGCGTGGGATAGTAGCTGGTGAGATGGAACCTGGAAAAGGCCAGGGCGATCCTGTCCGGCCAGGACTCCGGCATCGACGCGACAAGGTCCACGTAGGCCAGGTCGTCCAGGTTCACGAAACCGAAACCCACTGTGCGCAGGTACGCGGCCACGGCCAGCGTGGCCAGCAGAATGGCCGCCATCGGCGTCCGTCTCCAAATTCCGGCGGACCGACTCACCAGAATCCTCCCATGCCCGGGCCTGTCATTTCGGCCGCTGCCCGACGAATTCCCGAATGTTCTTCAGATGGTTCCAGACGATGAATACCGTGCAGGCCAGCACCCCCGCCATGGCGACGGGGCCGCCCCCCGAGGCGACATAAAGCCCGGTCGAAAGCACGGCGACCATGGCAAAGGACCCCAGAAACGGTTGCCCGGTGGGTTTGGTCACGGCGAACCACATCGCTCCCGAGACCAGTGCGTGCAGCGGGGCCGCGGCCAGGGTGAACCCCAGGTAGTTGGCCACGCCCTTGCCCCCCGAAAACCCGTGGAAGGCGGGCCACCGGTTGCCCACCAGCAGGCCGAGGGCAACCCATGGCAAAAGCCCGGGCCATCCCAGCCACAAAGCGAGAAGGCACACACCCGCGGAGCGGCCCATGTCCAGGCATAAAACCGCCCCCGCCCACGGCGGCCCAGCCTGCCTGTACACGTTGGTCACCCCCGGATTCCCGGAAAACCTCTCACGCGGATCCCCGAATCCGAGCAGGCGGAACAGGAGGATGGAAAAGTTTACCGATCCGGCCACGTACGCCGAAAGAACCAGTAATGCCCAAGTCATGTAGTTTCCCCGATTACTCCCGGTCGGCTGTCGTCCGAACCGTTTTCTCGCGTTACTCTAACCAAATACTGCAAGGCCCGTAACTCCGTGTGAAAGACCCGGGCCCATTCTTGGCTCGGCGCCGGAAAAGCCGTTCCCGCGCCGCACATCATCCCACCAAAGCGGAATGAGGGCAAGGAGAACGACACGATGAAAGCCAATGGGCTGCGGGCGGACCTGCACGTACATTCCAGGCATTCCAAAAGACCATCCATCTGGTTCCTCAGAAAAATCGGCTGTCCGGAAAGCTTCACCGAACCGCTGGAAATCCACCGCATCGCCAGGGCGCGTGGAATGGACCTGGTCACCATCACGGACCACAACACGCTTGCAGGCAGCCTCGAGATCGCCCACCTGGACAACACCTTCCTCAGCGAGGAGATCACCACCTACTTTCCGGAGGACGGGTGCAAGATACACGTACTGGCATGGGACATCACCGAGCGACAGCACGAGGACTTCCAGCAGGTCCGGGGAAACATCTATGACCTCGTGGACTATCTCAACGGGCAGGGGATAAGGCACGCCGTTGCCCACCCGCTGTTTTCCGTGAACGACCGGATCAGGTTCGAGCATTTCGAGAAAATCCTGCTGCTTTTCCGGATACTGGAACTCAACGGGGCCCACGACCACTACCAGAATTCGACGCTGGCCGAAGTGGTGCGCGGCTTGAAAAAGGAGCACATCGACCACATCGCCGACAAGTATGACATCGCACCCAGGCCGGAAAAACCGTGGCGCAAGTTCGTGGTGTGCGGTTCGGACGACCATTCATCGGTGACCATTGCCCGCTCCTACACCGAGGTGCCGGACGCCGACTGCGTGGATACCTTCCTGGATGCCCTGGGAACCCGGGCCGTGAACACACGGTGGCTGCATTCCGGCCCCAAGGTCATGGCCCACAACCTGTACAGCATCGCCTACCAGTACTACAAGCACAAGTTCAACCTGCATCGTTATGTGGACGAACAGATGCTGCTGGGGTTCGTGGAGCACGTGCTGCTTCCCTCCGCGGACCGGGAAGGCCCCATCGGGAAGTCTGTGGGCGCACCGAAGGTCGATTCCACGGTGACGCAGCTGTTCAGGCCCAAAAGGGAGTTCCTCGGCGACGTGATCCAGCGCGGCGCTCGGGAGATCATATCCATGACCCCGGACATGCTGGAAATCGTTTCCGGTGGCGCCGAACCGGGTACGGATTGCGCCGACCCGTGGTACCGGTTAGTGAACGGCATATCGGAGAAGGTGCTCAAGGAGAGTCTGGATTCCATGCTGGAAAACCTGGCCAAGGGAAACTTTTTTGACATCTTCCACACTCTGGGCTCGGCCGGCTCCCTGTACACCATGCTGGGCCCCTATTTCATCGCCTATAACGTGCTGACCAAGGACCGCGGCCTGTGCCGCGAGTGCATCAAGGCGTTCGCGGACACCAGCATCCCCAGCCCGCGTCGCAGGGTCAACATGGCGCATTTCACGGACACCCTGTACGATGTGAACGGCGTGGCCAGGACCTTGCAACAGCAGGTCGAAATCGCGCGCAAGAACAACAAGATGCTCACGATGATCACCTGTGGTCCGGGCAACGAAACGCCGGGGGTGGTGCATTTCGAGTCGGTGGGTGCTTTCGAGCTTCCCGAGTACCCGCTCATGAAGCTCCACTACCCGCCTCTGCTGGAAATGGTGAACTATTGCCACGAGCAGCGGTTCACCCACCTCCACGCCGCGACGCCCGGACCCATCGGCCTGGCCGCCCTGGCCATCGCCCGCATTCTCAAGTTGCCCATCTACGGCACCTACCATACCGCCCTGCCCCAGTACACCGCCACCCTCACCGAAGCGCCGGACTTGGCGGATGTCGCCTGGAAGTACATGGTATGGTTCTACAACAACATGGACCGGGTGTATGTCCCGTCAAGGGCAACCGGCGAGGAGCTGGCGGAAAAGGGCGTGGCCAAGTCCAAAATCCGGTTTTACGAGCGCGGCATCGACGTGGAACGATTCCGCCCGGAAAAGCGCAACGGGTTCTTCAAGAGCCACGGACTGTCCGAAAACGAGTTCAAGCTGTTGTACGTTGGCCGGGTTTCCAGGGAAAAGAGCCTGCCCCTTCTGGTGGACGTGATGGACCGCGTCAGCCGGATACGCCCGGACATCCGCCTCGTCGTGGTGGGCGACGGCCCTTATCTCGAGGAAATGCGGGAAGAATGCAGAGACCTGCCCGTGACCTTCACCGGATTTTTGTCCGGCGACGAGCTGGCCTGCGCCTACGCCTCCAGCGACCTGTTCCTTTTCCCGTCCACCACCGACACCTTCGGCAATGCCGTCCTGGAAGCCCAGGCCTCCGGCGTCCCCGTCGTGGTCACGGACAAGGGCGGCCCCCAGGAGAACCTGATCCCGGACAGGACCGGCTTCGTGGTGCCCGCCGCCGACGCGGACGCCTTTGCCTCCGTCGTTCTCAAGGTGGCGGACGATCCGGACGGCCTCGAGAAGATGAGGTTCCACGCGCGCGGGTACATGCGCGAAAACAGCTTTGAAGCCACGTACATGCGGCTTTGGGAAAGTTACCGGGACACGCCGGGGCCGGCGGACTCGGCCCGGGCCGTGTAACAGGGAGCAGGGCGCATGATGTTACAAAGGATGCTCGTCGATTTGCCACGAGGCAGGACCCCGGGTCAGCTCGTGGTCCAGTGGACCAGCCGGTGCAATGCAACATGCCCCCAGTGCGGCATGCGGCGCACCAGCGACATCCCCCGGCACAAGATACCCAGGGACACCATGTACAGGATCATTGACGCGGCCGCGGCCCGGAACATCGCGGCCCTCTCCTTCACCGGAGGGGAGCCCTTTCTGTACCTGGAGGAGCTAACCGGGTTGATCCGGTATGCCGGAAAGGCCGGTATCCCCTACATCCGCACCGGGACCAACGGTTTCTCGCTGGCGGATGACGGGAAGGGCGCCGTGCGGGAGAGGGCCGCCGGAATCGCAGCCACCCTCGCGGATACGCCCCTGCGCAATCTCTGGATTTCCGTGGACTCGGCCGAGCCGGTGGTGCACGAGGCCATGCGGGGCTTTTCCGGGCTTGTCCGCGGCATCGAAAAGGCACTGCCCGTGTTTCACGACCACGGAATATACCCCTCGGCGAACCTGGGCATCAACAGGAACGTGGGCGGCCGGAGCACGAGCGACCTGGCATACGAACCCGGGACCAGCCGATCCGATTATCTGGCGCGGTTCGCCTCGGTGTACAGGCGGGCGTTCCGCCGGTTCTACCGCCACGTTCTGGACATGGGGTTCACCATGGTCAACATGTGCTATCCCATGAGCGTGGACTCGGGGACGGGTCTGGACGCCGTGTACGCGGCCACCTCCCCGGACCGGGTGGTCCGATTCGCACCGGAGGAAAAGGCCGTGCTGTTTCGAGTGCTCGGGGAGACAGTCTCCGAGTTCCGCTCCAAGGTCCGCATATTCACTCCCAGAGCGTCTTTGTACGCCCTGGAGCGGGAGTATTCCGGTCAACCCGCGGTCTCCCACCCCTGCAGGGGCGGTATCGACTACCTGTTCGTGGACTGCGCCGACCACAACGTGTACCCGTGCGGATACCGGGGCGCGGACAATCTCGGTCCCCTTTGGGACCTTGACATGAATTCGCTGGCGGCGGCGCCGGCGGTTTGTAAAAAATGCGACTGGGAATGCTTCCGGGACCCGTCGGAGCTTATGGGCCCCGCGCTCTCCGTGTTCTCGGCCCCACTGGCCCAGGCGCTGCGATGGGCCCGGGATCCGCGCCTGCTGCGCCTGTGGATCGGCGACCTTGCCTACTATCGGGCATGTGGATGGTTCAATGGTCGCAAGCCCCCGGAATACAAGCGCATGGCCTGGCACCGCAAGGAACCGGGTGGTGGCGAAATGCCGGGAAAGGACGCGTCTTCCATAATGCGCGAACTGGCATGATTCTCCGGCCGGCCGGGCCGCGCCGCAAGATTTTCATTGCAACCCGCCAGGGCATGATGCATCCTGTTCCAACGCGCCAGGGAGCGCGGCACACCGCGGACAGGGAGTCGCCATGCAAGGATCGGAACAACCAGCCGGCAGCTTTGTAATCAGGACGGACAGTGGCTGCAGTCTCACGGTCGCGCAAACAGACATCCTGCGGGTCCCGGTGGATGCCCTGGTCTGCCAGTCGGACCAGGATCTGTCACTTTCCGGGGGACTGGGCAGGATACTGGCCGAGAAGGCGGGGCCGGAGTTCGTGGCTGAGTGCCGCGACTTCATGGAAAAGATAGAACGCCTCGCTCCCACGATGGCCATTCCCACCGGCGCGGGGACCCTCCAGTACAAAGGAATCATTCACGCCGCCGGTCCCCCGAAACGGGATCGCAAGACCATTTCGCGCCTGTCCGCCACCATCGGCAACTGCCTCATGCTTGCGGACAGGAAGGGCTGGATTTCGGTCGCCTTTCCAGCCCTGGGCACCGGCATCTTCGAGGTGGATTACGAGATGTCCGCGCACGCCTTCAAACAGGCCATCCCCTCCTTTTTCACCACGGACGCGAACACCTGCATAACAAGCGTCTGGCTGTGCCTCACCCCGGACGCCTTTCCAGTGTACGAACGCATCCTCAAATCCTGACACACAGGAACGAATGAACCCTTTTCCCGGGGCAATGCGGCCGGAATCGTGAATCGTCCTTCAGGGCGGGCCCGCGTCCCGCCCGTGAGGCCCACGCCGTTCTCATCGCGGGTCACCCTGTCGGGCGAGGAAATCGTGTGCAACGCCGTGGGATGGAATCCGCGAGGAGGGATCCTTCCAGCAAAAAGGAAACCCCGCGCATGCGGGGGCGCGGGGTCCTCAGGCGGGCGGGTGCTTTTCAGGCGCGCGAGCTCAGCAGTCCTTTGCGCGCGGAGGGTTCACGGAAAAATCCTGGAGTTCCTTTTCACGGAACAGGCGGTTTTGGGCGAAGCGCTCGCACCAGGCAATCACCCTTTTGGAACGGCGGAAATATCCGGAAGGATAGGGCAGGGCCTTACGGAAATGGCTTGTTCCGGCCCCGGCCGGTTCCAGGGGTTTTTGCCGGTGATAAGGCCATACGACGGTGGAGTCGCCCTGGCCTTCAAGGACGAACTTCCAGTCTTCCCGTTCAACGATGGTTTGTACCACAGGTTCGGACATGGTCCCTCCCATCAAGGTGGCAAGCGTTATTTCGGGGTTGGGGTTATCAGCCTGTTGAAAAACGCGATCTGCGGCGTTGCACTTCATTTCTCGTCAGTGCAGCGTACCATAAGTACGCCTTATTCCGCGAAATTCGCGCGCCTTGCATCTCATCGTTTTTGAACAGGCTGCAAATCTCGAGTTTTTCAACGGGCTGTTATGGGTTTGCGGACGATGACAACTGTCGGAATGTGATGCATTTGGCGTGCCATCCGGCGCATATCAGCTTAATGTGGTAGTATGTTATGTAAGATCAGGCACTTGCAGCGAAAGCGATTTCCCGGGGAGGATGACACCTGGGTATCCCGAGGGACAATGCCCCGTACCGGGGACGTGGAGGTTGATCCGAAAATATTGTTTAGAATCAGCTATTTGTTTGGTCTGGCCCGTTTTGGCGCTGGCGCGCCGGTCCCCTCGAACCGAAAAATGAAGGAAGAATTTTCAGCTTTACTTAAACCGGCAAGCAAAAAACGGCCGTTCGGTCATTTTGTGCTGAAATGCCAGGACGGACGGGCTTCTCGGCTATCGTCTCCTCTGGACCGGGGACCGTTTGCAGGACGAAAACTATTGAGCATTCGCTTGAAAAATGGAATACGGAAAAACAACGACCTGGCTTGGTAGGGAATTGACGGGCAAAACCGTTCTGAAAACAAGCGGTTATATTCACGCGGGGGCAGAGTCGCCTCCCTGGGTAAAAACGCCTCGCGGCGGGGACGCGTATTTGTCTAGTCCGGGCTTGCCAATAAGGTAGTGGAACGGTGTTCGGAATACTTTCGACAAATGGAAACCAGTCAAAAGAACCGGCGGCCCCGGGGCCATGCCCGTTCCCGCGAGGCTGCCCTGAATGACCAGAGTCGGAAGGTTGGGGTTTTGCATGTTGAAGCGATCGTGGAACACTCCCCATCCCGTGTCCTCACGCAAGCCTCAATCCGTGAAAGAATCCGGGTCAGAAGTTTTTCACCAGCCGGATACCCATGTTGGCGCCCTTGAGGCGGCCCTCGAATCCTCCCCGATACGCGGAGCGGCAGCGTTGGGCCGTGTAGTAGTAGCCTCCGCCGCGGTGAACCCTGTAGGTGATGCCCTTGCCGGGTCCGGTCGGATCGACCACGTGGCCCGAGGGGTAGGTGCCGAACCGGTCCCGGCACCATTCGGGAATGTTCCCGTAAATGTCGTAAAGCCCCCAGGGATTGGGCAGTTTTTCCCCCACGGGGTGGAGCAAGTTGTCCGAATTCTCCTTGTACCAGGCATAGTCACCCAGCTTTTCGGGATCGTCCCCGAAGAAGAAGGCGGGGGTATCGTAATTCGGATACAGGGAGCGACCCACGCGCACGAAAACGGCCGCGGCCTGGTAAACGGGGAACTCCGGGTTTTGGGGATCCCTGCCCAGGTGGCGGGCCACGTCGACACGAAGGATCTGGCCCTCGGGGCTGTTCTCCACGATTCGGGTAAAGGTGCTGGTAAACGAGGTGCGTTTGCCGTTGACGCGCATGATGATGTCCTTTTCCCGGATGTCGGCCCGACCCCCCGGGCCTTCCGGGGATACGTGCACGACCTCGACACCCTTGATGTCCGGACCGGTGTATTCGGGATCCCTGGGGCCGAGATCCTCGACCCTGACACCCACGTCGCCGCGATACTGCCCCCCTCGTTCGTATTGTCCGTAGTCGGAAATCGCCCTGCAGGCGTACTCCCACTGGGCTTCGGTGGGCAGGGCGTAGGATTCGGTTCCCTCCTCCTCGTTCAGTTTCCCGATGAACCGCAGGGCATCCCGCCAGGAGATGTACTGAATGGGATAATCATCTCCGCGGTTCTTGGGGTTGGACGGGTTGTGGCCCATGATGGAGACCCATTGTTTCTGGGTCACTTCATACACGCCGATGTAATATCCCCTTGAAAGGGTGACCTTGTGCTGTTTTTCCTCTTCCTGGCGTCCCGGTTCGTCGGGTGGGCTTCCCATCATGAAGGTGCCGGGAGGGATGTACGCCATTTCGTAGCCGATGGACGGGATGACGTGCGTTTTTTCGGTCGGTTCCTGAAAAGTCGGGCCGTCCTGTGGCAGTGCGGATCGCGTCGGGACGAGGCAGACCACGGCCACCAGGGCGAGGAAAACATACAGCCGGCTGTTTTTGAAAAGGGATCCGGATTGGACGGCTGACATACGCGCGTGACTCCCTGGGGCGGTGGTGATGGCCGCGGCCGGTGCTCCGGAAACGGGTCGTCCGGACGGGAAGGCAACGGCCTGGCGCCTGTCCGCGGCGTTGACGCGGCGCGGTCGATCCCGGATGGTGAATCGACCGGGGAAATAGTGGACAGACGTCACAATTTGGCACGCATGGTACGGTAATGGAAGAGGGTAGTCAAGTCCTGTGTTACCCAAGCGAAAGAGTCCTCTTTAACTGCCATGCGATAATGTCCCTTTCAATTTCCAATGGTCCGGGGATGTCCATCCGATGCCAGGCGGTCAGTGTCTTGCCGGTCCCATGTCACGAACGATTCGGGCCGTTGCTCGGGACGCGCGCTTCCATGAACACCGCGCCGGCGAGAGGGTTGTGGCAATATGGAGGAATCGGGTAAAAGCCGTGCGCCATATACAACCCGCGAGCGGACTTCATGCTTTCCATCGTGTCCAGCCGCATGCGCCTGTAGCCCAACGCGGCGGCGCGTTCCAGCACGGCGCTGGTCAGAGCCCCGCCCGCGCCCAGGCCGCGGTGGCCGGGCCGCACGAACATGCGCTTCATCTCGCACACTCCTTCCTCCAGGCGGCGCAGCCCCACGCACCCCACGGCAACTTTCCCGGCCATGGCAAGGAGTGCGCACCCGCCCGGCGGGCCGTACATTTTTTCTATGCGGGCCAGTTCAGCGTGGAAGCCCTGGAAATCCAGGTCAAAGGGCAGGGAATCGGCGTATTCCAGCACAAGCTGCTGGTACGTCGCCCAGTGCTCCTTGTTGGCTACATCGATTATGGTCATCGGTCTTTTCATACTGTCGGGTCCATCAAGTGCTTCAGGGTCAATTCCTCCGCCGCAACATCCCGTGGCGCCGAGGGCCCAATGATGTTATCATGCGCCCGTCCAAACGGAAAGCACCCCAACAGCACCCCCACGGGAGACGGAAATGAGCGACAAGGGTAATCGCGTAATCCAGACTACCAATGCACCGGCCGCCATCGGCCCTTATTCCCAGGCCGTGCGCGCCGGCGACTTTGTGTTTGTCTCGGGACAGCTCGGCATGGACCCGGAAACCGGGGAACTGGTAAACGGCGACATCCGGGACCGGACCCGCCGCGCCATCGAAAACGTGGCGGCCATAGCTCAAGCCGCCGGAGGGACTCTGGCCGACGTGGTGCAGGTGCGCCTGTACCTGTTGGAGATGGGTCATTTCGCCTCGGTGAACGAGGTGTATGCCGAGTATTTCGGACAGGGCATGCCGGCCCGCGCCGCCATAGGGGTGGCGTCCTTGCCCAGGGGCGCGGACGTCGAGATGGAGGCGGTGCTGTATCTGCCGGCCTGACACTCACCAGCCTGAGAAGGAGGTGGCCATGGATGAAGCGGTGCGCCTGCTGAGCGAGTACATCGCCCTGGATACGTCCAACCCGCCGGGCAACGAGGACAGGGCAACGGCGTTTTTCGCGGAAATACTGGGAGCCGGGGGCATCCCGTACCGGACGTACGAGGCGGCCCCGGGCCGGGCCTCCATCCGTGCCGTAATTCCGGGAAGCGGGCAAAAGGCGCCCCTGCTGCTGCTCAATCATACGGACGTGGTGGCGGCGAATCCTGACGAATGGACCTTCGACCCGTTCGGGGGCAAGGTTTCGGACGGGTACGTGCACGGCAGGGGCGCACTGGACATGAAGGGCATAGGCGTCATGCAACTCATGGCATTTCTCGCGCTTGCCCGCTCCGGCGCCACGCCCAACCGCGACGTCATATTCGCCGCCACGGCGGACGAGGAGGCCGGCGGCGCCCACGGGATCGGCTGGCTGCTGGACGACCATCCCGGGGATTTCAAGGCCGGCGTGGTGTTGAACGAGGGCGGGTTCGCGCTGGAGGGCTTTTCGCCCACCGGGCCGATGCTCCTGGTGTCTCCCGGCGAAAAGGGCTTCTGCTGGATGCGGGTGACGGCCGAGGGGAAGGCGGGCCACGGCTCCATGCCCGCCGGAGCCAATGCGGTGGAAAAGCTGGTTCGGGCACTGGCGCGGGTGGCCGGCCACGAACCGCCGCCCAGGATCACCCCGGTGTCCGCCGGGTTTTTCCGCGCCCTGGCCTCCGGCCTGGACATACTGGCGCCGTACCTGGACGACGGCAGGGACGACACCCTGCTCGGTCTGCTGAAATCCACCGGTCTCATCGGAATCCCCACCCTCCGGGCCATGGTGTCCGACACCCTCTCCGTGAACACCGTGTCGGGCGGCGAAAAGGTGAACGTCATCCCCTCCGCGGCCGAAGCGAACATCGACGCGCGCCTTTTGCCTGGAGAGGACCCGGACACGTTCGCCGGGATGATCGCGGGTATTGCCGGTCCGGACGTGGAAGTGCATGTGGAGGGATCATGCCCGGCGTCGGTCTCCGAGTGGGAACACGAGGCGGTCCGGGCCATCGCCCGGTCAGCGGCAAAGCGGCTGCCCGACGCCACGTTGGCGCCCTTTCTCATGCCGGGTACGTCCGACTCCCGGTTCTTCCGGGCCCGGGGCATACCGTCCTATGGCCTGTGTCCGGCCGTCATCGCCAACGAGGAGGTCGGAACCATTCACGGAGCCGATGAAAGGATCTCCGAGGACAACCTGCGACTAGGGGTCCGGGTTTATGGCGACGTGGTGCAGGACCTCTGCGGCCTGTGACCGGCCGGCGCCCTGGCCGGGGAGATGGTGAAGACCTGAATCCGTGAGCGGTCTCGGGTGGTACGGAAGCAAGGAAAAGACCTGTCGGCTGTACTGAAGTACGCCGGCCGGGCTCTGACGCCGCGGACGCGCCGCAACGCCGGGGATCGCGTTTTTCAACAGGCTGTCAGGCGCGGCCTCAGACCCTGTACGTCCTGCCCTTCCACCGGGACTTGCGGCCCCGGTGGTAGTTCCAGGCCGAAGTGAGCACCATGCCCAAGTACAGCATGCCGATGACCGGCATGGCAAGGCCCCACTGCCACCTCAGACCGTAGAATTCAAGGGTCGGCCGATAGGCCGTGACCATGGCCCAAAGGCCCGCGGCCGAAACCAGACGCGCCGGCCAGGGGCCCATAATCAGTCCGGCCACGGGTACGGCAAAGCACAGCATCAGCATTGCCAGGCACAGGCCCAGCAGAAGCTGGCTGTAGCGCAACTGGGTATAGGCGCTCCTGGCAACCATGCGCCATATACCGGCCAAACCTCCGTAGGGCCGTGTCATTCGCACGTCGCGGGAAAGACCGATATACGTCCTGGCCCCGGCTGCCTTGACACGTCTGGCCAGGGTGCAGTCGTCGATCAACGCATCCTTCAAAGAGGTGAAGCCTCCGATGCGGCCCAGAACCTCGGTGTCCACGAGGATGCAGCCTCCTGCCGCCGCGGCCACCCATCCCGACGGGGTGTTGGACACAGCAAAAGGATAGAGCAGCTTGAAGAAATAAACGAACGCCGGCATGAGCAATCGGTCCCAGAATCCGTCCATGCGCGGCGTGGCCATGAGGGAGACGAACTTGAGGCCTTCACGGCGTTTTTTCTCCAGCATGGCAGCCAGGATGCCCGGGGCCAGCTCGATGTCGGCATCCAGCAGGAGGCACAGCCTCGTGCGAACCCGGCCCCTGCCCTGCTCCAGCGCCCACATTTTGCCGGCCCAGCCATAGGGAAGGCTCGCGCCGGAAACCACCTCGAGGTTTTCCACGCCCGACTCCAGGGCGGCCCGTGCCGTGCCGTCCCCGGACTGGTCATCCACCACCACCACGCGGATTCCAACGCCTTGCATCTCGAGGGCACGCAGGGTGCCGGCGATGGTGTCGGCCTCGTTCCTCGCGGGGATCAGGACGGTAACTTCGGTCAGGTCAGGCCGGGCGTCCGGCTTTGCCTCGATGCGCTCGTCCGTGAGCCAGGGCTTCCAGGGCAGGACCAGGATCACCAGCCACATCAGCGCCCCCAGCACGGTTGTCGCAATCCACGCAGCTTCCATGTCCCTCCTTCGGTGGATCCCGGGACCGGTCGACGGCCTGGAATCCGGCGGCATGGGAACCGCCATGACAAAACGGCCGGGAGAAGCACCGCTGAAAGCGCCCCACCCGGCCGTGGTCAGGGAACCAGGTCATGAACCCGTGAACGGACCTTACTGGTCGCCGTTCTTCTCCCGGTATTCCTCCAGGTTGGCCATCATCTCGTGCAGTACGTCCTTGGGATACAATTCGCCGGCGAGTTCTTCCCACACCTTCCTGGAGCGGGTCTTGATCTCGGCCAACTCGTCCTCCGGAACCTTAACCTCCCGTATGCCGTAGCGCAGCAGGGCGTCCAGGGCCTTTTCGTTGTCCTTGCGGACGGCCTCCACGTAGGCTTTTTCCACGTCGTAGCGAATTTCATGAAAGCGCTTCTGGTACTCTTCGTCAAGGTCGTTCCACGCATCCATGGTGACGAGGCACAGGCCCGGTGAGTAACGGATCTTGATGGGCAGCACGTACTTGATGATGTTGTAGGACTGGCTGCCCACGACCCAGATGGCGGGACCGATGGCCGCGTCAACCACGCCCTGCCGTACCGAAGTGGTGGCTTCGGGAACATTGACCGGCACGGGCGTGGCGCCCAGGGCCTTGAACAGTTCCTCCTCGAGCGGGCCATACCAGGTCATGAACCGGGCCTTTTCAAAATCGTTGAGCGAGTCGAGTTTGTACTTGCTGGAGTATATCTGGTCGAAATCCTGGTCGGTCCAGGCCAGGGCCCGGTAGCCGTTCTTCTCGAGGATCTTGTCGAACTTGTCGCGCATCTTGAGCTTGATGTAGTCGACCTCGTCGTAGTTCCGGAACATGAAGGGCAATTCCACCACGGTCATTTCCGGGCACGCGATGGTGCTGCCCTGGCCCGAGAATCCCGCACCGTGCAACTGGCCTATGCGCATCTTCTTTACATAGTCCTCATCGTCGCCCATGATGCCGCCCCAGTACACCTTGATCTTCAGTTCTCCGTTGGTCTCCTCCTCGATAACCGGAAACACGTGGGTCTTCATCTGCTTGGCGTAGCCGATGCCGTCCGGCGCGAGCGTGGCCATTTTCCATTCCCACTTGTAATCCTTTGCCTCGACGCTCCCGGCGGTCGAAAGACACAGACATGCCGCGAGCAGCACCGCGGCGAAAAGCACCGTCTTGCTTGTCCTCATCATACTCTCCCTGTTGATTGATGTATTCCCAGTACCCGGCGGCGGCACTACCGCCGGTGCATACGGCCCATGGAGGTTCGACGCGCCGGTTTTCCACCCCTTGAAACGGTGGAAACCTTTTCGGTCAGAGGCTTTGCCGCCCGAACGTTCGTTCGGCAGAAGTGAATATCTTAAACCAATTACTCTTGCTTGTCAAAGCCGCGACCGGGGTTTTTTGACCCGGGCGTGGAAAAAAATATGGAAGCCATAGCCCCCCGTGCGGGTCGACCGTCCAAAAAACTCATGCCTGCTTCCGAAAACGGCATGAAGGCGTACGTCATACCGGAACCTGCCCTCGCCACCGCGGAAAGCATTGCCGATTGCACGCACACGTCGGCTCGAATACCCGGGCAGGGTGCTGCAAATACCCTGTTCGCCCCATGGAAAGATCTTCTCCCAGCCTCCATGATGACATATCAAGGACGATTTTACCCAAAACTCCGGGACCCGGACGGCCAGCCGCTCGGGCGGCGTCGCGAGACTCGCGTAATCCGGCGCATCCGTACGGCCGGATTCGGCGATCCGGAATGGTCCCGATGGCTGACCACTTCACGGAAAACGTCAGACAGAGCGGAGGGACGAAATGTCGAACGACCAGGAAAAACGGCACGGCCACTTGAGTGAAGACAAGGGCAAGGCGGAGGCCGGACAGGATTCCCACGGCGGCCGTCACGAAGCCGGGGGCCACGATGGCCATGGAGAAGGAGGCGACCACCGGAGCCACCACGCTCACATGGTGGAGGATTTCCGCCGCAGGTTCTGGATTTCCCTGGTCCTCACCGTGCCCATCGTGGCGCTTTCTCCCATGATACAGGGGTTGGTGGGGCTCAGGGAGGCGCTGGACTTCACCGGAGACTCCTACATCCAGTTCGTTTTTGCCACCGTGGTGTTCATCTATGGGGGCAAGCCGTTTCTCACCGGACTGTGGGACGAACTGTCCAAAAAGGAACCGGGCATGATGACGCTGATAGGCGTGGCCGTGTCCGTTGCCTACATATACAGCACGGCAGTGGTTTTCGGCCTGCCCGGCCGGGTGTTCTACTGGGAACTGGCCACCCTGATCGACATCATGCTGCTCGGCCACTGGTTCGAGATGAAGTCCGTGATGGGCGCTTCCGGCGCGTTGGAGGAACTGGCCAGGCTTATGCCGGACAAGGCGCACCGGTTTAAGGACGGCGGCGGCACCGAGGAGGTTTCCGTAAAGGATCTGGTCCGGGGCGACCGGATCCTGGTCAAGCCGGGCGAGAAGGTGCCTGCCGACGGCTCCGTAATGGAAGGCCGCACCAGCGTGAACGAATCCATGCTCACCGGCGAGAGCAAGCCCGTGGAAAAAGGCGAGGGCGACGAGGTGATCGGGGGCAGCGTGAATGGGGAGGCATCGCTCACCGTGGAGGTGGAAAAGATCGGCAGGGATTCCTACCTGTCCCAGGTGGTGGACATGGTGGAAAAGGCCCAGAAATCCCGCTCCAAGGCCCAGGACACGGCCAACAGGGCGGCAAAATGGTTGACCGTGATAGCTCTGGCCGCCGGCGGCATCACCCTGGCCGCATGGCTCGCGGCGGGAAGGGAATTCGTGTTTTCCCTGGAACGCATGGTGACCGTCATGGTCATCACCTGCCCTCATGCGCTGGGACTGGCTGTGCCCCTGGTGGTGGCCGTGTCCACCACCCTCTCGGCCAGACAGGGCCTGTTGATACGGGACCGCACCTCTTTTGAACGGGCACGCAATCTGACAGCCGTGGTGTTCGACAAGACAGGCACCCTGACCGAAGGCAGGTTCGGCGTTCACGAAATCGTTTCCCTGGGCGACGAGGACGAAAAAGGCATTCTGGCGATCGCGGCGAGCGTGGAAAGCCGGTCCGAACACCCCATTGCCGCGGGAATCGTCCACAAGGCCGAGGACGACGACGTGCAGTGGAGCCAACCCAAGGACTTTTCCGCCATCCCGGGCAAGGGCGCCGGTGCGAAGGTGGACGGCCGGAATGTAAAGGTGGTGAGCCCGGGGTACGTCGAACAGAACCATATAGAGGTGGACAGCGAAGGGCTGGAGCGTTTGCGGGAAAAGGGTATGACCATCGTTTACGTGCTGGAGGACGACAGGCCCCTGGGCGCAATCGGCCTTGCCGACATCATTCGGGAAGAGTCCAGGGAAGCCGTGTCCCGGCTCAGGGAAATGGGCATGTCGGTGATGATGCTGACCGGGGACAGCGAGGCCGTCGCCCGGTGGGTGAGCAGCGAGCTGGGCCTCGATGAATACTACGCGGAGGTCCTGCCGGACCAGAAGGCGGACACCATCAAAAAAGTCAAGTCCGGGGGCCACATGGTCGCCATGGTTGGTGACGGCATCAACGACGCACCCGCCCTGGTGGAGGCGGACCTGGGCGTGGCCATCGGAGCTGGAACGGACGTGGCCGTGGAGTCGGCGGACGTGGTCCTGGTGCGAAGCGATCCCCGGGACATGGTCAGCATCGTGGACCTGGCCCACGCCACCCATAAAAAGATCGTGCAAAACCTGTGGTGGGCCGCGGGATACAACATCGTGGCCATTCCCCTGGCCGCCGGCATCCTGTACGCCCCTTTCCGCTTCCTGCTGCCACCCGCTGTCGGCGCGCTTATCATGTCCCTGTCCACGGTGATCGTGGCGGTCAACGCGAAATTGTTGAACCGGCACGAGGCCGAAGGGGAGCAAATGGAAAAGTGGTCCGCAGAAGAGGGTTCGGGACCGAAATCGACCGCCACGGGTTCTTAGGAGGTAATTGTTTGAAATTTAATGATTTTTCAGCGGAGCGAAAATCGCGCCCGTCCCATGAATGCCCAACCTTTTCCATGGCTGGAGTATGCAATACCCATATCTCGTGCACCGCGGGTAGGGGAAAATACGGTATTCACCCCATTGGTTTGCGAAATCTTTGTCTATAGTATCGGACTCAACGTTGACAGGGAAACAATCACTCGCTGCGGACAGACGGATTTTCAGGAAGCGGGTCAACAAACGCGGAGGAGACGAATTCATGACGGAACTGCTCGAAGTCTACAAATGTGAAGTTTGCGGAAATATCGTTGAAATGGTCCACGGTGGACAGGGAGAACTCGTCTGCTGTGACAAGCCGATGGTGCTGCAAAAGCCCAGGACCGAGGACAAGGGACAGGAAAAGCACGTCCCGGTGGTCGAGAAGACGGATCACGGAGTCAAGGTCAAAATCGGCAGCGTACCGCATCCCATGGAAGAGGAACACCACATCGAATGGATCGAGGTCATTGTCGGCGACAAGGCTTACCGGGAGTTCCTCAAGGCGGGCCAGGAGCCCGAAGCCACCTTCTGCGTGCCCGAAGGTTCCATGACGGTGAGGGAATACTGCAACATCCACGGGCTGTGGAAGACCAGTTGATCTGACTGAATCGGGGCAACATATCCGCCCCGTGAACGATTTCCCTCGCAGCGTGGCGGTATCACGCCACCGGGAGTCAATACTTTGCCTTTCCTTCGTGGGGTAGGGAATGGCAAGGCGGTGGGGAGAAGACTCGGGATTCCGACAATCCGGAAAGGGGGCCGGATTCGAGGATGACGGTCATCAATCTTCCCGGCCAGGCGTACACGCCGACACGCTGCGGGGGGAACCTTTTTCGCCGCCGGGCCCGTCCCGGGCCCGGAGCAAGGCGTACCGATTTCCCCTGCTTCGCGGACGTATCGCGCCACGGGAGACATAAACTTTGCCTTTCCTTCGTGGGGTAGGGAATGGCAAGGCGGTGGGGAGAAGACTCGGGATTCCGACAATCCGGAAAGGGGGCCGGATTCGAGGATGACGGTCAACAACAATTCCCAAGGCGCAAACGCGACCCGGAGCAGGGGAACCTTTTTAAATGCTTTCGCCCAGGCGAATCCACTTTCTTCCACGCCATGGAAGCATGGCGGATGGCGGTCAGACAAAAACTTTGCCAGTCTCCCGTGGGGTGGAGACGGCAAGGCGGTGGGGAGAAGACCCGGGATTCCGACAATCCGGAAAGGGGGCCGGATTCGAGGACCACGGTCATCAACTACTCCGCTGTACCGCGAACGCTTCCATGGCGTCGGGAGAAACCTTCCAGCATGGGGATTTGCCGGCGAGCCGAATTTCTCCCGGTCCATGGGCAGTGCCCGGTGAGTGAACAAGCATCAATCTGGCCGTCAGGCCAAAGCGGTGGGGAGAAGACCCGGGATTCCGACAATCCGGAAAGGGGGCCGGATTCGAGGACGAGGGTCAATCACTTGTCACGAACCGAAGCACTTGCCCATGGACACGGGAGGAACCATCCCGCCTCCTGATGACCCCGCTCGAAAAACTCCGCCGGTACAGGCGCGAACACCAGCAGACCAGGGCAGAGGATCATGAGCCAGGAAACCGGACAATACGACGTCGTCATTCTGGGGTGCGGACCCGCGGGCCTGCAGGCCGCCATACATGCCGCGCGCACCAAGGCCAGGGTCGCACTGGCGGGCAGACTGGACAAGAGCTCGCTGAGCCGCGCCCACGTGGAGAACTACTGTTGCATGGACTCGGTGGTGGAAGGCGGGGAAATGCTTGCCATGGGCCGAGCCAAGGCCGAGAAGTTCGGCACGGAGGTCCATTCCGAGGACATCCTGGAACTGAGACAGGACGGTGATGTCTTTGTCGCCAAACTGGAATCCGGAGCCAGCCTGGCAGGCAAGGCGATCGTGCTCGCCATGGGCATATCCCGCAACAGGCTGGGAGTCCCGGGCGAAAAGGATTTCGTGGGCAAGGGCGTGAGTTATTGCGTGGACTGTGACGGCATGTTCTTTCGAAATCAGGACGTGGTGGTCGCGGGCAACGGCAGCGCCGCCTTTTCAGGCGCCCTTACCATGATGATGATCGCAAACAAGGTCCATCTTGTCTACCAAAAACCCGAGGTTTCCGACGTTCTCGCGGCGCATATCAAGGATAGCGACATCATCCTGCACGAGGGGCGATGGCCCGCCGCCGTCAAGGGCATGAACGAGGTCGAGGCGGTGGTCCTGGACAACGATGAAACCATCGAGGTCAAGGGCCTGTTCGTGGAACTCGGCGCAAAGGGGGCCATGGAACTGGCTACCGTGCTGGGAGTCATGCTGGACGCGGAAAACGCCAAGTACGTCGAAGTCAATCGGAAAATGGAAACCAACGTTCCGGGAATCTACGCAGCCGGCGACATCACCGGCCCGCCCTGGCAGATGGCCAAGGCCGTGGGTGAGGGTTGCGTGGCCGGACTGGAAGCCGCCGCCTTTGCACGAAAAAAGGCCACTGGCGAATAGGGAGTTCCGGGCCGGCTGTCCCGGAATTCAAGGAGGCATCATGTCTGACAACAAAATCACGTATGTTTGTGAAATCTGCGGCTCCACCGTGGATCTGGATGAACAGCGGGCCACGCCGGAATGCTGCGGACAGCGCATGAAGCAGGACCAGGAAGTGTGCCTGAAAAAGCCCACGGGGGAACAGTACAGGTTCCAGGACGAGGACGAACCGTGCGACGACAGCACCGAGGGCGTCAAACGATAACATGCCAGCCCCGTCGGTCCCGGGCCAACCCGAAAAAATCCCGGGCTTCGATCCGCCGTCGTCTTCCCGGGATTCCGCAGACGCTGCCTTCGATGACGCGGGCCAAAGCCCTTAGCAGCCCGTTGAAAAACTAGGGATTTACAGCCTGTTCAAAAACGATGAGATGCAAGGCGCACGAATTTCGAGGAACAAGGCGTACTTATGGTACGCCGCACTGACGAGAAATGAAGCGCAACGCCGCAGATCGCGTTTTTCAACAGGCTGTTAGCCTACAGGGTCCGTTGGGCTCTGGCGACGAGATTTACCCCGTTTTTTCAATTCCGCCGTTCCTCTCGCCCGGCTCCGGCCCAAACCGGTGACGAAGACGCCGGTAAACCCATGAGAATCCCCGCTGAACCGGCTTTCCACACGTTTCATACTGGAATCCCGTTTCATTCGACGGGACGGGTTGACGGGTTTTCGCCAGGGAAGTGGCCGCATGCGCCGGGTGGGCGCCGCCGCGGTACAATGCCGCGGCGGACAGGCCGATCCCTGTGCACTCGCCCCGAATCCGTGCGCCGTCTTCCGGTTGTTTTGCCCAACCGCCTATGGTACTCTTTCGCGTATTTTTGGGAGCATCGTACCGAATCCCCCGACGGCATGAATTCAATGAGGAGCGCGCCATGGCAGAGACCGTGAAACTCGTATACGACGGTAAGGAAATCGAGCTTCCCCTGGTCACGGGCACCGAGGGCGAGCAGGCCATCGACATCACCAGGCTGAGGAAGGAGACGGGGCTCATCACCCTTGACCCGGGCTTCGCCAACACCGGGTCCTGCAAAAGCGCCATCACGTTCATGGACGGCGAAAAGGGCATTCTGCGTTACCGGGGCTTTCCCATCGACCAGTTGGCGGAAAAGGCCTCCTTCGTGGAGGTGGCTTTTCTCCTCATCAACGGGACCCTGCCCACGGCAGGCCAACTGGGCCGGTTCAATGAACTCATCCGGGAGCACTCACTGGTCCATGAGGACATGCGGGTATTCTTCGGCAACTTCCCTCCCCGGTCCCATCCCATGGGCATCCTGTCCTCCATGGTCAACGCCTTGCGCAGCTACTACCCGGAGCTGCGGGCCCGCTCCGAGGAAGAGGAAATCAACATCACCCTGACTCGCCTCATCTCCAAGGTGCGGACCATGGCGGCCATGTCCTACAAGATATCCCGGGGCCACAAGGTCGTGTACCCCCGTCACGACCTGGATTACTGCGCCAACTTTTTGTACATGATGCATGACAGCCCGGTGCTGCCCTACGAGCCGACACAGGCGGAGATCGATGCGCTGGATACCTTCTGGATCCTCCATGGCGACCATGAGCAGAACTGCTCCACCTCGGCGGTGCGGCTGGTGGGTTCCGGCCGCGTGAACGTGTACGCCGCCATCAGCGCGGGAATCGCCGCGCTGTGGGGTCCGCTGCATGGAGGGGCCAACCAGGCGGTGATCGAGATGCTGGAAGAGATCCGGGACAATGGGGGGGACGTGAAACCGTTCGTGGAAAAGGCCAGGGACAAGAACGATCCCTTCCGGCTCATGGGATTCGGGCACAGGGTGTACAAGACCTATGACCCGCGCGCCAGGATCATCCAGGCCAAGTGCGGGAAGCTGCTCGAGGAGTTGAACGTCACCGATCCGCTGCTGGACATCGCCAGGGAACTGGAGCAGGTGGCCGTCAAGGATGACTACTTCATCAGCCACAACCTCTATCCCAATGTCGACTTCTACTCGGGCATCGTCCTGCGCGCACTGCGCATCCCCACCAACATGTTCCCGGTAATGTTCGCCATAGGCCGCATGCCGGGCTGGATCGCCCAGTGGAAGGAGGACCACGACGACCCGAACCGGAGGCTGTACAGGCCCAGGCAGGTGTACGTGGGTTCGCCCGAAAGGGAGTTTCTGGCCGTGTGCGACCGGGAGCCCGATGCCTGCACCTGGTAGCGGGCAGGCGCTCGCCCGGTTGCCCGTGGTTTGCCGGCATGCGTGATGAAAACAGGGCCGCCCGGAACCGCTGAAAAAGGGAGAGACGGAGGACATGTCTTACAAGGTTACGTTCAAGGCCTCGGACAGGACGGCGGAGTGGTACGACAACGCAGGCAGCCTTTTGCAGCTCGCCTATGACAAAGGGGTGAACATACCCAGCGAGTGCCAGCAGGGTTTTTGCGGCTCGTGCAAGGCAAAACTGGTGTCCGGCGAAGTGGACCAGGAGACCACGGAGGGGCTCATGCCCGAGGACGAGGACGCCGGCATGGTCCTGCCCTGCGTGGCCACGCCCAAATCCGACGTGGAACTGGATTGTTGAAGGAAAGCCCGAAAGGAAGTGTGGAATGTCGGTGACGAATTCTACGGAAATCGAGTGCCCGGAATGCAAGAGCCGGCAGAAGGTGGAGTACTGGGACTCGATCAATGTGACAACGAACCCGGAACTGCGGGACAAACTGTTCCAGGCCAAACTCAACCGGTTCGTGTGCAGTGAGTGCCAGTACGAGGCGTTCTTGAACGTGCCCCTGCTGTACAACGACATGGAAAAAAGGTTCTGCGCCCATTTCTTTCCCAGGGACATCCTGGACCAGCAGGAGTTCTACGAACACTTCACGGTGGAGGGCAGGCACCCGGAGGAGAATTTTCCCAAAGAGGCGCTGGACGCGGTGCCGTACCTGCTCTCACCGCACCTCGTCTTTTCCATGGACGAGCTGCTTTGCTACGTGATTTTCCGGGAAAGGCTGTGGGAGAAGAAACAGGGGCAGGGGGAGGAGTGAGCAACACCCCGTAGCCATGAGGCCGCGTCCTCTCTTTTTGCGGATGTTCCGGCAGGGGCGGCGCGGGTAGGCGCCTGGATCCTTGGTCCCTCCGCAAACTGCTTATTCCTTCAATCCCAACTCCCTGCGCAAAAAGTCCAGGTCCCCGGGCATCCCGTCCAACCCGGACAGGGTGCTTTCCAGGTGGTCGACCAGCGACGCCACCTTTTCCCGGTATTCCGGTTGTTTGGCCGCCTGCCTGGGGGTGAGTCCGCCAAGGTCCTCGTTCTTCTCGTCCGCCCACCCCAGGAAGGACAGCTTCCGCAAATCATCGGGCGAGTCGAATTCGTCCTCGTCGATGTCCCCCATCTCCTCGACAATGTCGTCCAGGTTTTCCCGCTTCGTGTTCTGGTACTCCACCAGATCGCCCAGGGATCGCTCGATCAGGCTGCGCAGTTCCCCGTCCAGGTCATCGTACAGGGTTTCCGTTTCCAGGCGGTCCGGCAACACGGAGACGAATCCCTGCACCTTGTCCGGATCGTCCGGATCGTCGGAGTCCTCGACCCAGATGAAATTCGGTTCCCCCTGCTGCTCCGAATCGCTCATGGCTTCGTTTCCCACAAGGTCGGACACCTGGCCCAGGCCGTCCATGACCGCGTCCTTGTCCGCGGGATCGAAAAGATACGTCGATGTGAGCATCACGGCTTCCATATGGTCGTCGTCCTCCTCTATCTCCACACCGGAGTCCGGTGAGTAATAGTCTTCCGAATTGAATTCCATCATGAACCGGTACAGATCGGTAGCCATGGTCCTAAGCCGCTTTTCGGCCATTTCAGGTGAGATGTCCTCGAAATAGGGCCTGTACATGGACAGCACCCGATCGGCCCCCTCCGCATGGATGGCGGCGGGAAACACGCCCTTGAAGATCACCATGCCGTCGACGTCCAGCGTGGACGTCGCCACCAACTGCCCGGGATGCAGTGCCTCGGCACCAAGCCGGGTGGTCACGTAGGTCTCCTTGTCGAGAATCAGGTCCCGTATCAATACCCCCATGCCCTCGTACACCTTTTCCACGCGGTGCAGGGAAACGGGCTCCACGAGTCCGGCTTCCAGGAGGGATTTGCGGAATGGATCCATGGCGGAACCATGGGTTTTCAGGTACCACTGGCCCAGGGTGTCCGGACTCCCCTGCTGGGGCGGGTTTTCATAAAAGGCGTCGGGAATATGGTGAAAGACAGCCCAGTCCAGGAAGACCCTGGCGTACATGCTGGTTTCCAGGGGCTCTTCGGCCTCCCCTCCCCAGAATTCGTCCCAGGCGTCGGACATGATCATGGGGTCGATGTCCGCGGTGGCCGCCCTGAGCACGTCAGCGACAAGCTGGTGATGCTCTTCCTCCAGGCGTTCCTCGGCCTTGCGCAGGTCCTGTTCCTTCACAAGACAGCACTTCTTGTATTTTTTGCCGCTGCCGCAGGGGCACGGCGCATTCCGTTCGACTTTCATGGGGGGCCCTCCACGCGGTTTCAACCAGAATCCGCTCATGCATTCAGTATCAAAAAGAGAGGGCGACCGTGAGGCCGCCCCCTGTATTTACCATGCCGTCCGCTTTTTGTCACATGATAGCCTGTTGAAAAACGCGACCCGCTGAGTTTGGCTTCATTGTTCGTCGGTGCGGCGTACGCCAGGTACGCCAACCTCCCCGGAATTCGCGCGCCTTGCATCTCATCGTTCATGAGCAGGCTGCAAGTCCGGGTTTTTCAACGGCCTGTCATGCGGAATCCCGCCCTCGTATTCTACTCTTCCTTGCGGGTCCATTTGTCCCTGAGGGAGGCGTGGGCCGCTGCGATCCGGGCGATGGGCACCCGGAAAGGCGAGCAGGACACGTAGTTGAGTCCGAGGTTGTGGCAGAACTGCACCGTGGCGGGATCGCCGCCGTGTTCGCCGCAGATGCCGCACTCCAGGTCCGGGCGGGTTTCCCGGCCCCTGGTAACGGCCCATCTCATCAACTCTCCCACGCCTTCCTGGTCCAGGGTGTCGAACGGGTTGAACGGCAGGATGCCGGTTTCCATGTACTCGATGAGGAAGGCGGCTTCCGCGTCGTCCCGGCTGATGCCGAACGTGGTCTGGGTGAGGTCGTTGGTGCCGAAGGAGAAGAACGCGGCGTGCTTGGCGATGTCGCCGGCGGTGATGGCGGCGCGGGGCAGTTCGATCATGGTGCCGAACTTGTAATTGATGTCCATGCCCCGGCGTTCCATGACCTTTTTGGCCTCGGTCTCCAGGATTTCGCGCTGGAACTTGATCTCATTCTCGTGGCAGGTGAGGGGGATCATGATCTCCGGCTGGACGGTGACGCCTTCCGCGGCCACTTCGCACGCGGCTTCGAAGATGGCCTTGACCTGCATTACGGTGACCTCGGGATACTGCATTCCCAGGCGCACGCCGCGAAGGCCCAGCATGGGATTGGTTTCCAGCAGGCTTTCCACCCGCTTCAGGATGGCCTCCTTGCGGCGGACCTGTTCGAGCAGGTCGTTGATCTCGGAAAGGTCCCGGGCGTGCTGGATGCGTATCTTGAGGTCGGACAATTCGTGCATGAGATCGATATGGTTGGGCAAAAACTCGTGAAGCGGCGGGTCCAGAAGACGGATGATCACGGTCTTTTTGTCCATGACCCTGAACAGGGCGTAGAAGTCGTCCTTCTGGAAGGGCAACAGCGCGTCCAGTGCCTCTTGGCGTTCCACGGGCAGGTCGGTCATGATCATCTTCTGCACGAACTTGAGCCGCTCCGCCTTGAGGAACATGTGCTCCGTACGGCACAGGCCGATGCCTTCCGCTCCGTAGTCCAGGGCCCGTTGAGCGTCCTCCGGGGTGTCCGCGTTGGTCCACACGCCCAGGGTCCGGAATTCGTCGGACCACTTGAGCAGCTTCATGAGCCAGGGATCCTCGATGTCCGGCGGCGTGGTGGGTAGCTCGCCCACGAACACCTCGCCGGTGTTGCCGTCGATGGAGACGTAATCGCCCTCGTGGATCACGGTGTCGCCCACGATCATGCGGCGCTTGCCCATGTCGATCTGTATGGAGGAAACGCCGACGACGGCGGGCTTGCCGAACTGCCGGGCCACCAGGGCCGCGTGGCTGGTCCTGCCTCCCCGGGTCGTGAGGATGCCGTCCGCGGCCAGCATGCCGTGGACGTCGTCAGGACGGGTTTCCTGCCGCACCATGATGGTGCGCTTGTGCTCCTGCTTGGCCCACATCTGGGCCAGGTCCGCGTCCAGGGCCACGCGGCCCACGGCGGCGCCCGGAGACACGTTGAGGCCCGTGGCCACCAGGGTGCCGTTACCGCGTGCGTCGCGGCGGGCCTGCCTGTCGAACTGGGGATGGAGGAAGAAGTCCACCTGGGCCGGGGTGACCCTCCAGACGGCCTCTTCCTGGGTAATCAGGCCGTCCTCGACCATGTCCACGGCGATGCGCACCGCGGCCTGGGCCGTGCGCTTGCCGTCGCGCGTCTGAAGCATCCACAGCTTGCCCCGCTCAATGGTGAACTCCATGTCCTGCATCTCGCGGTAATGCCTTTCCAGCTTCTGCGCGATGTCCATGAGCTCGCCGTAGGCCTTGGGCATCTCCCGCTTGAGGTTGGAGATGTCCTTGGTCATGCGGGTTCCGGCGACCACATCCTCGCCCTGGGCGTTTATCAGGTAATCGCCCTCCACCTCGTTTTCGCCCGTGTTGCCGTTGCGGGTCATGGCAACGCCCGTGGCGCAGTCGTCGCCCATGTTGCCGAAGACCATGGTCACGATGGACACGGCCGTGCCCAGGTTGTGGTCGATGCCCGCCGCCTCGCGGTAGTCCACGGCGCGCTTGCCGTTCCAGCTCTTGAACACGGCTTCCGTGCCCAGGCGCAACTGCTCGTAGGGGTCCTCGGGGAAATCCCGGGCCGTGCGGCGGCGGAAGATGACCTTGAACTTCTTCACCATCTCCTTCCACACGTCGGCGGACAATTCCGCGTCGTTCTCCACCCTGGCCTTGAACCGGGCCCGCTCGATCTCCTCCTCGAACACCTCGTCGGGAATGCCCATGACCACGTTGCCGAACATCTGGATGAGCCGGCGGTAAGAGTCGTATACGAAACGTTCGTCGTTGGTGAGCTTGACCATGCCCTTGGCCGTTTCGTCGTTCAGGCCGATGTTCAACACGGTGTCCATCATGCCGGGCATGGAGAACTTGGCGCCGGAGCGGCAGGAAACCAGAAGGGGGTCATTGGGATCGCCGAAATTCTTGCCCGCGTCCTCCTCCACCTGCTTCAGGCATTCCAACTCCTGCTCCCACATTCCGTCGGGCATGGCGCCGCCGGCTTCCAGAAAGGCGATGCAGGCCTCGGTGGTGACGGTGAAGCCCGGGGGCACCGGGATGTCCAGCCGGGTCATGTCCGCGAGGTTGGCGCCCTTGCCGCCCAAAAGACCACGCACCGTCTCCCAGTCTCCACCGCAGTATTTTTCCGCTTCATTGACTTCCTTGAACAGGTATACCCACTTCTTGCCAGCCATCGTTTCTCCTCCACATCCGAAACCCGGGGGATGTATGTTTCGGGGACATTTGTGTTTTGGGGGCCATTTCCCGTCCGGTTCGGCAAACGCCGGAGCGCCCTGTTCGGGACTGACGAGAGAAACACAGAAAAAACAGGCAATAGCAGCTTTGTCAAGGGTTGCGCGATTTATTGACCCGGGCGCAAAATCCGCTGCGGTGGTAGGAAAATCGGATTTAGCAAGGCATTCGGCCGGTTATGAGAGAGGCTCATGGCGCGCCGGATTGTTCGGTGTAAAAACGAACGGACCCGGGGCGCCGGAGATCGCCCGGAAATCCTCCCTTCGACCGTAGGCGGGCACGCGACCGGTGCCGAGTCGGGCGGATTGGTGGTCCGGTGGCAGAAAAGCCATTCTCCGGCGTTGTCGGGGAGCCTCGCCCGCTGACCGCACGACCCGTCCCGGAAAAAGCGGGTGTCACGCCCCGGATTCGTTCGGCCCGGAGTCCGCCGCGGCCATCTCCCTATCTTTCGAGGCGCGGGACTTCCGGGTCAAAAAGACGTAGAAGACCGGAACAATGAGCAGGGTGAAGAAGGTGGCGGTGACCATGCCGCCCACGGCCACAACGCCCAGGGGCCTGCGGCTTTCCGCGCCCACGCCGAAGCCGATGGCGATGGGCATGATGCCCATGATGGTGGAGAAACTGGTCATCAGGATGGGCCTGAGACGTATCAGCCCGGCCTGCTTCATGGCTTCCACCGCGCCCTTGCCCTTTTTCATCTGCTGGTTGGCGAACTCCACGAGGAGGATCGCGTTCTTGGTCACCAGGGCCACCAGCAGCAGCAGTCCTATCTGGCTGAAGATGTTGATGTTCATGGAGGGCAGGCGCGGCACGATTTCGCTTGCCGTATGGGCCCATTCCGGCGCTTCGGGCGCATAGTGGGTCCATTCGTACAGGGACGTACCCAGATCGTTGACCCTGTTGAGCAGGTACAGGGTGCCGAACGCGCCGATCGAGGCCAGGGGAATGGCCACCATGACCACCAGGGGGTGGAGGAAGCTCTCGAACTGTGCCGCCAGGGCCATGTACACCACGATTAGGGCGATGGCGATGACAAGGTAGATCTCGTTACCCGTCTGGCGCAGATCCCGCGCTTCCCCGGCCCACTCGTACCTGAACCCGTCCGGCATGGACTTCTCCAGGATCCGCTCGACCCTGGCCATGGCCGTGCCAAGGGGAATGTCGGCGGGGGTCGCCTCGATGGTGGCCGACCGCAGGCGGTTGTATCGGAAAACCGCATTGGGGCTGCCGCCCTTTTCCAGTCTGACCACGTTGCCCAGCTGCACCAGCCGCCCGGTCTGTCCCCGCACGTACTGGTTCAGGATGTGGTCGGGCAGAAGCCTGGCCCCGGGTTCCAACTGGACCATGACCTCGTATTCCTTGCCCTCCCGCTTCACGCTGGTGATGTCCTGGCCGCCGAACAGGATTTGCAGCGTCCTGGAAATCTCGGAAACGGACACGCCCAGCGTGCCGGCCCGGTCCCGGTCGATGGTGAGGCGGACTTCGGGCTTGTTGAGTTTGAAGTTGGTGCGCAAATTCTGGAGATACCCCTCGCCCCGCAGCCGGTTGGTCAACTCCTGGGCATAGGTGTCCAGCCTGCGCATGTCCGGGTGCTTGATGACCAGCTGGAACGACTGGCCCATGCCGCCGCCGATGGCCTTGGGCAGGATCGGTATGGCGATGGCGCCCTCCACCTCGGAGAAGAATCTGGCTCCCAGGCCCCTGGGGCCTTCCAGGATGTCCTGGACCCTGCGTTGCCTGTCCTCCTCGAACCGCACGAACATGAATCCCTGGTTGGTCCGGCCAGGACCCTCACGGGCCAGGGCCACCGCCGAGAAGAAGCCCGCCGTCTCGGGAACGTCCGAGACGATGTTCTCCATCTTCTTGACCATTCGCAGGGTATACTGGGAGGTGGAACCCTCCGGGGTGAAGGCGATGCACAAAAGCCGGCCCTTGTCCTCGTTGGGCATGAACTCCTGTTCCAGGTTGTCGAAAAACCACGCCGCGCCACTAACCACGACAATGGCGATGACAACGGCGACCCATCGATGGCGCAGAAACCAGCCCAAGAGGGCGCCGTACACTCGCGTCACCCAGCTCAGCACCCGCTCGAACAGGCCGAACAGGCCCAGCCTCTGTTTGTCGCCCCTGGCCCTGAGCAACCTCGCCGCCAGCGCGGGGGTAAAGGTCAGGGCGATGAACGAGGAGACGACCACCGAACCCGCCATGGTGTAGGCGAACTCGATGAAGATCCTGCCCGTGAGGCTGGTCTGCAGGGCCATGGGCAGAAACACCACGGCCAGGGACACGGTGGTGGCGATGACCGCGAAGATGATTTCCCGCATGCCGTTGATGGCCGCGGACATGGGGTCTTCGCCCTCCTCGATGTGTCGGTAGATGTTTTCCAGCACCACGATGGAGTCGTCCACCACCACGCCGATGGTGAGCACCAGCGCCATCATGGTGATGATGTTGATGGTGAACCCCATGAGGTACAAGAGGCCAAAGGTCGCCGTGATGGCGGCAGGGATGGTGATGCATGGGATAAAGGTCGTGCGGATGCTCTGGAGAAACATGAACACGGTGAGGACAACCAGGACAAAGGCGATGCCCAGCGTGTTCCACACTTCGCGGATGGACTTCCTGATGTAGGTGGACTCGTCATAGGCCATGAACAGGTCGATGCCCTCCGGCAAATAGGGCTTGAGCCGTTCCAGTTCCGCCATGATGCCGTCCGCCACCTCAATGGTGTTGGCCTTGCTCTGGCGCACCACGCCCAGGCCCACGGCGGGCTTGCCGTTGTACCGCGCCGCTCCGTCGTAGCTTTCCACCCCATGCTCGGCGTAGCCGATGTCCGCCAGCCGGGTCAGCTTGTCTCCGTCCTCCCGGATCACCAGGCGATTGAACTCCTCCACGTCCTTCAACTCGCCCAGGGTCTGTATGGTCATGAGCCGGTCCACGTTCTCCACGCGGCCGCTGGGCAACTCCAGGTTCTGGCTGCGAAGGGCTCGTTCGACGTCCAGGACGGTCACTCCGTGGGCCGTCATTTTGGCCGGGTCCAGCCACAGGCGCATGGCCCACCGTTTGCTTCCGCCGATGAAGACGGAGGATACGCCGGACACCGTCTGCAGGGGATCCTTCATGATGTTCTCGGCAATGGTGGTCATTTCCTGGGTGCTGTACCGGTCCGAGAACAGCGCGATCCAGAGGAACGGGTTGGCGTCCGAGCTCTGCTTGGCGATGACGGGTTCCTCGGTGTCGTCGGGCAGCCTGCCGCGTACGCGGGCCACGCGGTCGCGTACATCCTGGGCGGCGATGTCGATGTCGCGGGAGAGGGAGAACTCCACGGAGATGGAGGAGACCTGTTCCCGGGATTCGGAATCGATGATTTTGATGCCCTCGATGGAGTTGATGGACTCCTCCAGGGGCTCGGTGACCTCGGTTTCCACCACCTCGGCCGCAGCACCGGGATACACGGTGGTCACGTTGACGACGGGGGGATCCACGTCGGGAAGCTCACGCACGGGGAGGCGGGCCAGGCCGATGATTCCGAACAGGACCAGCGCCGCCGCCATCATGGTGGCAAGAACGGGGCGGCGTATCGATGTCTCGGATAAATTCACGTCTTGCTCATGCTGCCTTTTTCAACTGGTTCACAAAAGAGCCGGGGTATCGCGGACTGTCAGGCGGCCCCGCCTTCCTGTGCGGGCATTTCGTTCGCCGGGTCCGGCTCGCTGTTCGGTTCGCCGGAACCCTCCGCCTCTCCCGGAGTCGCCGGAGAGGGTTCCGCGGCCGCCGTGGGCTTGGGTGCCTCCTGCCCTGCTTTTTCGTCCCCGGGGCCTGCCTGCTCCGTTCCGGTGGCGTCGTCCTCTTTCCAGTCCGGGTCGGTCACTTTGCTGTCCGGACCCACCTTCTGGTGGCCTTCGGATATGACCACGTCGCCGGGAGCCAGGCCCTGTACGATCTCTGCCTTCCCCTTGAGCAGCAGGCCGGTTTCCACGGGGACGAAGCTCACGGTCATGTCCTCGCCGACCTTCGCCACCCGGTGTTGGTCGCCCTGCAGCATGACGGCGGTTTCCGGGACCACCAGGGAGTTCTCCCGGACCGCCAGGACCAGTTCGATGGTGGCGAACATGCCGGGTTTCAGGCTGCCTTCGGGGTTGTCCAGCTCGGATCGCACCAGCAGGGTGCGCGTGACCTCGTCCAACTGCGGAGATGTGAACACCACGGTCGCCGTATAGGATTCTTCGGGATAGGCGTCCACGGTGAACTCGATGACCTGCCCCTCGGACAGGCGCCGCACGTACCTTTCCGGCACGTTCACGTCCACGTATATGGGGTCCAGGCACACCAACGTGGTTAGTTTCCGTCCCACGTTGATGTACTGGCCCCGACTCACGAGGCGCCGGCCCATGGTGCCGGCAAAGGGCGCGGTGATGACGGTGTCGTCCAACTCTTCCTTGCGCAATTCCACGAGGCTCTTCAGGCGGGTGAACGCGGCCTCGGCCTCGTCCAGTTTCTGCTGGGAAATCGTGTTGCCACTGGCCAGCTGGCGGGACCTCGCCAGATTGGCCCGCGCGAGTTCCAGGTCGGCTTTGGCCTGTTCCAGACGGGCTTCGAACTTTTTCCGTTCCAGCACGAACAGCTTCTGATTTCTTTCGACCCGCTCCCCCTCTTCGAACCATATCTTATGTATGGTGCCGGGAGTCTCACTGGAAATCTCCACCATCTCGGTCTGGGTCAGGGTGCCCACCAGGGTGATGGAATCCACGACCCTCTCCGTGCGCGCCTCGGCCAGGACCACCCGCGTGGGAGGCCGTTCCCCGCCCCGGCCCTGTTGGCCGCCGCCTTCCTCCTTCTGGCAGGCCGGAGCCACGAGGAACACGGCAGCGGCAAGGAGCAACAACGCCGCGCGGCGTGCATCCATCCTCGGCATAGCAGCCTGTTGAAAAACGCGATCTGCGGCGTTGCGCTTCATTTCCCGTCGATGCGG
>JBKHBM010000024.1:0-46443 GCA_046542385.1 Desulfatibacillaceae bacterium | reverse complement strand
TGACGAGAAATGAAGCGCAACGCCGCAGATCGCGTTTTTCAACAGGCTGCTATGATCACGGAAGACCTGGCGTGTCTTCCGAATGCCGGATGAAGAACAGGGGCGCCCGCGCCGTTGGTTGACACCGGGCGCCCCTTTTTTCCGGTGCGGAAGAGCCCGGACCGGGACTGACACCCCCGGGCCCATCCCTGGCATTACACCAGTTGTGCACAAGCCGGGAGATTTCCCCTCTTATTCAGACCAGGATGCGGTGTTGAGCTTGTCGATTTCCCCAGTCTTTCCAAAGTCGAATCATCCGCTCTACTCTGATGTCGGGGCGAATATCAACCCTGGACGTTTTTTCGTCGGGGATTCCGCATTGGTGCGGACTTCCCGGCCGTGGCAGGCGATTCCCGATGGACCCGAACCGGCCGATGCGGCCGGACAGAGGGCCCTTTACGGGTTTCGTCGCTTTTTTGTACAGCAGCACTAGGAGGAGCAAGATGGCTGAGCGTGAAACCGGAACCGTGAAATGGTTTAACGAGTCCAAGGGATTCGGGTTCATCGAGAGGGACAACGGCGGGGACGTTTTCGTCCACTTCAGCGCCATCATGGCGGACGGATTCAAGACCCTGTCCGAGGGGCAACGGGTCGAATTCAACGTGGTTCAGGGCGACAAGGGCTACAGGGCTGATCAGGTCACGTTGGTCTAGAAGGCTGTTCGAAGACGCGATCCGCGGAGTTGCGCCCCGTCCACGGACGCACGGCGACGTCGATGTTTGCCGTGCGTTTGTGAGCGCGGGCGTCCTGCATGCCATCGTTGTTTGAACAGGCTGCCGGAGACCTGCTTTTCCCATTGGCCGTCCCAATCAGTGTGCCGATCCGGGGACCGGCGGACTTCACCCTCCCCGCCGGAAACAGCGAAGCTGGCCGTTTCCGGCGATTCCCGGCCGGTGCGAGGTCAGCACGCACGATCGTTGAAGGGGTGCGGTCGTGATACATGGGCCTACTTCGGACTCCCGTCGGATGTCTCGTGTAAGACTGTGCTTGCCCTCCGGGTCCGGCCATGGTAAGGTGCGCGCTTTGTTCGCCCGCGCTGCTGCGGGATGTTCACCCAGGACCGAGGGAGCACCATGTCCACTGAAACCATTGCACTCGACTATACGCCGGGACGGGCGAGGCCCTTGCCCAGGTGCGGCGGCCAATCCATTTCCGTGGGCGCCATAGAGGACGCCCGGGGAGTCAATCCCAGGCTGGTCATGCCCAAGCTCAAGCTGGGTGGAGGCCTGCCCGAGGGAGCTTACGTGTGTGAACGGCCGGTGGCCCGGATTTGCCAGGACGCCCTGGGGTCCGGACTTGCCGCGGCAGGATGCGGCACCGGTAAGGCCGACCTCGTATTGAGCGGCAGGCTCCTGAGTCTGGAGTACGCCGTGATGATGGGATTCTCGCGGTGCATGCTCAAGGCCGCTCTAACCATGGAACTGGCTTTGACACGCGGAAACGACGGTCCCGAGGTTTGGCGGGGCACGGTCACAGGCAACGGCAATGCAGGAGTGGGCGCCCTGGTGAAGGACACCTTTTCCGGGGCCATGGACGACCTCGTGGCCAACCTGCTGAACAACGCGGGACTGGTGCGCACCGGTTGAAGGCCCGTGTCCGGCAGGGGCGAATGCCGGTGGACAATCCGGGAAACGGCTTTGAGTCTAAGGCTTCCACCCGTCGGCCATTCCCGACTCAAAGGCGTCAATCCATTCACTGATCCGTTTTTCCCCGTAAACTTCCCGCCACTTGGCCAAAAGCTCGTCAAGGGGCAGGTCCGCCCAGGTGCCGTAGTATTCGACGTAGTCGACGAACGGCGATCCGGACCGGTTCGTTCCGGGAAAGACGGCGTCGGCAACCCCGTCGAAAACAAGCTGGTCGATGTCGAACCGATCGCATACGGACTTGTCGAAGGCGGGCGTGGCCTTGACCCATCGGCCCTGGACAAAGGCTTCGACATAGCCGTGGTAGACGAAAAGGTCCGTGCCCATGGCGTCCACGATTTCTCGAGGCGCCGCGTTGTTGCGGATCGTGGCGAAGCCCAGCCTGGACGGGATACCGGCGGCGCGAAACACGGCGCACAACAGGCAGGCCTTCTGGACGCAGTAACCCTGGCCCCTTTCCAGCACGTTGCTGGCCCTGTAATGCCCGGGTTTGTAAAACGGGCTGTACGGGTTGTAGGCGATGTCGTCGGACACGGCGACAAACAGCCTCTGCGCCATGTCCGTCTGGTCCGCGGCGCCCCGGCATATGCGCCGGACAAATCCCGAGACTTCGGGATGGTCGCTGTCAAGGACGCTGGTGGGCATGATGTAGCTTTCGGTTTCCTGTACCATGTATGGCCCTCGCGGGTTCGGGTTCTGGTAAGCGCCGGAGCCTTGCCGGCCCGTTGGCCAGCATACCCGAAAACCCGGCCTCGCCGCAACCGTGCCTTTTTCCCATTCGCTCCCGGAGGATGTTCGTGCGCATGACCAGCCCCTTTTCCCTCTTCAGGGACCACCCCGGGGAGACTGCGCTGGTGGCGGCCTCCGGGCTGCTTCTGACCGCGGCCTTCCCCAAGGTGGGCCTGGATCCGCTGGCATGGGTGGCGCTGGTCCCTCTTTTATGGGCCGTGCGAAAGGCGCCCCCAAAAACCGCCTTTTGGCTGGGCCTTGTTTTCGGAATCTTCCACAACGCCTCCCTCCTGTACTGGATCGAGGGAGTGGTGCGCGTCTACGGCTACCTGCCGGTTTACATATCCGTCCCGGCCCTGGCCATGCTGACCCTGTACATGAGCCTTTATCCGGCAATTGCCGCGGGCGTGCTGCGCTCGGCGGTGTCCCGTCCGGGATGGGTGGCGGTAGCCTTTCCCGTCCTGTGGGTTGCGGGGGATTACGCGCGCACTTACCTTCTGTCCGGGTTTCCCTGGGAATTCGTTGGATATTCCCAGTACCAGCGGCTTTCGGTGATCCAGATCGCCGACCTGGCCGGCGTGTACGGAGTTACCGGGCTCCTGGTGGCTGCCAATTCCGCCATATTCCTGGTGGTGCTGACGCTTGCCGGCAGACGCTGGGGCAACGTGGTTCCGGACAAAAAACACGTGGGCGTGCCGATCGGCGCGGTAGCCGTGCTCGTGGCCGCTTCTCTGGGCTACGGGATGGTGAAAGCCGGAGGGCCCGTGGCCGGGGATCATCCGGCGACCGCATCGGTCACCGTGGTCCAGGGCAATATCGAACAGGGACTAAAGTGGGACAAAACCTTTGTCGAGGAGACCGTTTCGAGATATGTGAACCTGTCCCTGGCGGCTGGCGGGAACTCCGATCTGGTGGTATGGCCGGAGACAGCCCTGCCCTTTTACTTTCCACAGGACACGAAGAACAGCCGCCGCGTGATCCGGGCCATCCAAAAGACAGGGGCCTGGTTTCTGGTGGGCAGTCCCGCCTATGCCATGAAAAATGGTGGACACCGGTTTTACAATGCCGCCTTCATGATCAGCCCCCTGGGCGACGCTGCCGGACGCTATGACAAGGTGCACCTGGTTCCCTACGGCGAATACGTCCCTTTGCGACGGTTTTTTCCGTTTCTGGGCAAACTGGTGGAACACGTCGGCGACTTCACCCGCGGTAAAAAGGGACACACCCTGGACTGGGCCAAAGGCAGCGTCGGCGTGATGATATGCTACGAGATCATCTTCCCGGACCTGGCCCGAAAACAGGCGGCCGCCGGCGCCGACCTTCTGGTCACCATAACCAACGACGCCTGGTTCGGGACCAGCAGCGCCCCGTACCAGCATTTTTCCATGTCCGTGCTGCGGGCCGTGGAAAACCGGCGATCCGTGGTTCGGGCTGCAAACACCGGAATATCCGGCTTCGTGGCGCCGAATGGCGAAATGCTGGCCAGGACCGACCTGATGGAGTCCACCGCGCTCACCAGGGACGTGCCGATAATGCCTGAAAAAACGTTCTACACGAGGCGCGGCGACGTTTTCGCCATCCTGTGTGTTCTGGCCGCGTTCTTTCTCGTGCTCTTTTATCCGGTGCGAAAATGGATTACAAAAGGAAAAAGAACCTGAATCCGTGACGAAAATATTGAAAAACTCTTCAAGAACACCATAATTCGGGCTTTTTGCTTGTTCTCAAACAAGTTTTTGTTTCACCCACCGGGCGAAAGGCTTTTTCGCCCTTGCCAGGCGGTCTCATGCGGCGCGTCCGCACCACCCGAGACCGCTCACGGATTCAGGAAGAGGAAAACGAATCAAACAGGTTGTTACAGGAGGATGCCATGCCCGCGGAACAAAAGTCCCTGGCCAACGAGCTGCGTGAAAAGCTGCTGCAGCTAAAGGAGTATCTTTGACATAGATGGCAAGAAGGACCGCCTTGCCCAGCTGGACAGGATCATGGCCGGGGACGACTTCTGGGACAACCCGGAGGAGTCCACCGTCGTGATGAAGGAACGGTCCAGGCTCATGGACACCGTGGAGGGCTGGAACAAGCTGGATAATGAACTGAGCGACGCGGAAGTCCTTCTTGACCTCGCCGAGGAGGAAGAGGACGAGCAGACCATGCAGGAGGTTTCGTCCCACCTTGCCAGGCTGGACAAGGAAATCCACCAGCTTTCCTTTGACGCCATGCTGGGCGGTGAGGACGACAGACGCGGTGCCATCGTGTCCATCAACGCCGGCGCCGGCGGCACCGACGCCCAGGACTGGGCGGAGATGCTGCTTCGCATGTATCTGCGCTGGACGGAACGCCGGGGGTTCTCCACGGAAATCATGGACATGCAGCATGGTGACGAAGCCGGAATCAAGGGAGCCACGTTCTCGGTCAGCGGGCCCTATGCCTATGGCTACCTCAAGCGCGAGGAAGGAATACATCGCCTGGTGAGGATGTCCCCCTTCAACGCCAGCGGCAAGCGGCAGACGTCGTTTGCCTCTGTGTCGGTGTTCCCCGAAGTGGACAAGGAAATCAACATCGACATCCAGGAAAAGGACCTCCGCGTGGACACCTTCCGGGCCAGCGGCGCCGGCGGACAGCACGTGAACAAGACCAGCTCCGCCATCCGCATCCTGCACATTCCCACCGGAATCGTGGTGCAGTGCCAGCAGGAGAAATCCCAGCACCGGAACCGGGACCAGGCCATGAAGGTGCTTCGCGCCCGGCTCTACCAGAGGGAAAAGGAAGAGCAGGACAAGCACATGCAGGAGATGTACGAAAACCGGGACGAAATCGGCTGGGGCAACCAGATTCGCTCCTATGTCCTTCACCCTTACCAGATGGTCAAGGACCACAGGATCAACATGGAAATCGGAAACGTGAACTCCGTGCTGGACGGTGACATCGACCCCCTGATGGAAGGGGTTCTCATGGCGGGCATGTGACCGCCGGCGGAGGGCAGGGTATGATTCTGTCCATGCATCCCCATTATGATGGCGATGAGAGAATCGATCTCACGCCGGCTGGCCGGTTCACCGAAGCGGAGATCGAACGGATCCGAAAGGCCCGGGCCGTGGTGGTGCCCCAAAGCATCAAGGAATCGCAATACTCGGCGTGCCGCCGGAATTGCAACAACGTGTTCCCGGATTACAACACCCGGTTCAGGTTTGGCGGCAAGCTGGGTAACATGCGGCTCTTCCGCAAGCTGGACATACCCCATCCCAGGTCCGTGGGCTATGTCTCCGCGGAGGAATTCCACGCCCGCCATCCGGGACTGGCCACTTCCCCGTTCGACTACCCCTTTGTCCTGAAGGGCAACGAAGGCGGGGGCGGGGTCTACGTCCACCTGGTGCGCAACCGCGAGGACCTGTTTTCCAGCCTCGTGCACCTGGGGAAAATGAGAAACTATCCCGTGCCGATTGTGGCGCAGGAATTCGTCCCCCACGGAGGCCGGGACCTGCGCGTGGTGGTGGCGGGAGACCAGGTCCGCACCTACTGGAGAGTACAGCGCAAGCAGGATGAATTCCGCAACAACCTGGGCCGGGGCGGCGTAATCGAATGGGAGATGGATCCTGGAAGAACCGAGGCCGGAACCCGGTGCGTCATGGACCTGTGTGAAAAGGCGGGCATCGACCTGGCCGCCGTGGACGTGGTGTTCGACGCGACCGTTCCAGAGCCATTGCCCCTCGTTCTGGAAATCAACTTCATTTTCGGCCGGAAGGGTCTGGGAGGCAGCCAAAAGTTCCGTGGCATGTTCAAGGAAGTGGTGGACCGATGGATCCGGAGCTTGTCATAGCCAAAAGGTGCGTGGACAACCGAACAGCCCGCCACGTGCTTGTCGCCCACGGAAACGCGGTTGCCGGTCTGGCCCTGGAGCTTGCCAAAAGGATCGACCAACCCGTTGACCTGGATTTTCTGCGTGAGGCCGCCATCCTGCATGACGTGGGCATGCTGGAGACGCGCATCCCCCAATTGGGCTGCCACGGCCCCTATCCCTACATCTGCCACGGCGTCCTGGGCAGGCGGATGCTGGACGAGGAAGGGCTTCCCGGCCATGCCCTGGTGTGCGAGCGCCACGTCGGCCTGGGGCTGACCGCCAGGGAGATCCGGAGACAGAAGCTGCCCCTGCCCGTACGGGACATGGTGCCTGAAACCGTGGAGGAGAAGCTGGTCTGTTACGCCGACAAGTTCTTCTCCAAGTATGGCCTGGACAGGCCCAGGATGAAGACCATAGAGGAAGTGGAGCAGGAGGCCGGCACCTTCGGTCCGGACAACCTGGCGGTGCTGCACCGGATGAAAAAGCTGTTCGGCGTCCCGTGAAACCCGCCTAACAGCCCGTTGAAAAACTCGGTATTTGCAGCCTGTTAAAAAACGATGAGATGCAAGGCGCGCGAATTTCGAGGAGTAAGGCGTACTTACGGTACGCTGCATCGACGAGAAAGGAAGCGCAACACCGCAGATCGCGTTTTTCAACAGGCTGCTAAGATTGCTCCACGGGGACCGAGTCCCCCTCCCCGGGCGACACGACGAACGTGGTGGAGCCGATGAACCTTCGGTAGTATGCCAGCAGCAGGCAGGTGACGGGCAGAGCGATGAGCAGTCCGAACATGCCCAGCAGTTTGCCCCACACGGACAGGGAAAGCAGGATCATCGCCGGACTCAGCCCCGTCACATCCCCCATGATCTTGGGGACCAGGAACCCGTCCTGGATGGTCTGGATTACGGCGAACACCAGCAGGGTCAGCGCCAGGGTCGTGAGTATCGATCCGTCCGTGGCCAACGCGTGAATCACCGCCATCAACAATGCGGGTATCATTCCCAGTATCTGCAGGTAGGGCACCATGTTCAAAAGGCCGATGAACAGGCCCAGCAGAATGCCCAGTGGCAGGCCGATGATGGAAAAGCCTATGGCATGCAGAATCCCCACGATGCCGGCGACCAGGGCCTGACCCCGGAAATACCTCTGCATGGCGCCGTTGAATTCATGCACGAAATCCCGGACCTGGTCGCGGTACTGTGCGGGGATGAAGTCGTTCCACTCTTCCCTTACCTTGTCGAAATCCAGAAGCAGGAATACCAGGTACAGCAGGATGATGGACAGCCCGACGGCTCCCAGCATTACCGAGGTGGTGCCCGATATCACTCCCCAGACTCCGGGAAGCAGCTTTCGCGCGGCCGTCTGCGCCAGGGAGATGAAGTTGTCCGTCTGCAGAAAGCTCATGACATCTTCCCGACTCATCCAGTCCCGGATCTCATGCCAGATCTCCTCCGGAACGATTTCGGCGGCCCCCGCCCCGATGTCCGAGTTGTTCGCGACGGAGACGATCACGGAACTGGCGGCCTGTATCTCGCTGACAATCTGGGGAATGATCAGGGCCGCGACTCCGGCAAGGACGACGAACAGCACGAAAAGGGTAAGGAGCACCGCCACAAGTCGTCCTTTGATTTTCCTTTGCACAAACGCCACGGCGGGATTGATGAGATAGGCCAGCAGCAGGGCCACGGCAAAAGGGAAGAGAACCTCGCTCAGATAGCCCAGAAGCCGTATGACACCCCAGACGAGGCCTACGGCAATAGCGATGCGTACGATGCGGTCCAGGGTGTACGGTCTTTCATCCAGCAGCATGTCTCCTCCAGGTAATCATGACGAAGTGGACAAGGCGGCCAGTTCGGCGCCGTTGTCGGCGAGCGCCTTTTCCAGGGAGCGCAGGGACGCCTCTATGTGGTTTTCATGCAGGCGGCCGAACAGATGGGTGTCCCGAAACAGCACCCGGGCCGTGTCCGCGTCGACCGCGAACGCTCCGTGTGAAAGTTCCCGGTTCAGCTGCAGCAGCCTCTCGAACAGACGATCGCGGCCCGTTTCGGGCACCACGGTAATGAACTGTTCCAGCACGATCACATCCGAGGAGCAGTCCACGACCATGTTCAGGATGCCAGTGGCCTCATCCCGCACCAGCAGCAGTTCCCGCTCCTCGTTTTCGCCGGCTATGCCGAGAGCCAGGTCCTCCAGATGCTTTTTCACCACTTCAAAACGCCAGGACACGTCCGTTCCTCTCCATGGAGCATCCCCCTTTCCGGGATGGTCAGAAGGTAATACATAAAAAAAGTCCCATGCCATGGGCCTGAATCCGTGAGCGGTCCCGGGTGGTGCGGATGCAGGGAAGGGACCCGCCGACTGTACCAAATTACACCGGCGGGTCTCCGACGCCGCGGACGCGCCGCATGAGGCCGCTCCAAAGGGCGAAAAATCCTTTCACCCACCGGGTGAAACGAAGATTGTTTCAAGAAAAGAACCCATCGGCATTTTCGCCCGGATTCGGTTATTGTCCGCAATCCTAAACGTTTGCCCGGTCCCGCGCAACGGTTTTGTGGCAACCGCCCGCTTTCATGCGGTGAGGGCCCGGTAAATCCGGGGCAGTTTGTCGGGCAGTTCCCGCACGTCCGAGATGAGGTTGTGGTGCACGTCGCCGTACAACCGGTCCAGTGGCGCGGCGTCGGAAAGGTTCACGGTGATGGCGTGCACATGTACCCCCAGGGCCCTGGCCTCCCGGATGGCGGCGCGTGTGTCCTCCACGGCGTACTCTGCCTTGTACTCAAGATCGTTGGGAAAGCCGTCGCCCAGGACGATGAGGAGCCGCACCTTTGACTGCCGCGCTGCCAGGATGCCCGTGGCGTGGCGCACCGCCGTGCCCATGCGCGTATTCCGGGCCGGGGAGAGTCCGCTGATGCGCTGCCGCACCTCGTCGCCCATTGGCTGGTCAAAGTCCTTGACCCGGACGTAGTCCACGCGAAGACGTCCCGCGCCGGAAAACCCGGCCATGGCAAAGGGATCCCCCACCACGGAGAGCGCCTCGGAAAAGAGGACCATGGCCTGTTTCTCCACGGTGAGCACGCTTGTTTCCGTGCCCGGCACCGGATGTTTGGTCGAGCCTGACAGGTCCACCAGCAGAAGCACCGACACGTCCCGGTTCTGCTTGACCCGCTTGATATACAGTCGCTCGCCGGGGGTGCGTCCGGCCCTGCGGTCCACCGCGTAGTCCAGTAGCGCCCGGTAGTCAAAGGCGTCGCCCTCGACCCATCGGCGCAGGATGGCCAAAGATTCCGGACGCAGCAATTCGAAACTCCTGCGCACCCGCATGACCACCCCTCCGTATTCCTCGAGGGTTCGCTGGTAGAACTCCGGGTCGCCGGGCCGGGATTCTCGCTCGACCAACCGGCAGAAGTCGGGGAGATAATCCTGGTGCTCCGAATCCCATTCCCTGTACCAGTGGACGGAGTCCGGGGGCGCCTCGTCGATTTCAGGCGCCTGCCCGCTCCGGCGCGCCTGCTCGAGCAGGGCCCGAAAGTCGGCCATGGCGGCCGCGTCCACCTCGGGGGCATCCTCCCGCCGCTCCCGGTCAACCGGTTCGGACACCCTCCCCAGGGCATCTTCCGAAAGTTCGCCCCGCTCGATCAAGTCCCTGAGGTCCGAGGCAAAGGCCTTCCTGCCCGCTCTGGCCAGTTTCCTGCGTATGCGGGCCGTGATCCGGCCGACGTCGTCAGCCTCCCGGTAAAAGAGCCGGGGCGCAAAAACCCGGTCAAACGGCGTGGACAGGCGCGGCCAGTCGCCGGGCTCCTTCCCGAAACGACGTCGCGCCTTTTCGGCCCAGAACGGATATACCCGTTCCGCCAGGGCGGCGCAGGCGTCCACTCCCGCCGTGGGAAGCCCTGCCCCGCGCCACGCGCCCAGCGTCTCGCGGACCGTCCGCCCCCCTAATTCACCGGAATCGTCCATGCCCACGGCAAGCACCGCGTACAGGGCCGACAGCTCGGGAAAACCCGCCTCGTCGAACGGCATCCGCTCCATTTCCCGCCGCACCAGGGCCATGGTGTTTTGCTCCATGCCGGGATACCGGCCCAGGAGCAGCATCCTGACCCGCGCGTGCTCGAACACGGTGAACAGGTCCAGCGCCAGCCCGGGCGCGGCAAAGGGCGCCAGAAACCTTTCCATCTCGGAGAGTTCCCCCGCACGGCTGACGTCCCATTTTCGGCCGGCCATCTCCCCGGCCCTGTCGCTGTCCAGATCATGGGTTCCGAACTCGATATGTCCGGCCTCCAGCCTCGCCAGGCACTGGTACAGGGCGCGGTTGCGTTCACTGGTGACACACCGGTCGATCCGTTCGGGAAGGTACAGGCCGCTTTGGTCCGAGCAGATGAAGTCCCCGGGTGGATTCCACCCGCCGGCCACCGGCGCCTGTGTGCAGGGACACAGGAAAACAGGCCTGCCGACGCGGGCCTTCAGATATCGGGACAACCCGGGGCGTACCTCCCCCAGGGCCACGCTGGTCATGAGGTTCCGGCACAGGTCGACAGCGGCCCGGGATTCCAGGGCGAAGAACCTGGCCCCGGCCTCCCGACTGCGTGCATGGCGTAAAAGCCCCTCGTCCACGAAGTCGGCGAGACCGGCCGCAGAAAGGCGGCCCAGGCCGCGGTCAAGACCCTGGTCCAGGGATTCGGCCAGCCGGGGGGCGGCCTGGACGACCCTTTTGACCTGCGCGAGGTGCCCTGCCCTTCGGTCCTCGCCAAGGTCCCTGGCCAGTTTGGGGAGAAACTGGATGAAGAACAGCACCTGGTGGTAGGTGAGGCCGGGCGCGAACGCGGCGGCAAGCAGACCGAGGTACGCCCTGGCCGCCTCGCGATCCCCTGCCGAAAGCAGCCGCACAAACCCGTCAAGCGGCTTCTTCAGGGTATGGGGGCCCGCGTCGTGCATGATGCGGAGGGTCGCCAAAAAGCGTCCGGCCAGCCGGGGGTCGCCCGCCAGCATTACCGGCGCCAGCCCCCTGGCCAATGCCTCGGCATATGCCGGACCTGTCCGGGCCGCCCGGGCCACCAGCCGCCGGTACACGAAGAACCTGCGTCGCGGGACCCGGCCTGCCACCCGCGCCATGCCGAGCGTGGCCGACACCCCGAAGTCATGTTGCTGGGCCAGGGCCTCGATCGCGGTGTCGCACAACGCACGGGCCTCCTCCGGCCCCACGTCGCGTCCGGCCAGTTCGCTTATCGCGCGCTCGGCCGTGTCCGGGTCGAACACGAACAAAGGTTCAAGCCGATCCCTTACGCCCATTCAGGCACCCCGCACCGGTGTCCGCGCTCCTTGCCAAAACCCGGTCATGCCCCGCCTCCTCCCGATTCGGGTGGAAACACGTCGTCGATCAGTTCCTTCATGGTCCCGATCAGGTCCCCCTCGTCGGTCAGCGGAGCGCACATGGCGGCCCGGCAAGCCCGCCGCGCGGGTATGCCCCGCCGCATGAGGGCGGAGGCGTGGATGAGAAGGCGGGTGCTGGCCCCTTCGGCGAGCCCCTGCTCCCGCATGCCCCGGATACGCCCGGCAAGCGCCACCAGCGCCTGCGCCACGGCCGGGGCCACCCTGCCCTCGTTTTCCACGATGCGCGCTTCCACGTCCGGGGGCGGATAGGTGAATTCCAGTGAAACGAATCGCTGGCGGGTGCTCTGCTTGAGGTCCTTGACCACGGACTGGTAGCCGGGGTTGTAGGAGACGACCAGAAGAAAATCCGGATGGGCCCGGACGACCTCCCCCTTCTTGTCGATGGAAAGGGTGCGGCGGTCGTCCCCCAGCGGGTGGATGACGACAGTCGTGTCCTTGCGCGCTTCCACGACCTCGTCCAGGTAACATATGGCGCCGGCGCGCACGGCCAGAGCAAGCGGACCGTCCACCCACAAGGTCTCGTCGCCCTTGAGGAGATAGCGGCCCACCAGGTCGGAGGCGAACAGGTCCTCGTGGCAGGAGACCGTCACCAGGGGGCGCGACAGACGCCATGCCATGTACTCCACGAACCGGGTCTTGCCGCATCCTGTCGGCCCCTTGAGCATCACGGGCAGCCGTGCGTCCCAGGCCGCCTCGAACATCCCGGCCTCGTCGGCCACCTCCACGTAGTAGGGTTCCTTCTCAATCAGGTATTCGTGCATGCCGGCGGTTTCGCCGTTGTTGTTGCTCATGTGCGCGTCCTTGTCCGACTCATGGTCCGACTCACGGGAAAATGCGTTCCTGAACCCATGGGGGGGAAAATTCGGGTAACCCATGGAAAGCTCCCGGATACGGACACTTTGAAGAGATCGTCATGAAAAAACCGGCCTCACCCGGAGGGGGAAGGATTTTTCTCCGTGGGGCGATCCCGGGAAAACGCTCCCACGAACACACGGCCCCGGCCCGGCCGGGCGTGTTTTCCTGCCCACCCCTCTTCCCCTGAACAGGTGGATGCATTATTATAGACTTATGGCGTTTTTGGCAAATCCCCCTGGTTTTGCCGGACAAACCCGCAAAGGAATACCGTCATGTCGGGAAAACTGCCAGCAGTGATCGCACTCCTCATCACCCTCGCCGTCGGCCCTGGACCGGCCTCGGCGCGGGATGCCCCCGTGGTTCGACTCGAGGGAGGACGGCTTACCGTGCAGGCGGAGAGCACGCCGCTCGTGGACGTGCTGACCAGGCTGGCGGCCCAGGGGGTAAAGGTCCGCATGGACCCCCGGGTCAACCCGGAGGTCACCGCGTGGTTCATCTCCCGCAAGGTGCAGGACGGACTGGACGCCCTGCTTCGCGACCAGAACTACGCGCTCACCTGGAAGACGGTACGCGGCCCGGACGGTCCGGTTTCCCGGCTCGCGGAAATCGAGGTGTTCGTGCCGGGTGGCAGGGACCGGTTGGTTTCCCTGGTAAAGCGGCCCACCCTGGACGTCCGCGCCGGACCCAACGGTTCCCTTTACGTGGACCGGGAACTGATCGTGTACGTGGCCAGGGGCGCCACCCCGGAACATGTGGCCGACCTGCTCCGCAAAACAGGGGCCGAGATCATTGCCGTGGACACCCGCCGGGGAGCCTATCGTCTTCGGCTTCCCGGGGATGCCGAACCGGCTGACGTTGCCGCCTCCATTTCCGGCCATCCAGCTGTCGCCGGGGCCTCACCCAACAGCGCCTATCCACTGCCGCAACGCCGGAACGCAAGGCCGCCGGAGCAGGAACGGATCCCCGCACCCGGCGTGATGGCCTCAGGCGCACCCACCGGAGTGCCGGTGGCCATCCTGGACTCCGGGCTGGCTCCGAAAGCCGGCCTGGACGGATTCCTCCTCGCCTCCCTGGACGCCATGGAACCCGAGGCCCCGATGGACGACATCGTGGGGCACGGCACCCAGATGGCGCTGGTCGCCTCCGGGCAGGTGGCCCCCCACAGCGCCCTGGAGCGGGAAACCGGGAAAAACCCGGTAATCGCCGTCCGCGCGTTCGACGACAACGGCTACACTTCAGACTGCCATATCGCCACGTCCGTGGACTTTGCCATTGAAAACGGCGCGCGGGTCATCAGCCTCTCCTGGGGCGGAGGCACACCCAGCCCGTACCTGGAAAAGGTCCTCCGGGATGCCAGGGACCGGGGCGCCGTCGTGGTTGCGGCCGCGGGCAACGCCCCCACCGGCGAGCCGGTGTATCCGGCGGCGTACGACTCCACGGTCGGCGTTGGAGCGCTAAGGCCCGACGGGTCCCGATGGGACAAGTCCAATTACGGGGATTTCGTGTCCCTGTATGCTCCGGGTTTCGCCACGATGCCCGTTGGGTACAACGGCGACCCCGGCGAATACGCCGGCACCTCCATATCCACGGCCTATCTGTCCAACGTGATCGCCACACACATGGCCAAAAACCCGGGATTGACGGCGGAGGAGGTCTACAGAGCCCTCGAAAGGAACGGAGCGGAGGACAACTGACCGGACTTGTTCATGAAGCATTTCGACAAGCATATCATTCGCAATATTTCAGGATGGTTATTGGCGCAGCGAAGCGTTCTTGGAAACACGGCCCGTTTTCAGGGGAATTCCGGCCTCGACGAAGCCCTTGTTGAAACCTGATCCATGGGGCCCTGTGCGGATCCTTCACTGTTTTCGTCACGAATTCAGGATGAAAAGCCGGGCCAGGCCCTTTCGCCGGAGCGTTTTTTGTTGTAAACTCGCCTATCAGTGAAATCCGAATCCTCTCAACGGAAGCATATGGGCAGCACAATTTCCCCGCGACTGTTCATCAAGTCACTTGCCGCCATCTTCTGCGCGCTGGCCCTCGCGCCGTTTCTTTCCCATCCTGTACAAGCCATGGACCTTGCCGAGGCCAAAAAGACCGTCATCGAACTCGAGCAGACCAAAAGCGCCTGGATGGGGGTGCGCAAGGACCACGTCCTGCGGCGCACGGCCAGGGAATACCTGATGGAGGCGGCGACCCTGCTCGAACGTTTTGTCCGGGGGGAGAAAGACCCCTTTGAAACCACGTTCCTCCTGGCGCGAACCTGGACCATGTTGAACGGCCTCGGGGTAAAGGACTCCTACGGGACGGCCCTGGACCATTTCGCCAGGGCCATCAAACTTCGCCCAGGGGACCAGGAACCCCGCCTGCATCTGGCCCTGTTCCACCGGGACGCCGGCAAGATGTCCCGGGCCGTCCGCGCCTACTGGGACGCCCTGTGGCTGGGTGAGGAACGTCCCGCCCCGAGCCTTCTCGAAGGGATGGCCACGGCCTACCTGTACAAGGGTTCGGGCCTGTGGGCCTACTGGGCGGCCAGGCAGCACCTGGAATACTATCCCCTGGACCGCAATGTCTCCTGGATTCTGGAACGCGCGAAAAACCAGGTCATCCCGGAGTCCAGGCAGGCCCTTGAAATCCGCTTCACTCCGGGCGGCGTCCACTACACGCAGCACTTGCTGAAATTCGCCTACACCATTCCTCCCGGATGGCAGGTCATGGCGGACCGGCACGACGGCAAGCCGCCGATCACCCACGACGCCATGCGTCTCGCCATGCCCACCGGAGGTGGGATGGAGGGAGGGATCATACCTCCGTGCGCCCTGGAGGTACGGGTGGTCCGCCGGGAGAACGAGCACGACGCCCAAGTCATGGCGGAACACTCCGTCTCCCAGTGGAGGCTCGAATCCAGTGAGGTGCTGGGCCAGGGGGACCACTGGATCGTCTTCGAGAAGGAGTCAAACGGCAAGCCTTACCGGTCCCGCGTGGAATCCGTCCGCTGGGGCGACACCGTCTGCATTTTGCACTACCGCGCCATCCCGCCGTACTATGACGAGGGCCTGGAAGAGCTGGAGAGGTGGAGGAGGGGATTTCGCCACGGGGAAGCCTACTCCATGGAGGAGCAGGCTTCCCGCCCGGAAAGGACAGTCCTCCTGGTGTCCGACCAGCGGAACCGCCTCCAATCAACTCGTGGATACCCGGTGGCCACCCGACTTACGGCGGGCGTCAGACCTTACCGGTAATCGCAGTGTCCCTTCACGCGACATCCTGCGCCAGCGTGTACCTTGCCAGCAGGCTGTCGGTCCAGTAGGGGTTGTCCGGCCTCTGGAAAAAGGCCTTGAACAGGGAGCAGCTTTCGTCCCGCAGGACCTTGCCCATGATGACCACCGGACGCTCGCTGTACAGGGGAGCCATTTTTGTCAGGTCGCAGTCGCAGGCGCCCCCCATGACGTCCTCGTACGCCCATACGATGCGGTGTATGCCGTGGATCAGAATGGCGCCCAGGCACATGAGGCAGGGCTCCATGGTGCTGTACACGGTGAGTGTGGAGGGGTCGGGCGGATCGTCCAGCCGCTCCAGTTCCCGCAGCGCCAGAACCTCGGCATGCTCGGTTTCATTGCCAAGGCCGGACGTGGAGCCCCGGCGCGATCCCCTGGCCACCACTCCGTCCGGGCCGGCGATCAGGCAGGCCACGGGAAACTCCCCCTCCTCGAGGGCCCTGCCGGCCTCGGCCAGGGCCGTCTTCATGTATTGCAGGTCTGTCTCTGTATGCATTCAAACTCCGCGTTTCACCGGTTCGCGGGAACCCGGCCTTCGAGTTCCCGGAGCACCTTTTTCGCCTTGTAAACCTCGCTGTCCGGAAAGTCGGGCCGGGTGTCGCTCAACCGGACCATGTACTCCACGATCTGCATGAGCCTCGGAAACACCCTGGTGTCCGGACCGGGATGGTACATCTGGTCAGTGGGCTGCCTGGGACTCGCCGAATCCGGCTCGTCGGGCATGGCCGCACGGCCGGCCAGCCGGCTTCCGGCCTCCGCCAGGGAGGTCCGCTCCTCCACCACGGCAAACCAGGAATACCCCTTTTCCACGGCGAGTTCCGCGCACCGGTACAACAGGTAGTCCCCCAGGGTGTCGGCGGCCCCGGGCCTGTCCTCCAGACGATAGGCCACCGAATACAGGTTGTCTCCCAACCGCCGGGACTGATATCCCTCGCCGCCCCCTGTTGCCGGTCGATACGGCGCAGTGGCCGCGCATGCGGCCACGAGTGTGGCCAGGCAGACGCACAGCACGGTCCGCACGACCTTTACCGGATGTCCCCGGTACCTTTCAACAATCATCGCAATTGCATGCCCCCACTGCCTCGAAGGTGTACAGAATGCGCCGCTCCAACTCCTTTCGGCGATCGTCCACCTTTAAAAAGGGTTCGTCCATCTCCTCGACGATGCGAGCCAGCCCGTCCCGACCGGGAATGGCCTCCATGCCCTCTCCGATGCGTTTGCCCGAAGGCCCCATAAGGACCGAAGCGTCACGGGTGTTGGTGACCACCACGACCGGCACCTGATGCTCCGCTACCAGGCGGGACGCGGCCAGCGCCGGCCTCTCCCTGCTCACCACGGACCCCGGGCCGTACCGGACGATCATGGCGATTTTGCCGCCGAGGCTGACCGCGTAGTCCACGACCACCAGGGCGCTCCCGCCCTCGTTGCGCAGGAACACCGGGACCCGGGGCGCCACCTCCTCCCTGGCGAACCCCAGCGTCTCCACCAGCAGGCGGCCCAGCGACTGCCTGTCCCTCTCATCATAAGTATCGTCCAGGGCCTCGCCGGTCATGAAGTCCGTGAGCGTCCCGAAAACGAGATGGTGATCCTCGGCCATGTATGTCCCTTTCCGCGGGGAGATGGGAAATCATAATAAAAACCCGGATATGTGTAAAGAATCTTGCCTTTACTTTCGTCCCGCGCTGTGGGATGCTGTCGCGTCCCTTCATGAGGGCCTGAAATGATATGAAAACCATTCGGACCAGCCGGCGGCGCAACCGACCGCCGCCAGGGCCGGTGACTGGCATGAAACGCAAACTGACCTTACGGGAAGAATTCGAAAAACGCGAGGACGGTTTCCTCTCGCCCCACGGATGCCGTAGCGCCAGGTCCACGGGCCGGCCGCGCCCGGAATCGCCCTGCCCCATCCGCACCGCCTTTCAGAAGGACCGCGACCGGATCGTATACTGCAACGCCTTCCGCAGACTCAAGCACAAGACCCAGGTCTTCCTTTCGCCCCTTGGCGACCACTACCGCACCCGACTCACGCACACCCTGGAGGTGGCCGAGATAGCCCGGACCATAGCCAGGGCCATGCGGCTCAACGAGGACCTGGCAGAGGCCATCGCCCTGGGCCATGACCTGGGCCACACACCCTTCGGCCACGGCGGCGAGATGGTGCTCAAGGAACTGTACAGCGAGGCCTTCACCCACAACGAACAGAGCCTTCGCGTGGTGGACGTGCTGGAGCGGCGGGGCAGCGGGCTCAACCTGACCCATGAAGTGCGAAACGGCATCATCAAGCACTCGAAGGGTTTCGGCGACATCCTCATCACGGACCCGGACACCATGCCCACCACCATGGAAGGCAGGATCGTCCGCATAGCGGACCTCATGGCGTATCTGAACCACGACCTGGACGACGCCATCCGCAGTGGAGTCATCTCCCCCGACCAGATACCCCCGCAATGCGTGAAGGTGCTCGGAGACTCCCACTCCCGGCGCAATGCCACCATGATACAGGACGTTGTGTTCAACTCGGAGGCGGGCGAGGACGGGATGTCGCTGAAGATCAGCGACGAGGTCCACGAAGCCATGCTCGACCTTCGGACCTTTTTGTACAACAACGTGTACCGGTCCCCCAGGGTGCACCGCGAATTCGTCAAGGCCAAGAAGATCCTTTCAGAGTTATACTATTACCTCCTGGAAAACGAGGACGAATTCCGGCTCTGCACCGCGGAAATGGAACTGGCAGCGACCCCCGAGGAATCCATACCGGATGAACGCAGCGTCTGCGACCTCATCGCCAGCATGACGGACCGGTACGCGCTTTCCCGTTATGAAAAACTGTTCTTCCCCACTCCGCTCTTCTAGGCGCGGGGGAAGCCACAACTTCGCACGCGGTCGTGGTCCGTCCACGGCCGCGCGGTTTTTTGGATGCCATGCAGACACAGGTAGATCCCGGAACCCTGAGGGAACGGCACAGGGAAATATTGAGGGCGGTGCGCAACGCGGGACTGGCCAGGCACATGCGGGCGTTGTCCGTCATCTATTCTGACATGCAGCACGCGTACGACGAGGTGGCGAAAGACCTCGGGTTCGTGTGCGCGGGATGCCCGGACAACTGTTGTCGCACCCTGTTTTTTCAGCACACCCTGGTGGAGTGGCTGGCATTGGCCGCCGGTCTCGCACAACTCCCGGAGGAAAAATGGGCCGAGGTGGTGGGCCGGGCGGAACGGTTCGTGAAAAGGGTGCGGGAAGGGGGTGCGGGTATTGGCTGCCCCCTGTTCGAGGACGACCTGTGCATCCTGTACCATTACCGTCCCATGGTGTGCCGTCTGCATGGCCTGCCCTACCGTTTCGACGGGGCGGACGGGACCGCGCGGTTCGGCGCGGGGTGCGCGGACTTCCACCGCATGAACGCCACATGGCCGCGGTCGGAAAAAGTGCTGGACCGCACTCCCCTGTACCGGGCCATGGTGGGTGTGGAACAGAGAATGCGCCACTCCCTGGGATTCGACCGCAAGATCAAGCTGAGCGTGGCCGAGATGATCCTGTTTGTCGGCGAACCGGGCATGTTCGGCACGAAAGAGAATGAATGACCCATGAAAACCGTAAGCACCGAACAGATCAACGGATCCCGGGGGCGTAGAATCGGCGCGGACGAGACGTTTTGCTTTGCCTGCCATCCGGGGGTATCGTGTTTCACCCTCTGCTGCAGGAATCTAAACCTGTTCCTCTACCCTTACGATGTCCTGCGGCTGCGCCGGGCCCTGGACATGGATTCCGGGGATTTCATAGACAGACATACCGACGTGGTCATGCGCGAGGGCAACGCGTTTCCGGACGTGTTGTTGCGCATGGCGGACAACGAGGAGCGCACCTGCCCGTTTCTGACGGATGAAGGCTGCACCGTGTACCAGGACCGGCCTGAATCGTGCCGCTCCTTTCCCGTGGAAAACGGGCTGTTGTTCGACGAACAGGGGCAAGCCGAACCCGTGCACTTCTTCCGTCCCCCGGATTTTTGCGAAGGCAGGCACGAACCCGACGCATGGACGCCCCGAACCTGGGCGGAGGACCAGGGAGCCGTGCACTATCAGCGGATGAACATCGCCTGGGGAAAACTCAAGGCCTGGTTCACGGGAAATCCTTGGGGACCCGAAGGGCCTCAGGGAAGACTGGCGAAAATGGCCTTCATGGCCACGTACAACCCGGACGCCTTCCGCGGCTTTGTCCTGGAGAGCAGCCTGGGCAAACGATTTGACGTAAAACCCGCGACCATCAAAAAAATCAAACGCGACGACGAGGAACTTTTGCTGTTCGGCATGGACTGGGTGCGCCTCATCGTCTTCGGCCAGCCGTCCAAAAGGATTTCCCCGAGGCGGTGACCACCGGGCCCGGCGGTTTCGCGCGTGTGGTTTTGCGCGTTGACAGAACCCCGGTGCTGGCTTACCCTGAATTTTATGATTTACCGGGCTGACGCGGACACGAATCGCCCCGAATCGGCCCTCACCCACAGGACATGGAGAACGCCGATGTACTCCAAGATGCTCATACTGCGGTTTCCCAAGGAAATGCTTCAGACACCGTTTGTCTGCAATCTTGTGCGGGACTTCGACCTCACGTTCAACATACTCAACGCGGAGATCGACGCGCGCAAGGAAGGGATGATGGTGCTCCGACTCATAGGCACGCCCCAGAACTTCCGCCAGGGCGTCAAGTATCTCAAGGATCAGGGGATCCAGGTCGAAAGCACCGAGGAACAGATTCGCCGTTCCGACGACATCTGCATCCAGTGCGGCGCCTGCACGGCAGTGTGCCCCACGGGCGCTCTTTCCGTCAAGACACCGGAGATGGAGGTCATCTTCGACCAGGAAAAATGCAGCGTCTGCAAGCTGTGCATCCCGGCCTGCCCCCCGCACGCCATGGTGCTGCGGCCCACGGACGAGGGTCCGACCTTGTAGATGCCCCCGGTCATCGCCATCGCCATGAGCGGCGGAGTCGACTCGCTGGTCGCCGCGGCAATGCTGAAGGAAGCCGGCCACCAGGTGTTCGGCCTGCACTTCACCACGGGCCATGAACCCGTGGGGGCGGACGAGGAAGCGTTGTCCGGGGCCGCCGAGGCGATCGGCGTCCCCCTGCACAGGCTGGACCTGTCCGACCGGTTCGAGGCAATGGTCGTCCGGCTGTTTACCGAAGCCTACCTCTCGGGCCGCACCCCGAACCCCTGCATGGCGTGCAACCCGGCAATCAAGTTCGGCGACCTTCTGTCCCATGCCCGTCAATTGGGCGCGGAACGCCTCGCCACGGGGCATTACGCCCGCGTGATGCCCGGAGGAGACGGGGGCGTACGCCTTTTGAAGGGCTCGGACCCCACCAGGGACCAGTCCTACTTCCTGGCGTTTCTGGACCAGGCCCGCCTCACGGCAGCATTGTTTCCCCTGGGAGAACGAACCAAGGACGAGGTGAGGAAACAGGCCCGGGAGCGCGGCCTGGACCGGTTCACCCGACCGGAAAGCAGGGAGACCTGCTTCATGGCCGACGGCCGCCTGGCGGACTTTTTACGGGACCATGCCGGAGTGACGCCTCGTCCAGGCCCCATCGTGGATACCCGTGGCAAGCAGGTCGGCGAACACGCCGGCGTACACGCCTTCACCATCGGCCAGCGACGGGGATTGAACTGCCCGTCCACGGAACCCTGGTACGTGGTGCGCATTCTTCCCGGGGAAAACACCCTGGTGGTGGGACGCGAAAACGATCTGTACTCCCGGAGCGCTGAGCTGGTGGGCGTGCAGTGGATTCGCGGCGACCTCCGGGGCCGCATGGAGACCCGGGTGAGGATCCGGTACCGCCACCAGGAGGCCAGGGCCACTGTGGAACCCTTGCCGGACCACCGGGCCGGGGTCGTGTTCGATAATCCGCAAAAGGCCGTCACCCCGGGACAGGGGGCCGTGTTCTACGACGGGGACGAGGTTCTGGGAGCCGGATGGATCGCGCGGGGCATCGAATGACGACAAGGACCTTTTCCATGGTGACCCTGGGCTGCAAGGTCAACCAGTACGAGTCCGACGCCATTGCCGAGGACCTTGTCCGGACGGGACTGGAACGGATTAATGGCAAGACAGGGGCCGGCGTGGTGGTGATCAACACCTGCACGGTCACCAAAAGGGCGGGCATGCAGTCCAGGCAGTCGGTGCGCAGGGCGGTGAAGGACAACCCCGACGCGGTGGTTGCCGTCACCGGATGCCACGCCCAGCACGCACCCGAGGAAATCGCCGCCATTGCCGGGGTGGACATTGTCGCCGGAAGTTCCCACAAGTCCGGGCTTTGCGAACGACTGTCCCCGGGATGCCGACAAGGCGCACCGCTGGTGCTGCACGAGCCGATGTACGGGGTAAAGGCTTTCCATGCCCCAGGCCGCGTGGTCCGCGGTGCGAGGGCCAGGCCGTTTCTCAAGGTCCAGGACGGATGCCAGGCATTCTGCACCTACTGCATCGTGCCTCACACCAGGGGCCCGTCCCGAAGCATGGAGGACCCCGACGTACTGCGACATCTCGCCGGGCTCGCCCGGGCCGGATACGCCGAGGCCGTGCTGACCGGCATCCATCTTGGCATGTACGGCAGGGAGCGCGGAGACGACCTCGTCTCGCTGCTGCGGAAAATCGACAGCGCCGGGAACATGCCCCGCGTCCGGCTGTCCTCGATCGAACCGAACGAGATCACGCCGGAACTGCTGTCCGTTACGGCGAATTCCGGACTTGTCCGGCCCCATATGCACGTGCCTCTCCAGAGCGGGGACGACGACGTGCTGGCCCGCATGAGCCGCCCCTACACATCCGACGGGTTTGCCGGGGTCGTCCGCGCCGTGCGCGACGCCCTGCCCCATGCAGCCCTGGGGGTGGACGTGCTCGTGGGTTTTCCGGGCGAAACCGAAAAGGCATTCGACAACACCCTGTCCCTGGTGGAGAGCCTTCCCGTCAACTACCTCCACGTGTTTCCCTATTCCCCGAGGGAGGGAACCCCGGCGGCCCGGTTTCCCGATCAGGTGGTCCAGGCACACGTTACCAGACGTTGCGCCGCCATGCGGCAACTGGGACAACGCAGGAGAGAGGAGTTCCACCAAAGCATGCTCGGCCGCACAATGCCGGCCGTCGTGGAAAGGCCGGTCGAGGGCCAAAAGGGCCTGTACAGGGCTACGACGGAAAATTACATTTCCGTCATGGTGTCGTCTTCCCGCGACCTTGACCGGGGAACGGAACGCATCGTGCGAATCAGGGAAATCAGGGCTGATCGCACGGTATTTGCGGAACTCGTTGATTGACGGGATGCGCGCCGGTTCCACCTCCTTCCATTGAGCTGGTGTCGATCCTCGATTTTTACAAATTTTGCGCTTGAATCCTGTCATTTTACCATGTATGTACCCCTCATGGCAAAGTCAAACGGCAAACCGGAGATCGTCATCGTGGCCGGGCCGACAGGCGTGGGAAAGACTGCTTCGTGCATCGAGCTGGCCAACCGGTGCGGAGGCGAAATCATAAGCGCGGACTCGGTTGCGGTGTACCGGTACATGGACATCGGCTCGGCCAAGCCCACCCCCGCCGAACGGGCCGCCGCGCCTCATCATCTCATCGATCTCGCCTACCCCGACGAGACTTACGACGCCGCCCGTTTTTCCAATGAGGCGGACAGGGTCATCCGGGACCTGCACTCCCGGGGCAAACCGGCCATCATCGCCGGAGGGACGGGCCTGTACATCAAGGCGTTGACCCACGGCCTGTTCACAGAGACGCCCAATGACCCGGAGGTACGGGACAGGCTTCGCGCCGAGGCCGGGGTACTGGGCCCCGTCGCCATGCACGAAAAACTGGCCGCGGTGGACGAAAAGGCCGCGGCCCGCATCCATCCCAACGACTCCTTCAGGGTGATTCGGGCCCTGGAGGTTGTGGAAACCACCGGCCGCCCCATCAGCGAGCAACAGGAGGAACACGGGTTCAGGGAAGCGCCCTACGACACGCTGGTATTTTGCCTTTGGCGTGAGCGGGAGGAATTGTACGAGCGGATCAACCAGCGAGTGGAGGCCATGATCGGGGAAGGGCTGGTCGACGAGGTGGCCGGCCTGCTGGACATGGGGTATTCGCCGGAGTTGAAGAGCATGAGTTCCCTGGGCTATCGCCACATGTGCGAGCATCTGGCCGGAAAGGCGGACCTTGACACCGCGGTGCGGGCCATGGCCCGGGACACCAGGCGTTTCGCCAAGAGGCAGTTCACCTGGTTCCGGAAGCATCCTGGCGTGGAATGGATCCATGCGGACCAGCCCGAGGCCCTGTTCGAACCCGCCATCACGCATCTGCGGGCGTAATCCCCGCTGACCGGGCAATCCCGGCCCCCGTCGGTTCGCCTGTCACGTTCTGCGCTCGCGGCGCGTTATCCACGCCGCGACGATACCGCCTCCAAATCCCCAGAAATGCCCGGCCCAACTGACTCCCGGAGTGAAACGGAACAGCGCCCACATGGCGCCGCCGTAGAAAAACAGGACCACGAGGGACGCGAGCAACGGAACAATCTCCCTTCGGAAAATCCCCGCGAACAGCAGAAACCCGATCAGGCCGAAGACCACGCCGCTGGCTCCGATGTGGATGGTGTAGGGCTTGCCGAACGCCCAGATACCCAGCCCGCTGAAAAGCACGATCATGACCGCGGCAAGGCCCGTAAGTTTGCGGGACACGCTGAGGGACACGAGCAGCAGTGGAAACAGGGCCGAGGAATTGGCGATGATATGATTGAGATTCAGGTGCAGCAGCGGCGACACCGCCATCCGCCAGAGGGAGCCGACATGCCTTGGCCTGATTCCCCAGGCTCGCCAGTCCGGAGGCAGCAGCAGGTCAAGAACGAAGACGATCCACAACAGGGCCACGACGGCCAGCGAGATTCTGAGGTTGTCAACCAGGCCGGACCCGGATTTGTGCGCGAAGGACATGGAGAAAACCTTTCGATCAGTGGGGTCTTTGGGAAACCCGTTGCCTTTTCATGGCATTTTTGCGACATGCGGATAAAGTGAACATTTGTTCGGAATTGATGAATCGTATTCCAGGAGGGGTGAAATGTCCAGGGAAGTGCGCATCGCGGATGCCGCGATCGCGGGTCTGGTCGCGGCAATCAACCTTTTCCGCAAGGGTTCTCGCGCCGTGGTGCGCACGCCACAGATGGTGTTCCGGAAAACCCGGGAACACACGCCCCAATCCGTGCTGAAACCCCTGGTGCGCGGTATCCTGCACACCTGCCACCCCGGTATTTTCCCGCACGTCATGCTGTTCATGAACCGGCATCCAGGGCTTACCCGCCACGCGGCACAGCACAATCAGGGCCCTCCATACAGCAGCCCCCCGGTCACATACAACAACAGCAACACGACGACGGCAAGGACCGCGGCAACCACCGCGACCCCGGCGCCGGGGCGTCCCCGAACGCGTGGCGCGGGAACGCCGAAGGCCGCGGTGATCGCCCCGATCATGGACAGTACCGCGAAAACCGGGATAATGGGAAAACGTTCCGGGACCTCCCCGGGCGCCACCTGCACGGGTCGCCCGGCCGCCTCGGCCAGGACCCGCTCCCGACTCCATCCCGGATGCTCGCGCGCCAGTTTCTCCGCCATTTCCAGACGTTTTTTCGCCAACAACTCCTGTTCCGCCCGTACCCGCGCCCGTTGGGGAGCATCAGCCGAGGCCAGATTCTGGTTCGTGGCCACGAACAGCAGAAGGTACGCGGCAAAGGCCACTCCGAAGGTGGCCGCCGCCCGTCCCAGCCGCCCTACCGTGGACGCGTCGGGGAACGCCCTCTCCATTTGTGCAAGGCATGCCCTTGCAGCAAGCCGTCCGCACAGGGGCGCGCACAGGAGAAGGGGTAGCCACAGTGAGCCGTACCAGAGGGGAAGAGGGTCTGCCCAGGCGACAGGGTCGCCCACTCCATGGTAGATGCCCAGGACGAGATAAGCCAGGGACCCCATGAGGCTGGCCGCGGCGAACAGGGCCAGAAACAGACCGATCGGCTGGGGAGTCCTTTTCCACCGCAGCGCCGCGAGCGCCGCCGATCCCGTGGCGAAATTCACGCCGATGCCGGACAGACTGTACACGAACAGCACGGACCCGGACGTGGCCGGAAGTGTGGACTCCACGCCTCCCCCGCCGAACAGGCTCACCCGCACGGCATGCACCTCCCCGCCGAACAGGATGGCCCACAACGCATGGCCCAGAAACTCATGCAGGACCGTTGCGGTCCGGGTGGCGAGGATCAACAGCGCCAAAAGGAGAAGGTCGTACCCGGCCAGGGACACCGGCCTTTTCACGATCGGAACGTCGCGGGAATCGGCCATGCGGTTTCGCCCCGGCAAAGGTCAGAACAGGCGCCTGTACCAGCCCGAGGGCAGCACCCCGAACAAGTCCAGGACAAAAACCGCGGCGGATGCGTACAGGACGCAGGCCGCCGCCACTCCATAGAACACCACGGGCGGCGGCTCCGAATGCTCTCCGGCCGGATAAACCGGGATGGCCGGATCGTCGGTGCTCCCATCCGACTGCGTCGCGCCGTCCACAAAGCCGACCGCCTCCGTCCATGCCACTGATCTCCGCGTCTGTTCCGATGACCAGGCCGGTTGTTTCGACGCGCCGGTCGCCGCGCTCCCCACGGACGCCCTGAAGTACCCCAGAGCGGTGGAAACGTTCTCCGGGCTCTCATAGGCCGGGGGAGGCGCCCCCTGCGCAAAACGGTGGGTGGCCTGGTCCACCAGCAGGTCCGGGTTCCGGGACCGGATCAGGGACAAAAAATTCCTCACGGTATCGGTGATGGACGTGGCCGCCACACCGGGAAAATCCCGGAAGTCGGAATTGCCGGCGTCCGCCAGAAAGGGACGTGGTCTGCCCTCGACGTAAAACAGAAGAAACGGGCGGGAAGCGGCGCCGCCGGGCAAGAGGCCCGCCGCGGCCAGGGTCACCTGGTCAAAACGCACGGGATCCATGTCAATGCGGTTCAGATCAATGAGGTCGGCACCTCCCGAGAGGCGATTCACCCTCATCGGCCCGAACCGCGCCTCCTTGTACGGGTATCTTGGGGAGACCACCGGCCTTCCCTCTTCGTCAGCCTCGGGCACCCTGGGAGGCAGGGACCGGGCCCAGTCTTCCAGCCGTTCCATCCATCCCCCGACGAAAAGAGTTACCAGCCTGTTGAAAAACGCGATCCGCGGCGTCGCGCTTCATTTCCTGTCGATGCGGCGTACGCCAAGTATGCCTTACTCCTCGGAATTCGCGCCCCTTGCATCTCAACGTTTTTGAACAGACTGCCAATTTCGAGTTGTCCAACGGCCTCTTAAACGGGAAACCGGGATACGCCCGCGGCTCCACTCCTCCCGGAAGCAGGTCCCCATCGAGGATTCGGAACTATTTCAAATCCAGTATCCACCCCTTGCCCTGGGCGTGGAGTCCGCCCTTCATGGCATCCAGAAAACGGGAACGAAGAACGTCGCTCATCAACGCCTTTTTTACCGGAGGCAGCTTGAAAAACGCGCCCAAAAAGGCGGCCATTGTGCGGTGGGTGAACTTCTCCTGATCATCGAAAATCTGATACTGAAGAGTACCTCTGTCAAGGCATTGCAGCACCACCCGCTCGAACTGGTTTTCCGGCAGGATGACCCGCTGCTTTCTGGGCAGGAGCTTCAATGCGCCGGTGGGGCATTTGGTCGCGCACACGCCGCAGCCGATGCAAAACGACTCGTCCAGTTGTGGCCTCTTTTTGGTCTTGTAGCGGGGATCCTCCGTCGGCTGCATGCTCATGGCCTGCACCGGGCAGGCCTTGGCGCACTTGCCGCAACCATTGCACTCGGACTCGTCCACCGCGGCGATGTAATTGGAGGTGACCACGGTATTGGGATAGCCGAACGTGTTGATGCCCAGCAGCACGTTGCAGCAGCAGGAGCAGCAATGGCAGATGGCCTGGATACCGTCGCGCACATTGTCCGCATTGAACACCAGGCCGGCCTCGCGGGAGCGGGCCAGGTTGTCCAGCATCTCGGAGGTGTCCACCTCCCGGCCCATGTTGTGGCGCACGAGAAAGTCCGCGCCCATGCCGAACGTGGAGCAGGTATCCAGCGGCACCTCGCATTTCTTGTGGCCGGCGTGGTGTTTTTCATGACGGCATGAGCAGTTGCCGATGGCAAGCCGGCTCTGGTCCTTGACGATGGACGAGGCCTTCTCGTAGTCCAGCACCTCCACGTGGTCCGCCACGGTGCCTTCGTGGGGGATGGTGCGAAGGGGCGACGTCCTTTCCCCGCCCCTGAAGTTGGCGTCGTAAAACCCGCCGTCCTGCAACAGGGAATGAAACAGCCCGGCCCATTTCTTCATGTCCGTGTTGCCGCCCAGCCGCATCATGGTAAACTCGAACACCCCCACGGCCATGGGTGACGGCATGTACACGTACTCCTCGCCGGCCAGCACGTCGATTACCAGTCCCTTGTCCGCGAGGCTTTCCAGAACGGGCCTCGCCTCGTCCACGGACATGCCGCAGGATTTCGCCACCCGGGCCGCGCTGGACATGCTGTAGGGCATGCGCGCGTACACCTCGGCCTCCTTTTCCGTGTACAACTCCCTGATGATCTCGTACAGCGTGTCCGTGTATGGGGCACGCACCGTCATGTTGTCCATCTTTTCCCCGGCCTGGCGAAAAACGTCCTTGAATGCCATATGTCCCATGAGGCTCTCCTTCAGATGTTCCCGTCGACTTTTCCGTTCGGTAAAGACTGCCCCGGCAGGTGGGGTTGTGCAAGCTTTTTTTGCGAGCGGAGGTCCTTCCCCGAATCCGTGCCGGGAATATCGAACACCCCATGAAAAGCCCCCTGAATCCGTGAGCGGTCTCATGCCGCGCGCCTGTCGCGTCAGAGCCGGGCCTCCGCGCCCCCCCGGGACCGCTTGCCGATTCGGGTCTTCTCCATGACCACCGCGATGACTCCCCGTTCAGCAGGCATCCCTCCCTCCCCGCCATGGCGGCCACGGGGTTTTCAGCCCGGTCCGGGGGCTACCGGGATCCGTGCGCCCTGGAAGCGCGCGCCTCTTTCGGTTTCGGGAACATGCGCCGGATGCAGGGCGCCGGGAAAGCCGACCAGAACAGTGGTTCCTTCGTGGTGGTCCTGACGCGAGGACTGAATACTTTCTCACCTCGGCCGGTTCGGACAGCCAGGACGCGAATATGATCCTTCTCTCATCACGGTAGGCATATTCATGAAATCACATTGATTATACAAGACATACTCTCGACTAGTACACAAGTCCACCGTTCCATTTTCTCTTGACAGGCTCCGGGGGCTGAGGTAGGGAATGAATGATTCCTCATTTCTCATGTAACCATCGAAATTCATCGCAACGATTGACATATGCCTCCAAAGAATCGAAACAACGGAAAACACGAACTCATCCTCGACGCCGCCGTTCGCGTGTTCGCCGAACGCGGCTACCACCAGACCACCATCAGCCAGATCGCCCGGCAGGCCGGCGTGGCCGACGGCACCATCTACCTGTACTTCAAGAACAAGGAAGACATCCTGGCCACCTTCGTGCGGCAGCGCAGCGAACACTTCTTCGAGTGTTTCAAGCAGGAGGTGGACAAACAGAAGAATGCGGTGGACAAGCTGCACAAGCTCGTGAGGCTGCATTTCCGGGAGGCCGAGGTGGACATGCACAAGGCCTTTGTCTACCAGGTGGAGATGCGCACGAACCGCCGCCTCATGCGTGGCGAGATCATGGAGGCGCTCAAGATGTACCTGGACACCGTGGGCACCATCCTGGAGGAGGGACAGCAGGAGGGTTCCGTGCGCCACGACCTGTACATCGGCCTTGCCAAGCGCATGATCTTCGCCTCCGTGGACGAGGTGATCACCACCTGGGTGCGTTCCGGAGGGAAGTACGACCTCATCCCGCTGGCCGAACCCCTGGTGGACATGATCCTCTCCGGCTTGAGTCCCCGGTAAGCCGCGCCGCGCCCATCAGGACGGTATCCCGCGGCGCGTCCGCCGCATCGGAGCCGGGCCGGGGAGGGCGGGTTCGGCTTATCAGCCCGTTGAAAAACTCGGAATTGGCAGCCTGTTCAAAAACGAGGAGATGCAAGGCGCGCGAATTTCGAGGAGTAAGGCGTACTTACGGTACGTCGCATCGACGAGAAATGAGGCGCAACGCCGCAGATCGCGTTTTTCAACAGGCTGTTATCGGCCCGTTGAAGCTGTTATCCCGAACAACAATGCCCGGGAGGCGGTTTCCCGCCAGCCCGGGCATTTGATTGTCGGTATTGCGTCCGTTGACGTTAGTTGAAGGACACCATGAAGGACACGTTGCCGAAAAAGGAGCTTTCCACGTCAGTGTAGTCATATTCCGTGATGGAGGCATTGGTGGCGGTACCCGCCATGGCGCGCTCGTTCTCGCCCCAGTAGCCGGTTACCCTGTAGCCCGCGTCGCCGCACACGGACATGGTCGGAGTGATGTGCACGTTGATGCCGACGATGCCGCCGCCGCCGAAGCCCCAGGCCTGGATGTCGTTGCGCTCGTCCATGTAACCGCCTCCGGTGTAGTGGCGGGTCACGTCCTCATAGGTTTCATAGGAAAGGCGCACCATGGGGCCGGCCCAGACACGGAGCATGTCGTCACTGATCAGGGCGAAGCCGAAGCAGTGGTCCGTGAGGTAACGGTCGAACTCGTAGTCCACGGGCATCGCCAGGGTCTGCGTACCGGTGGAATCGGTCACGGTGATGTTCTCGCGCTCGACAACCGCTCTCTCATAACCCGCATACAGCCTGTAGTTGAACAATTGCGTGCCGTTCAGGTTGGTATCCAGGACAAAGCCGCCGCCCAGGGCCGAAGTGTCAGGGTCATAGTCGACGTTCTCGAAACCGTTTTGCCACTCTTCCTCAATGTCACTGCCCCCGAACGAACCGGTAACATAGCCGCCTATTCCCATTCCGGCCCATCCCGGCGTCGCGACCAGAACCATTGCAAGGGCCAAGGCCAACGCAAGCACCACTCTTCTCGCTTTCATACCTTCTCCTTTCACCTCTTTCATGACTGCTCCTTTCTCTTGTGGAGGGGGAATCAAAGAATCCGATGTCTTTACCCGAAGCATGTACCGTAACATGGCGGGACGGCTCATGACCCCGGATTTGTTGGTGGGGCGTTCAACGCAAATTAACCGCCCCCCGGAGCCGTGTCAATAATCCATTTCACAATCCATTTCAAAATTTGGCGAAAGCGGGGACTATTCCGGAAGCCCGTCAATGCAGGCAAGACTGGGGCCTGGCCTGGAGGAGACCGATGCGGGGACAAGCGGACGATCCGCAACCGACGATGCCCCGGGACACCTTTCTGAATCGGTGACGAAACCTGAATCCGTGACGGAAATATTGAAACAACTTTCAAGAACCCCATAAATCGGGCTTTTTTGCGTGTTCTTGAACAAATCTTCGTTTCACCCGTTGGGTGAAAGGATTTTTCGCCCTCCGGGGCGGCCTCATGCGGCGCGTCCGCGGCGTCGGGGCCCGGCCGGCGTACTTCATTACAACCGGCAGGCCTTTTTTTCCTGCGCCAGCACCACCCGGGACCGCTCACGGATTCAGGACCTTACCAGCCTGCTGGAAAACGCGATCTGCAGCGTCGCGGCGCGTTTCTCGTCGGTGCGACGTACGCCAGGTACTCCAGGCTCCTCGAAATTCGCGCGCCTTGCATCTCATGGTTTTTGACCGGGCTGCCAATTCCGGGTTTTTCAACGGCCTGCTACAAGGAAAGAAGGGAGGAGGAGAGATCGCAACCGCGCCCTGTTCGAAGGAAGTCGCCAAAGCCGTGTCGTACCCCGCGACTCCCTTCTGACGCGGGTGTCACGGGATTCAGGCCCGTTCAGGGCGCGGAAGATTTCACCAACGTGGGAGTTTCCCCGAAAACGGGGCGATTTCCAGGATCGCCCGGATTGGCGGCACATGTCCGGGACGTTGCAGGCATTACGCCTGGCGTGACCTTCCCTGAAAACCCGGGTTATCCGGTCTTGAGGGAGGTGAGGTATTCCCCGAGCTTTTTGTCCGTGTACAGAATGTGGTCCCTCAGCCATTCCCTCATGAGCCTGCTGACATCACTGGTGGGCACGTCCTCGCCGTTTTTCAGCTGGATCTCGATACCCCTCACCTTGAGGGCGAATCCGTCGTGTTTGCGCTTGTGAGCCTCGAATTCCGGATAGGAATACCTGCTCATGTACTCTTCCTCGGTGGCGAAATGGGTGCGCGTGTATTCTATGAGATCCATTATGACCTTGTCGCGGGCGGCCCTGCCCTTCAGGTTCATCATGGCCTCGAAGAGTTCGTTCAGCATGTCCACGAGTTTTCTGTGCTCCATGTCCATGCGTTCGACTCCGGTTTCGAGGTCCGGTGTCCAGTCAAAATACGCCATGTTTCGCCTCCTGGGGTTATTTTACTCGTCTTGAACCGTAAGGAGCAAGTTTCGAGCCAGCCCGAGCCGAAAAGGCGGTTATCTTGTCCGGCATCCCGGGAATCAAGGCATTCCGGAGATTTGCGCCGGAACGGTTATTCCGGGACATCGTGCCGGATCGGGGATGCCGGAATGGCCTGCGTAACCGCAATGTAACCCCGTGTCACGTCCGTTTGCGGATGGACGCCGCCATGGGTGTACCATTTCAGGTCACCCTCCCTGATCCGTGAAAGCCCCCAAAATGTCGGGAACGGGTCTCAACCTTGCTTTCGCGCCATCGGAGACCGCTGCCGGATTCCGGCGGGAGTTTTTCGGGTACGGCGGGGATCGGGAGTCCGGCGCGGGTTCAGGAAAAATCCCTGGCCAGTCTTTTCCGGGTATGCTTTCGGTAGTACCGCCTGCCATGGAGATTCTGATATATCCAGGCGAAGCGAATTTGTCCGGGCAGGTCGGGAACCCAGAAGCGGGGAGGAACTTCCGCCGTGGGTGAGGGTACCATGGCGGGTTTTATGTCGGCCAGAATGATTCCGGCACCCTCCTGCATGGTCCGGCGGGCCAGGATGTTGCCGTTGGCGTCGGTAATCTGCGTCTCGCCGAGAAAATTGGACCTGTAGGGAAAGCCGGGCAGCCAGGGCATTTTGCCGGAAAAGGTTCCTGCATGGGCGGCATGCACCACCGGCGCCCCCACGAGTCTTGCGAACTCGCCCGGGGTTTCGTACATGATCCGCCGGTTGCGGCGGCTGACGTCGGGACCGAATCCGGGCAGACGCATCCTGGGGAGATCCCACCAGCAGGAGCCGCCCACCACCAGGTTCACGCGGCCTCGCAGCCTGCGCACGGTGCGGGTCCTGACGAATTCCCAGCACAGGGCGACCCCGGCCTTGAGGGCGCCCGTGTCCAGTACGCCGGAGTCCGTGCCTCCCACGTAGTAGCAGTTCTCCCACATGGTGGGCTGGTCCTTGTCGTGGAAGTGCTTCGTCCCATCCGGCTGGACCAGGACAAAGGTGTTGTAGCACTCTCCATCACGCACCGCGAGGCAGGAGCCGCCGATGGTGCCCTTGTGCCTTTTGGCCAGGGTTTCGAGAAATCGCACGGGTTCTCCGTGCAGAGGACGGGCCGCGCCCTCCATGTCCGGGGAAAAGCCCATCGCGGAGGTGAAGAACTCGGGCAGAATCACCCAGTGGGCGCCCGAGGCGAACGCCTCTTCCGCGAGGCGCCCGGCCTGTTCCAGGTTCCCGGAAACCCGGCCGAGCGCCGCCTCCATTTGTACCGCGGCAACTTTCATTCGGTAAGATCCACTTGTAAACGCGGCAGCTCGGCGCCACTACTCGTTCCAGGACTGACTGCCCACGAATGCCCCCACCATGTGGTCGCCGGTGGCCGAGTCCATTCCCACGACACCGCCCATCTCCTCGGCATTGGGACCGAAGACCGAGCCCGTCGCCGTGGCATTGGTTAGGTTCGTATCCCCGTTCAGGGTCCAGGAACCGGTATTGGGATTCAGGGCAAAATCCCGATTGGTCAAAAACTGCCCCTGGGCGTTCTTGATGGAAGCCGAGGCCTGGCCGCCGGACATGGACATGTAGAAGTTGTCTACGCTGCCGTTGACAAGGTCCACATCCGCGTCGAAGCTCCCGCTGATTTCCGTGCCTCCACCGGCATTCCATACAGTGCCGAAGGCGTCGCCGTAATAGTACGCGTCGGGACTGGCCAGAATCAGCCCATTGTCCTCCGTCCCGTTGACGAGATTGGGCTCCGTGCCTGTGCTGGTGTCCCTTCTTCCGAACACGAACACTCCTGAATTGTCCACTTTCATGCTGGAGCTGAAATCCTCGCCCTCCACGGTAAACGGGGCCGTCGTCTGCCAGCGGCCCCAGGTCATGTACCGGCTGGTGCCCAGGACGTTCGTATCCAACGGCACCGAGGTCTGGAGGTCGCCGGAGTCCCCGAGGTCGGTACTGACCCGCCGCAGGTACATGCCATCGCCGGGCGACCCCACCAGGGTCATGTGGTAGGGATCGTTGGCGATGTCCTTGCCCGTGATGGAGGGCGGGGTCGTATTGTGCAGCGCAACCGGCCCGTTTGTGATGTAGGTGCGATTGTACAGGTCTTCCTCGTAAATCTCCGTGAGCATGCCGGCGAAGTACCCTGTGGGTCCGGTGTAGCTCGCGGGAACGAAATTGTATTTTTGGGAGAGAACGGCGAGAAGATGGGCCAGGTTCACGTCGCCGTCCAACAGGGCATTGACTACGGCCGGATTCAGACCCCGCAACAGGGCGAGCAGGTACCTGGACAGAACGTCATTGGCGTCCGGTCCCAGCGGCCTCCACATTCCCATGGGAGTGGTCGGAGGCAGGGGCCCGCCGTCGCCTATAACCGTGTCCGAAAGGAACCGCCCCAGGACTTCAGGCGGAGCGGGAAGCACCGGTTTGCCCCCTTCCCAGGTGAGGGCCTGGAACATGCCCGTGGAAATGACGTAGCTGGTCCAGTCCACGGTGGAGGTGACGTCCAGGGTGCCGTCGAAGCTGTAGATGATGGTCAACATGTCCGCGACGTCCATCTGGGCCAGGTACCTGGGATCCGTCCCCGAGGCGTCGGCCAGGTACCGGTCCCCGGACGAGGCCGTCTCCCTGTCCGCCGGCATGACCTCGACACCGAACTTGGTGCCTCGCACGCCGCATATGGCGGTGGGGGTATGGACCTCCGAGTCGATGTCACGGTACCCGAACAGGCGGTGGACCATGAACAGTGCCTTGCCCCTGGCCACCTGGAACAGCGACTTCTTTTTGCCGCCGTCATAGTCGTCCACGTACTCCTGGATGGTCAAACGGGTGCGTTCAGCCACGGAAACCGCGTCGCCGCGTCCCAGTTGCAACCGGCACTTGGTGTCCTCCAGGGTGTGGATTTCATCCTGCTCGTAGATGCCGTCACCGGCCTGGGCAAAATAGGCCTCTCCGGTTTTCGTGTGGACGACCACCACGGTTCCGGTAATGCGCTCCACGGTTCCCACGCTTGCGCCGGGCAACGAAACGAAATCGTCGACGATCGCCCTGTCGGCCAGAGCTTCAGGCAGCTGTTCCGAGGGCACCGCATTGCCTCTGGCTCCGTCGGCGGCCATTGCCGAACCAGCGGACAACAGCAGGCAGCCAACCAAAAATACATAAAAAATGTACCGTGCTTTCATTGTGCCCCGTCCTTTTTCTAGAAGTTGTAACCAAGGCTCACCGTCACGGTGTTCTTGTCGAATTCGTACAACCCGGCGTTGGAATCGTTCTTGACACACTGGTAGGAAACACCTGCGTACAAGCCCTTCCAGATGCTCTGGGTCACGTTCACCCAGAAAGTGTGTCTGTCATCCTCCCTCTCCTCCGTGTACAGTACGGGTATGCCCTCGAAGTCCAGGCTCTCGTAGAAGTACTGGACCTGGACCGCGGTCTCCGTCCTGAACCGCGCCCGATAGGAAAAACCCAGGCGCCACGAATCGTAGGCGAAGCTGGGCTCGCCCGCGTCATGGCGGTTCAGCCCCATGATCAGGCTGGCGACGTGTTCGTTGTCAAACCATCCGTAACTGGGCCGGAGTTCGACGTAGTGGCTCTCGTAAGCCAGTGGGTCACGGTTGTCCGCGAAGTAGTTCTCATCCGTGTAGGAGTACAGAAAACGAGCCCAGACGTTGTCCCTGAACTGGTAGGTCAGGCTGGGGTCCACGTGCAAGGTCCAGGAAAGCCTGTCGCTGCCGTATTCCTTATAGGCGAGTCCCACGGGCAGTTTGGCCAGGACAGGCCCCCTGCTCCACCATGGACCCGTGGACGCGTCCGCCAGCAGGTAGTTCTGGCTCGAATGATCGAAGTAGGCCATGTTGTAGAAGCTGGCCTCGGTGTTCCAGGCAAGCCCCTGTCCCGGCATGATCTCGTACAGCACGTTGCCCCGTGCGTCCGCGATCCAGGCCCAGTCCTCCCGCTCCGTTGCACCCGGCGAGAGAACGAGCGTGCCCCCGGTCACCGCCAGTTCGCGCTTGTCCGGTCCGGCGGTGACGTTGTCGTCCCATTTCACTCCGGTGCTCGCGCCCAGGTTCCAGTGGAGGCGCTTGCGCTCACGGGAGACGGCCTGGAGCATCTTTTCCACGTTCTGCCTGACCTGGGGCGGCGGGTCATGAGCCAGCACGGTCTCCAGGTCCCGCCGGGCCCTGGCGAAGTCGCCCATGCGGATGTAGGTATAGGCCCGTTCGAGCCGAACCCGGTGCAGGCAGGGGTCCGCTTCGAGCATGTCCGTGAACTTGGCCGCGGCCAGGGACAGGTCTCCGGCGGCTGCCGCGCAGGACCCCATCCAGAACATCACGTCCAGGGTTTCCACCTGCGCCGCGACCTCCTTAAAGACGGGAAGGGCCTGCGAGTAACGGTTTCCGTAATACAGATCCAGGGCCTTTTCGAGTCTGGCGTCAAGAGCCCGGACCTCTTCCGGGGACATGTCGTCCAATTTTTCCCGGGCCCTGGACTCCACCTGATTGGCGGATGAAGTGGTGGCAGCCCATTCCGCCCCGCCGGGCGGACAGTCAGGGAAATCGGCTCCCCGGACCACGGCGCCATAACCCGACACCCCGAGGAGAACAATTGCCGCAACGCAAAATACGGATATTCCGGTACGGACCATGGTTGAAGTGCCTTTCATTTGAATTCGGATTCAAGCCCGGTACTGCCACATTTTTTCCGAGGATGCGGGCCGCATGTTACAATAAAATCGGGCACAGGAAAAGCCATATCGTGACCGCCATGGACGGAAAACCCGAAGAACGGATGAAAGGGCCACGGAGGTCCCGCCGCCAGAAACACCGGGGGAACGAACCATGCCGCAATTGCCCGACAAGGCGTCCATTCCGATTGATGCGCGCACCAAAATATGATAGCCAGTGTGCGCATCAATTGCCCGGCACAGATTCCCCCGAAACGGATGTTTGCCCATGGACCTGCCGCACAAGCCTCTTGAACGGCGCATCCATACCGTCAGCGAGCTTACGGCCCGCATCAAGGACCTTGTGGAAAGCGCCTTTCCCTTTGCCTGGGTCTCGGGGGAAATATCCAATCTGCGTCACCCCGGCTCGGGACACCTGTATTTCACCCTGAAGGACGCGGACGCCCAGCTGCGGGCCGTCATGTTCAAGGGACAGGCCCGGGCTGCCCGATTCTCTCCCGAGGATGGCATGTCCGTCATCTGCCTGGGACGCATTGCCGTGTACGAGCCCCAGGGCGTGTACCAGATCATTGCCGAATACCTGGAACCCGCCGGCGTGGGCGCCCTCCAGGTCGCTTTCGAGCAACTCAAGGCGAAGCTCGGAGAGGAGGGCCTTTTCGATCCCACGCGCAAGCGGCCGCTGCCGTTTCTGCCCGCCAGGATCACGTTGATCACAAGCCCCACCGGCGCGGTGGTTCACGACATCCTCCACGTTCTGGACCGCAGGTTCCCGGACGTTCACGTGCGTATACTGCCCGTCAAGGTACAGGGCGAAAATGCGCCTGAGCAGATCGTGGAAGCCCTCGATACCGTGGGCCGCATGGAAGATTGCGACGTCGTGGTGATTGCCCGCGGTGGAGGCTCCCTCGAGGATCTTTCCTCGTTCAACACGGAGCCCGTCGCCAGGGCCATCTTCAACTGCCCAATACCCGTGGTTTCCGCCGTGGGCCATGAAACCGACTACACTATCGCGGATTTCGTCGCCGACGTCCGCGCGCCCACGCCCTCGGCTGCCGCAGAGATAATCGTTCCCGAGCGGATGGCCCTGACCTCGGCTGTCCGCGACCTGGTACGGCGGCTTGCCGCGGAAATGGAACAGGCCGTGAAACAGCGGCGAAGACGCGTTTCAGAGCTTTCCGGCCGGCTGGCCGATCCGAAACGACGGATCCAGGAATCCCGATTGCGCGTGGATGAGCTCGCCATGCGTCTGGATGCGGCCATGCGGAGGGAAATCCGTCAACGCCGAGATCGTGCCTACTGGCTTGATACGAGACTTAATAACTTTAAACCATTGGTGATAATTTCCAAACGCAAATCAGAGGTTGAGGCGTTACGGGCTTCCCTGGTTCGTTCAATGGGCCGCATGACGGACAAAAAGCGTTCCAGGCTCGCCGCCGGGACAGGCCGCCTCACCGCCCTGTCCCCGCTTTCCGTGCTGGAACGGGGCTACAGCATAACCAGGATCGTGGACGAACAGGGCGAAAAGCGCGTGGTCACGACTTCCGATCAAACGGATGTGGGCAGCCGGCTGGAAATCCTGCTGCGCCGGGGCAGCCTGGCCGCCCGGGTCGAGGAAAGGACGGACGATGGCGAAGATGCCGTTTGAGACAGCCATGAAGAAACTGGAGAAGATTGTCCAGGAGATGGAAAGCGGCGACCTGGAGCTGGAAGCCGCTCTCGAAAGGTTCGAGGAAGGAATGCGCCTTTCCAGATACCTCAACGACAAACTGGACGAAGTGGAAAAGAAGGTCACCCTGCTGGCCAAAAACGAGGATGGAGAACTTACGGAAAAGCCCTTCACTCCGGAAAGCGATTAACCGCCATGGACGCGACGCGTTTGAAGGAGTACCTCGAGGAAAAACGGATCACCGTGGAAAGGACCCTCGCCTCCCTGCTGGACGGTATCGAGGACTCGGGCAGGCTTGCACAGGCCATGCGCTATTCCACCATGGCCGGAGGAAAACGGGTGCGGCCCGTCCTTCTGATGGCGGCCGCCGACGCGGTCGGCGGCGACGGCGGGCAATTCGTGGAGGTGGGTTGCGCCATTGAGTGCATCCACACGTTTTCCCTGATCCACGACGACCTGCCCGCCCTGGACAACGACGACCTGCGACGCGGCAACCCCACCTGCCACAAACAATACGACGAGGCCACGGCCATCCTGGCGGGCGACGCCCTGTTGATATTCGCCTTTGAAATCCTGTCCGACGCGGGTTCCCGCCTGGGAGTGGCGCCGGATCGCCACATCATGGCGATACGAGCCATTGCCCGGGCCTCGGGCGTCCACGGAATGTGCGAAGGCCAGATGCGGGACATCGAGGGCGAAAGCCGCGGCCTGTCCTTTGCCGAACTGGAAGCCCTGCACCGCAGGAAGACGGGAGCTCTGATCGAGGCTTCCACGTATTGCGGAGCCGTGCTGGGAGGCGGCACGGACGAGCAGGTCGCGGCCCTCCTCGAATACGGCCGGAGCATCGGTCTCGCCTTCCAGGTAGCGGACGACATACTCAACGTGGAGGGCGACCCGGAACTGTTGGGCAAGGCCGTGGGCACGGACGCGGGACGCAACAAATCCACCTATCCCGGGCTTCTGGGCCTTGAACAGGCGCGCGCATTTGCCGTAAAACTGGTGGACGACGCCATGACGGCCATTTCCGGTCTGGGAGAGGCGGGCGAGCCTCTCCGTGGACTGGCCAGGTACATAGTATCCCGGCGCAGGTAGAAGGCAGCGGGATAAAGACTCCTGCAACGAAAGCCGCCGGGTTCGGCAATCCCGGCCCGCGGCTGGCGCAACCTGCCCACACGAGCAAGAATGGTAATCCATGAGCCAAAGAATGATAGACGGTATTGATTCCCCGGAAGATTTGAAGCGGCTTCCCCGCGCCGCGCTTCCCCAGGTCGCGGAGGAAATCCGCAGGCTGATCATCGAGACGGTGTCCAAAACCGGTGGCCACCTGGCGCCCAGTCTCGGCGTGGTGGAATTGGCCATTGCCATCCACTATGTTTTCGACACGCCCGCCGACCGGCTGATCTGGGACGTGGGCCACCAATCCTACGCACACAAGATCATCTGTGGCAGGCGGGACAGGTTCTCCACCCTGCGACAGGACGGCGGGCTGTCCGGGTTCACCCGGAAGAGCGAGAGTCCCTACGACCCGTTTTCAACCGGGCACTCCAGCACGTCCATTTCCGCGGGGCTGGGCATGGCCAGCGCCAACGCCCTTTCCGGAGACGGGAGGAAGGTGATTGCCGTCATCGGCGACGGTTCCATGACGGCGGGACTGGCTTACGAGGGGTTGAACCAGGCCGGGGACCTGAAGAAGGACCTTCTGGTCATCCTGAACGACAACGACATGTCCATTTCCCCGAATGTGGGCGCCCTCTCCTCCTTTCTGAGCCGAAAGTTCTCCCACAAGGGATTTCTGGGCCTGCGCAAGGACCTGAAGAACCTGCTGCGTCCGAGGCCCGGCCTGTACCATTTCGCCAAGCGCCTGGAGGACACTGCCAAGGCATTCATGACTCCGGGCATGCTGTTCGAAGCGTTCGACTTCAACTATTACGGCCCCATCGACGGACACCGCCTGGACTACCTCATCGACACCCTGGAAAACGTGCGGCAACTGGAGACGCCCGTGCTGTTGCACGTCTCCACCACCAAGGGCAAGGGGTACCTGCCCGCGGAGCGCAACCCCAGCTATTTCCATGGCGTGGGGTGTTTCGAGGTGGCCACGGGCAACTGCGTGGACAGGAAGGCGGCGCCCACGTACACCAGCGTATTCGGAGACACCATTCGGGAACTGGCCCGGACCAATGACGGAATAGTGGCGGTCACCGCGGCCATGCCCGAGGGCACGGGGCTGAAGGATTTCGGGGATGAGCACCCGGAGCGTTTTTTCGACGTGGGCATTGCCGAGCAGCACGGGGTGACCTTTGCCGCGGGAATGGCGGCGGAGGGATATCATCCCGTGGTGGCCATATACTCCACCTTTTTGCAGCGCGCCTACGACCAGGTGCTGCACGACGTCTGCCTGGAATCCCTGCCCGTGGTCTTCGCCATGGACAGGGGGGGCATCGTGGGCGAAGACGGGCCGACTCACCACGGCGTATTCGATTTGTCGTATCTTCGCAGCATGCCGAACATGGTGGTCATGGCGCCCATGGACGAGGAAGAGCTGCGCCACATGCTTGCCACGGCCGTCAATCATGACGGACCCGCCGCGGTCCGGTATCCCCGGGGCTCCGTTTCGGGGGTTCCCCCGGAGGGCCGACCGACCCCCCTGCCCCTTGGCAAAGCCGTTGTCCTTGCCGAGGGAGACGACGTGGCCATCCTGGCCCTGGGCCGGATGGTGAACGAGGCCATGCAGGCCCGGGACGTCCTGCTTGAACGGGGAATCTCGGCCACGGTCGTCAACTGTCGCTTTGTCAAACCCCTGGACGCGGAACTGATCGTCAGCCTGGCCAGGGGGGTTAAAAAGGTGGTTACCGCCGAGGAAGGCGTGCTCATGGGCGGCTTTGGCAGCGCCGTGCTGGAGGCGCTGTGCGACGCGGGCGTACACGACGTGGCCGTCAAGCGCGTGGGCATTCCCGACAGGTTCGTGGAGCACGGTCCTCCGGCCCTCCTGCGGGAACGCTATGGCCTGGATGCACGGGGCATCACGGAAGCCGCCCTGACCCTGTTCGACCACCCGGGCTCCGGCTCCGCCGGCGGTGCGGACAATGGCTAAGGTGCGCCTGGACCGCCTGGTCCTGAACCGGGGCCTGGTACCCAGTCGCCAGAGGGCGGCGGCCCTCATCCTGGCGGGCCGCGTCCTGGTGAATGACGAACCCAGGGACAAGGCCGGCGCGCTGGTGGACGAGAACGCCGTGGTCTCCATCAAGGGCCAGGACCTTCCCTACGTCAGCCGCGGCGGTTTGAAACTGGAGCATGCACTGGACCATTACGGGCTGGACCCCTCCGGCCTTTTGTGCATCGACGCGGGCGCGTCCACCGGCGGTTTCACGGACTGCCTTCTGCAACGCGGGGCCCGGCGCGTGGTGGCCATCGACGTGGGCTACGGCCAACTCGCCTGGAGCCTCAGGAACGATCCGCGGGTGCGCGTGATCGAGCGCACCAACATTCGGCACATGAACCCCGGAGACATCCCGGAACCCGGACAGTTCGCCACCATAGACGTTTCCTTCATCTCCCTGCGCATCGCCGTGCCCGCCCTGGCCGGCCTTCTTCTGCCCGGCTCGCCCGTCGTTTGCCTGGTCAAGCCCCAGTTCGAGGTGGGAAAGGCAGAGGTGGGAAAGGGCGGCGTGGTGCGCGATCCGGAAAAGCATGCAAAAGTACTGGCCCAGCTGGATGCGTACTTCCGGGAACTGCGAATGGATGTACGGGAGCCCACAGAATCCCCGATACTGGGACCCAAGGGAAACCGGGAATTTCTGCTTCTGCTGGGCACACCCGCATGAATCCTTCAACATGTATCCGTAAATCCTTCATTACGTCTTGATTTTTTCCCACATAACATGTATCCGATTATCCTTTTGGACACTTGGATTTCGAGAATCCACAAAAAAAACGGCAGAGAGGAGCACGGTGTTACAAAATGACTGAAAAACTGCGGAATATCGGATTGGTAGCCCATACCGGCGCGGGGAAGACCGCGCTGGCCGAAGCCATGCTTTACAAAGCCGGCGTCACCACCCGTCTGGGCAAGGCCGAGGAAGGCAACACGGTCATGGACTTCGAGCCCGAGGAACTCAAGCGTGGCTCCAGCATCAGCACCAGCTTCCACCGTTTCGGCTGGAAAAAGGGCGAGATCGCCATCATGGACACGCCGGGCGACCAGAACTTCTTCACCGACACCCGCATGTGCATGCAGGGCGCGGACAACGCCGTGGTGGTCATCGACGCGGTGGACGGCACCAAGGTCCAGACCGAGCAGGCCTGGGAGCTCGCCGCCGAGATGGGCATGCCCTGCCTGATTTTCATCAACCGCCTTGACCGCGAGCGTTCCGACTTCCTTCGCACGTACAACGAGGCGGTGGAGATATTCGAGCCCAAGCCGATCCTGGTCCAGCTTCCCATCGGCAAGGAAACCGGTTTCAACGGAGTGGTGGACCTTGTCAACATGAAGGCATGGACCTACGACGAGTCGGGCAAGCCCACTCCTGCGGACATTCCGGCGGACATGGCCGACCAGGTGGAGGCCGAGCGCGAAGCCTTTATCGAGAACGTGGCCGAGGCGGACGACACCCTGCTGGAGCGCTACCTGGAAGGCGAAGAACTGACCGACGAGGACATCCACAAGGCCCTTAGAAAGGGCATCATCGAACGCACCTTCGTGCCCGTACTCTGCGGCGCCGCCACCAAACTCATCGGCGTGGACCTGTTCATGGACTTCCTCATGGACTGCATGCCCTCGCCACCGGACATGCCGCCCAGGAAGGCGGTGGACGCGGCCAGCAGCGAGCCGGTGGAAGTGGAACCCGATCCCGAAGCCCCCTTTGCCGCCCTGGTCATCAAAACCATCTCCGACCCCTATGCCGGCCGCCTGACCGTGCTCCGGGTATTCGCCGGCACCCTGGCCGGCGACGGCAACTTCTACAACGCCACCAGGGACACCAAGGAACGTTACGGCGGCCTGTTGCAGATCATGGGCAAGGAGCAGAAGCCGGTCAAGGAAGCCGGACCCGGCGCCGTGGTGGCCATGGCCAAGCTCAAGGAAACCGTCACCGGAGACACCCTGTGCGGCGAGGGACGCAAGGTCAGGTTCGACACCCTGCCCCTGCCCAACCCGCTCATCTCCTATGCCGTGGTTCCCAAGGCCAAGGGCGACGAGGAAAAGATACTGGGCTCCCTGAACAAGGTGGCCGAGGAGGATCCGGCGCTGCGTCTGGACAGAAACAAGGAGACCAAGGAAATCCTGATTTCCGGCATGGGACAGGTGCACATCGAGACCGCCGTCGAGAAGATGCGCCGCAAGTTCAACGTGAACGTGCTGTTGAACACGCCCAAGGTGCCCTACCGGGAGACCATCAAGAAAAAGGTCCGCGTCCAGGGCAAGCACAAGAAACAGACCGGCGGACATGGCCAGTACGGCGACTGCTGGGTCGCTTTCGAGCCCATGGGGCGCGGCGAAGGGTTCGAATTCGTGGACGCCATCGTCGGCGGCGTCATCCCCAAGACCTACATCCCGGCGGTGGAAAAGGGCATCGTGGAAGCCGCGGAAAAGGGCGTCCTGGCCGGATATCCCACGGTGGACTTCAAGGCCACCCTGGACTTCGGCTCCTACCACAGCGTGGACTCCTCGGAAATGGCCTTCAAGATCGCCGGCTCCCTGGCCTTCAAAAAAGGCGTCACCGAGGCCGCTCCCGTGATGCTCGAGCCGGTCATGAAGGTGGTCATCACCTCTCCCGAGGACTGCACCGGCGACGTAATGGGCGACCTCAACAGCCGCCGGGGACGCGTGCTGGGCATGGACAGCAAGGGCAAGAACCAGCTCATCACGGCCCAGGTGCCCCTGGCCGAGATCCAGACCTATGCCCCGGACCTGCACTCCATGACCGGGGGCCGCGGCATCTATGAAATGGAATTCTCCCACTACGACGAGGTTCCCGCCCAGATGGCCCAGAAGGTGATCGACGCGGCCAAGGCCGAGGCCGAGGAATCCTGATTCCGAATCCCTGCTTCAAGGTGGGATGCAATCGAGTATACGCAAAGGTCCGGGAGGGGGAAAACACCCTTCCGGACCTTTTCGCTTGCCGGGCCGAGGCCCCCTCGGCAATGAAATCGGAATGATCCCTCACACACCCCGGCGACACATGCCTACATGAAGCGGCAACCGGCTCACTCCCCCTGCCAGTTGTCCAGGCATCGCCCTCCGGGCGAGTGCCCCGCCCAGAACGCCTCCCGGAGACCCTGAAACGGCACGGCGTTGCGTTTGCTCATACGCCGCGCCGAGGGGCAATCCGGGGTATGGAATCGCCTGCTGTTCCTGTTGCCCACGTACAGGCGCCCGTCGCCTTTCAGGTTTCTCCAGACCCCGCGGCCGGCGGACATGGCATCTCTCTGCAACTCCAGCAGCCGGTGGTTGGCCCTGCCGGCCTCCTCGAAATACAGGCACCAGGAAAGTCCCCGGCGCACCATCTCCCCGTTGACGAACGTGCCGTCCGGCAGGTAAACAAGAGCCAGGGTCCTGCCATAACGGTCTTTTTCGTCCGAGCCGATTTCAAGCACCACTTCCCCGTGGAGAACCAGTTCCCTGTTCAGTTCCAGGGCCTCCCGGGCAAACGGCTGGGCGGGCCGACCCTCGTGGGCGGTTTCCGGGGCGTCGATGCCCTGATAGCGGACGGTCCTTCCATCGTTCAGCACCACGGTGTCCCCGTCCGGCACGAAATCCACCACCGGATTGTCCGAGGCCCGGGAGCATGCCGGGGACAGAAGGCACAATACCACCAGCGCCAGGAGTGTCCCGTGAAGCCGACTGGCAACGCAACCAGGAAAGCCATGGCCCGGATCGCGGCGGCGATCGCCCTGGTCGGCTTTTGCGGAGGTTTCACCCATGTCTTCTTCCCCTGGCCGTTTTCCCTGATTACCTGGTTTACGCTGTCTTTTATCGGCATCGTGTCCGTATTCACGGAACCGCGAAAGCCCTGGAAGTCAAGGGGCGGCATCGAACCCGACCCGAAGCGGGCGGATTTGTCCCGCCTGGACAACAAGATCAAGTGGGGCGGTTTCAAGTAGGCGGAAAGGGCGCACCGGCTTCCCTTTCCCCCGTCCCTCCCTGCCTGGGCCTACTCCCCGGCCCTCACGGATTCCGCGAAATCCCTGCCCGCCTGCCTGCACTCCCGGAGGTATTCCGGATGCTTTTGGGCATCGCCCTCGAAATCCAGACCGCGGAACAGAAGCGTCCGGGACAGTTCCATGTCGAACACGTCGAACATGTACCTGACCGAGAGCAGGATCCCGTCAAAGAGTTTCTTCCCGGTGGTGGCCCCGACTCCAAGGTAAAGCCCCTTGCGCCGGATCGGCCCCTTTCCGTGGGGCGTCTTGTCGATCCAGTATTTCCTGACCCACAGGGACTGGCATCGGTCCATGAATATCTTGGTATGGGCGGACACCGCATAGAACATTACCGGCGAGGCGAGCATCAGCCCGTCGGCGTCCAGTATCTCGTCGGCCAGGGGCGGAAAATCATCGTCGATCACGCATCTTCCGTCCTTTTTACACCCGTAGATCTCGAGGCAGGGGGACATCTTCAGGTCACGCAGCACGACTTCCCGCACCTCCGCGCGGGCTTCCCTGGCCCCGGCCACCGCCTCGGCGAGCAGGGTCGCCGTGTTGCCCTTTCTCCTCGGACTTCCGTAAACCGCAACCAGTTTGACCATGTCAAGCGTTCCTTGAGACATACCACTCCGTTGAAAAACTCGAGATTTACAGCCTGTTCAAAAACGATGAGATGCAAGGCGCGCGAATTCCTAGTAATAAGGCG
>JBKHBM010000127.1:0-12888 GCA_046542385.1 Desulfatibacillaceae bacterium | reverse complement strand
CGGCCGGGCCATGACGCCGCAGACGCGCCGCATGAGGCCGCCCCGGAGGGCGAAACATCCTTTCACCCACCGGGTGAAACGAGGATTTGTTCAAGAACACGCAAAAAGCCCGATTTATGGGGTTCTTGAAAGTTTTTTCAATATTTTCGTCACGGATTCAGGTGTTCGCTCCCACAAGGAGGGCAACATGAAACATTGGCCGGTTTTGCGCCACGCCGTCATCCTGGCGGCCTGCATGCTCCTGGCCGCCCTGGCCGCCGGCGTGGCCGCGGCGGCGGAGGAGGGCGTCACCTGGAAGTTTGCCACCCTTGCGCCGAAAAGCGTGGGCTACGCTGTCAACGTGCGTGAAGTGCTGGCCCCGGCCCTGGCCGAGGCCACTGACGGAAGGCTGCACCTCAAGGTGTACTACGGCGGCATCATGGGCAATGACGACGACTATGTGCGCAAGATGTCCGTGGGCCAGTTGCAGGGTGCGGGTCTCACCCTGGTCGGCGCCAACATGATCAGTCCCGACTTTTCAGTCCTGGCCCTTCCCTTCCTGTTCAGGGACTTCGCGGAGGTGGACCATGTGCGCGACCGGCTCTACCGGGAGTTCGACAAATCGTTCCGGGAAAGGGGATTCAAGCTGGTCCTGTGGCTGGATCAGGACTTCGACCTGTTCTACTCCAGGAAATGGCGCCTGGACAACTTTCGCGACTTTGCCCGGGCCAAGGTTCTGACCTGGTCGGGCCCTATCGAGCAGACCTGGATGCGGGCCCTGGGAATAAGCCCCATAGATCTGGGTGTGGTGGAGGCCCCGGCCGCCATCCGGACCGGAGTGGCGGACACCAACATCACCACCTCCATCTGGCAGGTCGGGACCCAGTTGCACACCATCACCAAATACGTGAATTTGACGAAGATGCGCTATTCCCCGGCAGCGGTGGTGGTGACCGAAAAGGCCTGGGACATGCTCGACCCCGGCCATCAGAAGGCCGTAATGAACATGCGGCCCGAACTGGAGCGCCGCTTCAACCGGGCCACCCGCAAGGACAGCCGGCGGTGTCTGGACGGCATGATACGTTATGGGGTCACCCCGGTCACCACAAGCGATGGGTTCAGGCAAAAGATGGAGGCGCGGTGCCTTCCCGTGCACGACGAGCTGGCGGGAAGCGTTTATGACAGGGACCTGCTGGAACTTGTGCGCCGGACCCTCGAGGAGTACCGATCCGGCTCGGCCGAGGACGGGGCGGACAGGTAGTCCGGTACCCAACGGACGGATTCGCCCGGGGCGACGCGCGGCCGCGTGACAGCGTGGTTGCAACGATGCGGGATCGGGAAGGGGGGACCGTTCCGGACCCGATACCGGCGGACAAACAGAGACGAACAAGGAGAGGGATCGACGATGCCTGACGGACTGGACGTCATCGTGGTGGACGACGACCGTATCACACTGGAGCTGTTGGCCGAGGCGATCAATACGTTTTACACGTGGGGTGATGTCTACGTGTTCTCGGACCCCGGGGAGGCGGCCTACTACTGCAACAACCGGGAAACGCACATCGCGGTGTTCGTGGTGGACGTGTTTCTGGGAGGGGAGACCGGCTTCCGTTTCCTGGATTCGCTGGCCGAGCGGTATCCGGGAGTATACGAGGACGCCGTGGTTATCACCGGCGACGCCAGCGAGGAGGTGGTGAACGCCTGTCTGGCTTCGGGTATCAGCCACCTGCTGGAAAAGCCGGTCCGGCCCTATGCGCTGCAGTTCGCGGTGCGGGCCGTGGTGAACAAGTACATCTCGTTTTTGCGCAAGCTCAGGGAGGATCCTGGTTTCTGCAGGGAGTGCGACAGCTTTTTGGCCCAGCTGGAAACCCGGCGGTAGTCCGTCACGGCATGCTCACTTCCAGGGGTTTTCCGGTATGCGGCACAGAGAGGTCGTAAACTCCTCGCCACCCGGAGTTTCCAGGAACAGCCAGCCATTTACCGTGAACTCGCTCCATAGGCCGGACTTTTTCTCCCTGACCACCAGGGCGGCCAGTTCGTCTCCGGCCTGGAACCGTGTGCGGTCCCCTACCGGGTACATGCGTCCGTTGCGCTTGAAGCCAAGGGGCAGGATGTCCCTGTTCACGGGAGCCCCGGGGGTTGCGTCCGCGTCGCCGTTCTTTCTCTTTTTCGGATCGAAACGGGTCCTGACCAACTGCACCTGTCCCCGGCGCAGTCGGCTGTTCCACAACGCCATGTCCACGTACCTGCCAAAGGCCACCTGGCCCTGGGCCCCGTGTATCATCTCGGGCGAAATGTTGTTCTCTCCCCCGTCGATGGCGGCGTACAGGCGGTTCAGCCTCGCCATCCTGCGAACATTGCGGAGGAACAACAGATTGACTTCCGCGTTGGTGGTCAATGCCAGGGCGCCGGCCCGGGTGTCGATCTCCGCCCGCAGCAGGTAACGCGGATTCAATCCGTTGCCGAAAATCACCCGCGTGCAGTCCTGCTGGGCCGCCTGGGAAACGTCGGGATTGGCGTCGATACTGACCACCTCGTCTCCGGTTTCCCGCAGTATTTTCGCCACGGCCCTCGAGGTTTCATTCGCGCCGAGAATCACCCAGCCGGAATCGCTGGGTCTTCGCAGCCCCAGAAGCCGCGCCGCCAGCCCGCCCGTCAATCCCGCCCAGAGCACCGTGGCGGTGATTACCACGAAAACCAGGGCCCGCAGCTCGTTGCCGCCGGGCAACCCGTAGTGGTTCAGCTCCACGGCAAACAGGGAGGCCACAGCCGCGGCGATGATGCCCCGGGGACCGATCCATCCCATGAAAAACCGTTCCCGCCGGTTTAGGTCGGTGCGCGCCGTGCCCAGGGCCACGGAAACGGGCCGGACCACCGCCATGAGCAGGACAACCACGACAGCGCCCCGCCACCCGAGGTCCACGACGTCCGTCAGGCGTACGTCCGCGGCGAGCAGCACGAACAGCAGGCCGATGAGCATGACGGTGAGCTGTTCCTTGAACTCGGCCAGACCCTTCTGGGAGCGCATGTCCGCGTTGCCCACCACGATGCCGGCCACGCACACCGCGGCCACCCCGCTTTCAGGTATCACCGTGTCGCAGAACTGGTACAGGGCAAGGACCATGCAAAGGGTGAACACCTTTTCCGTGCCTTCGGGAACCGCGCTCTCGTGAGCCAGAACCCTGGCAAGCAGGTAACCGGCGACCACTCCGGCCACGGCCCCGAATCCCAGGTTCAGAAACAGGTGCCCCGCGATACCCTGTACCGTCGTCAAGGAAGGAGAAAGGGCCGCGTCGAGGGCCACGGTGGCGGCTACCGCGCCCACCGCGTCGATGAGTACGCCCTCGGCTTCCAGCACCGTCCCCACCTTTCGTTTCACCTTGTAGCGGCGAAGCAGCGGATTGATCACGGTCGGCCCGGTCACCATGATGAGGGTGCCGAACAACAGGGCGTTGCGCCAGTCCCAGCCCATGACGTAGCGGGTTGCCAGCGCTCCCCCGGCAACGGAAACCGCGCCACCGACCAGGATGAGCCTGCGTATGGAGTGCTGTTGTCTCTGGAGGCTCCGCTGCTTGAGGTTCATCCCGCCCTCGAACAGGATCACGGCCACCGCGAACCCCGTGAGGATGTTCAGTCCCGAACCCAGAGACCCCGGCCGCACCACTCCCAGGACGTCCGGCCCCAGCAGGACGCCCATGAGCAGCAATATGACTATCCCGGGTATGCGCAGGTGATGGCCTATGGACTGGCCGATCATTCCGGCGGCCAGCGCGATACCCAGGGTCAGGGCCGGATCGTTGAATATTTCAGTGATGACGCACCTCCAGTGTCGAGGCCTGTCAGCCTGTTGAAAAACGCGATCTGCGGCGTTGCGCGTCATTTCTCGTCAACGCGACGTACCGTAAGTACGCCTTGTTCCTCGAAATTCGCGCGCCTTGCATCTCATCGTTTTTGAACAGGCTGCAAATTCCGAGTTTTTCAACGGGCTGCTGTGGCTGTAACCGGCTGTGAAAGACGTTTTGACGGTACGGAACGAAAATGTGGTTCCTTCACCCGCCGGGTGAGCCCAAAACTCCGTGGAGAAGCCGAGACCACGGGGCATTCAATATTTTCGCCGCGGATTCAGGATAATGGTTTCCGGCATGGATCGCAAGTCATACTCCACCGACCGCAGCCCCGGCTGCCAAATTACACCGGCAGGCACCCCGCAAATACACTATCAACCCCATTTCCGCCCATGCCCTGCCATGCTTAACTTTCGGGACACTATGAGCCTCATCGCCGCCTGATCCGGGTGATTGCGGGGATGACCGTCCACAAGGGCTGCCCCATGGAATATCCCGGAACGGGCAGGGTTGTCTGGTTCCAACATGCAGAAGGCTCCGGACAAGGAGCCCAACGGAAAGGAGTTTATGGATGAGCGACACCGAACGCACCAACTACGAAAGAACCGTGGAAGCCCAGATGGAAGCGTACGAGGCCAAAATCGACAAGCTGCGCGCCGAGGCCAGGGAGAAGAAGGCCGAGGCCAAGGGCGAAGTATATAAAAACCTGGACGTGGCGCAGGCCAAGCTGGACGAACTCAAAAAGAATTTCGAATCCATGAAAAAAAGCGGGAACAATGCCTGGGGTGAAATGAAAAAGGGCGTGGACAACGCCTGGCAGGATCTCAAGGGCGCCTACGACAGCGCCGTCTCCAACCTGAAATGATTCAAATGGCCCGCCACCCGCGCCGGGGAGCGCTCCGGCGCGGGAGGCGCATGTCCCTGTGTTCCAGGCAGGACCGGGCAGCCGGCCTTTTTCCAAAAATACCGAAAACAAACGAAGACCACGCGGCCGATGGGCAGGGCCGCCGAAGCGACGCAAGACCGGAGTTCAGCAATGAGCAAGGAAAACGAGCATATCCTGTGGTTCGATGATCTGGCCAACGACGACGTGGCCATCGTGGGCGGCAAGAACGCTTCTTTGGGCGAAATGATCGGCGCGCTCAAGGAAGAGGGCATCCGGGTCCCCGACGGCTTCGCCACCACGGCAAAGGCATACCGGGACTTCATCGCGGCCAACGACCTCGAGGAGAGAATTCGGGACGAAATCGAACAATGGCGCAGGGGTGACAAGCAGCTGGACGCAGTGGGCGAGCACATCCGCGCCATGTTCACGGATTCCGAGTTCCCCGGGGAAATCGAGGAAGCCATCCGGGATGCCTACGCGGAGCTTTCCCGCAAGGACGGGCATGAGCGCATCAGCGTTGCCGTCCGCAGCAGCGCCACGGCGGAGGACCTGCCCGACGCCAGCTTCGCGGGGCAGCAGGAGACGTATCTCAACGTGCGGGGCAAGGGCAACCTCGTGCACGCGTGCCAGAGATGCTTCGCCTCCCTGTTTACGGACCGCGCCATCAGCTACCGGGAGGAGAAGGGGTTCGACCACATGGACGTTGCCCTGTCCGTGGGCGTGCAGAAGATGGTGCGTTCGGACAAGGGGGCGGCGGGGGTCATGTTTTCCATCGACACGGAAACCGGCTTTCCGGACGTGGTGGTGATCAACGGATCCTGGGGCCTGGGGGAGAACGTGGTTCAGGGCTCGGTGACTCCGGACGAGTTTCTGGTGTTCAAACCCCTGCTGGAAAAGGGCGGTTTCGTTCCCATCATCGGCAAGACCCTGGGCGCCAAGGAAAAGAAGATGATCTACGCCACCGGTGGCGGCAAGACCACGAAGAACATCGACACGAACAGGGATGAGCAGGCCGCCTTTGTAATCGATGACGACGAGGCCGTGACCCTGGCCCGGTGGGCCGCGGCCATCGAACGGCATTACGGGAAGGCCATGGACATCGAGTGGGCCAAGGACGGCGACACCGGGAAACTGCACGTGGTCCAGGCGCGCCCGGAAACCGTGCAGTCCAACAGGGAGGCCGGCACCCTCAAGCACTACACCCTGAACGAGGAGGGAAGGAAGCTGGTCACCGGCATCGCCATCGGCGACGCCATAGCCGCCGGCAAGGTGTGCCGCATCATGTCCGCGGAAGACATCGACCAGTTCGAGGACGGCTCCATCCTGGTCACGGAGATGACGGATCCGGACTGGGTGCCGATCATGAAACGGGCCAGAGGCATCATCGCCGACCTGGGCGGCCGCACCTGCCACGCCGCCATCGTCAGCCGGGAGTTGGGCATTCCGGCCGTGGTGGGCACGGGCAACGGCACCCGGGTACTCCAGGACGGCATGGACATCACCCTGTCCTGCGCCGAGGGCGACCACGGCTTCGTGTACAAGGGCATCCTGGACTACGAGGAAAAGAGCCTGTCGCTGGAAAACGTGCCAAAAACGGACACCGGGATCATGCTCAACATAGCCAGCCCGGACGCGGCCATGCGCTGGTGGCGCCTTCCCGCGAAGGGCGTGGGTCTGCTGCGCATGGAGTTCATCATCAACAACATCATCCAGATACACCCCATGGCCCTGGTCCAGTACGACCAGATCATGGACCAGGATGTCAAAAGCAGGATCGACGACCTGACCAGGGGCTACGATGACAAGGTGGAATACTTCGTGGACATCCTGTCCCGGGGAATAGCCCGGGTAGCCGCCTCCCAGTACCCGGAACCCGTGATTCTGCGCATGTCCGATTTCAAGACCAACGAGTACGCCGACCTCATCGGCGGCGAAAAGTACGAGCCGGAGGAGGCCAACCCCATGCTGGGGTTCCGCGGCGCCTCCCGCTATTACTCGGACCGGTACAGGGAGGGCTTCGCCCTGGAGTGCCGGGCCGTGAAGCGGGCCCGGGACAAAATAGGCATGTCCAACCTGCTCGTCATGATCCCGTTCTGCCGCACTCCGGAAGAAGCGGACAAGGTCCTCGAAGTACTGGGGGAAAACGGTCTGAGGCGTGGCGAAAACGGCCTGGAAGTGTACGTGATGGCCGAGATCCCGTCGAACATCACCCTGGCCGACCAGTTCGCCGAGCGATTCGACGGCTTTTCCATCGGTTCCAACGACCTCACCCAGCTGGTCCTGGGCGTGGACCGGGATTCAGGGATCCTGTCCGACCTGTTCGACGAACGCAATGACGCGGTGAAAAGGCAGATCGCGACCCTCATCGAGGAGGCCCACAAGCAGGGACGCAAGGTGGGCATCTGCGGACAGGCGCCCAGCGATTACCCGGAATTCGCCGCGTTTCTGGTGGAACAGGGTATCGACACCATCTCCCTGAATCCGGACTCCGTGCTGCAGGTGCTGGACGTGGTGGCCGAGGCCGAGGGCAAAAGAGGCAAATAACATGTGCCTCGACCGATCCGTGGAGCCGGCATGAGCGACAGACAGGAAAAGACCGGCACCATCCTGTCCATCCGGGGCAGCGTGGTTGACGTGAGATTCGACGGCGGCCTGCCCGACGTGAATGACGTGATTTACGCGGGGACCGACGGTGAAATCGTCATCGAGATCATGAGCCATCTGGACGAAAAACGGGTGCGGGGCATTGCCATGACGCCGACCCAGGGCCTTGCCCAGGGAGACAGGGTGAAAAGCCCGGGCCACTCCATCCGTGTCCCGGTGGGGAATAACAATCTGGGCCGGGTGTTCAACGTATTCGGCGAACCCATCGACAACAAGCCCCCGCCCGAAGCCGCGGACTACCGGTCCATTCACCAGGAGCCCGCGCCCCTCGGCAGGCAGTCGATCAGCTCCGAAATATTCGTCACCGGCATCAAGGCCATCGACGTGCTCTCGCCCCTTGAACTGGGGGGGAAGGGAGGCCTGTTCGGCGGCGCCGGAGTGGGCAAGACCGTGCTCATCATGGAGATGATCAACAACATGATGGGCCGGCATGAGGGCTACTCGCTGTTCTGCGGAATCGGCGAACGATGCCGGGAGGGCGAGGAACTCTACAGGGAGATGGGCGAGGCCGGGGTCCTCCGGAATACCACCATGGTGTTCGGCCAGATGAACGAGCCCCCAGGGGCCCGATTCCGGGTGGGACACTCGGCGTTGACCATGGCAGAGTACTTCCGTGACGACGCCAAAAAGGACGTGCTTTTGCTCATCGACAACATCTTCCGGTTCATCCAGGCGGGCATGGAGGTCTCCGGCCTCATGGGCCAGCTGCCATCCCGCCTCGGCTACCAGCCCACGCTGGGCACGGAACTCGCCGGCCTCGAGGAACGCATCTGCAACACCGCGGACGGCGCCATCACTTCGATTCAGGCCGTGTACGTGCCCGCGGACGACTTCACGGACCCCAGCGCCGTCCACACCTTCGGCCATTTGTCCTCCTCCATCGTCCTGTCCCGAAAAAAGGCCAGTGAGGGCCTGTATCCCGCCATCGATCCGCTGCAGTCGGGTTCGGCCATGCTCGTGCCCCACGTGGTGGGCCGCCGGCATTACGGGATTGCGGGGGAGATACGGCGCACCCTGTCCACCTACGAGGATCTCAAGGACATCATCGCCATGCTGGGCATGGAGGAACTGTCCACCGGCGACCGCAGGACGGTGTACAGGGCCCGGCGCCTGGAGAGGTTTCTCACCCAGCCGTTCACCGTGACCGAGCAGTTCACGGGATACGAGGGGCGAAGCGTGGACCTCGAGGTAGCCCTGGATGGATGCGAACGCATCCTGAACGACGAGTTCCAGGACACGCCGGAAAGCGACCTGTACATGATCGGCGGCGTCGAAGAGGCCGGGAAAGGCAAGAGCAATGCGGCTTAGGATTCTGCTTCCCACCAGGGTGTTCCTGGACACCCGCGTCACGAAGGTGGTGGCCGAGGGCTCCGAGGGGGCCTTCGGTATACTGCCCGGGCACGCGGACTGGGTGTCGGCCATCGTCCCGGGGATTCTCGTGTACGTCCCGGAACAGGCGGAAGCGCCATCCCGCGATTTTGTGGAGGAGGTGTTCGTCGCCGTGGACGAGGGCGCGCTGGTCAAGGTAGGGCGCGACCTCTTCGTCTCGGTTCGGGACGCGGTGCAGGGACCGGACCTCGGGGAGCTGGAACGCACCGTGGTGGAAAAATACATGCAGCACGACGAACGGGAGCGCACAGCCAAAACGGCGATGGCCAGGATACAGGCCGGATTCATCCGGCGTTTTCTGGAGGTGCGGCAAAATGCCTGACCGGCAACCGGAATCCCGAAAGAAAAAGGAGGAGTTCGCCAGCGAGGTGGCGAAAAAGGAACGGCGCAAGATGCGGGCCCGCGGGGAGGACCGGAGTCCCTGGTTCGGGTTCGGCATGTTCGGGCTGGTGGGATGGGCCGTGTCCATTCCCACGGTCGTGGGCGTAGCCATAGGCGTATGGCTGGACGGCAGGTATCCGGGGCGGATCTCGTGGACGCTCACGTTTTTGTTCCTCGGCGTGGCGCTGGGATGCCTGAACGCGTGGTTCTGGGTGAAGCGGGAGAGCCGGAAATGAACGGGGGAATGGGCGGCCTTTCCATGGCCCTGCTGCTTGTGGGCGGTCTTGTCGTCGCCTCCATGTTCGTCAAGATCCTGTTCCACAGAACACCGATTCCGTCGTTCGTGGGCTTTCTCATATTGGGAATTGTGCTGGCTTCAGTGGAAAAAGCCTGCGGCAGGCCGTGCGGACAAACCGTCGAGATTCTCCACTTTTTCGGACGCCTGGGCGTGGTGGCCCTGTTGTTCCGCATCGGCCTGGAAAGCAACCTCCGGGGACTGCTGGACCGGCTGCCCGCGGCCAGCCTCATATGGCTGGTGAACGTTCTGGCAAGCGCTGCCGCCGGATACCTGGCCATGCGCCACATCCTGGCCCGGGGATTCGCGGAAAGCATGGTGGTGGCCGTGGCCTTTACGGCAACCAGCGTGGGCATCTCCCTGGCCGTCTGGAAGGACGCCGGCGCGCTGAACAGCAAAAACGGCGAAATCCTGCTGGACGTGGCCGAGCTGGACGACATTTCCGCGGTTGTGCTCATGGGACTGTTGTTTTCAGTGCTTCCCATGCTGACGTCCGGCGAAACCGGCGGGTTCGGTCTTGTGCTGGGCGAGACCGCCGCCGTGTACCTGGTGAAGCTGATTGTTTTTGGCGGGGCCTGTCTTCTGTTCTCTCTCTATGCGGAGGAACGCATAACCCGTTATTACGAGAACATGGAACAACCCCCGGACCGTATGTTGATGGTGGTGGGCATGGGGTTCATGATAGCCGCCGCCGCGGACATACTGGGTTTTTCATCGGCCATCGGGGCCTTTTTCGCGGGGCTGGTGTTTTCCCGGGACCCGGACAGCGTGAAGTTCGATGCCTCGTTCAATCCGATTTACGAGATGCTGACTCCCTTTTTCTTCATTTCGGTTGGCATGCGCATTTCTCCAGCCGCCATGGGCGGCGCGCTGGGAGTCGGCCTGGTGCTGTTCGGGGCCGCCGTGCTGGGCAAGGTCGTGGGCACCGGATTACCGGCCTGGCCCCTGGGAGGAGGGCGCACCGCCGTTCTTCTGGGAACGAGCATGGTGCCGCGCGCCGAGATCACCATGGTGGTGATGACCAGGGCTCTTGCCATGGCCGGCGGCGCTGTCTCCGGCACGATTTACGGGGCCATGATCCTGGTCGCCGCCCTGACGTCAACAACCGCGCCGCTGGCCGCCCGACACCTTCTGGTGCGCTGGCCTCAGGGACCGTCCGGGCATGCAGGGGAGGAACGATGAACCAGTTGGGATTCGCGGCCGCTGTGTTCGGCGCCGGCCTGGGGATAGGGCTGGCCTACTTCGCGGCGCTCAAGGTGAACATAGAACTCATGATGCGTTCGGACCGGCCATGGGTCCTGGCCATCGGGGGTTTCATCCTGCGGGCCGGACTCGCGGCCTCCGCCATCTCCCTTGTCGCCGGAGGCAGGTGGCAGGGGTTTGCCGCCGCCGTCGCGGGGTTCATACTGGCCCGGTGGATTTCGGTAAGGCTTTTCGGCCCGTCACGGGCGCACCAGGCAAGCCGGGGGGACTGATATGGACATGAAGGACATTTCACCCGACCAGGTGGTTTTCTGGGAATGGGGGTTGGTCAAGCTAAATTCCACCATTGTGTACACGTGGGGCGTCATGCTTCTGCTCGTGGTGGTGTCCTGGCTGGTCACCCGGAATCTTTCGTCGGACCGCGAAATCTCCAGGGGCCAGAACCTGCTGGAAAGCATCGTCTCGGGCATGCGCGACCAGATAGAGGACGTGGCCGACGAGCCGCCCGGCCCGTACCTGGCCTTCATAGGCACCCTGTTCCTGTACATCTTCGTCTCAAATGTCCTGGCCGTGGCGCCGGGATTCACTCCGCCCACCGCCTCGCTGTCCACCACGGCGGCGCTGGCGATCTGCGTGTTCTTCGCCGTACCTGTTTACGGCATCGCCAGCCGGGGATTTCCCGGGTACATGCGCCAGTACATACAGCCCACGCCCCTCATGCTGCCCTTCAACATCATGGGAGAGTTGTCCCGGACCCTGGCCCTGGCTGTGCGCCTTTTCGGCAACATGATGTCCGGGACCAAGATCGTTATGATCCTGCTGGCCGTGGCGCCCCTGTTGTTTCCGGTGGTCATGAACCTGCTGGGCCTGCTCACCGGCGTCATCCAGGCCTACATTTTCGCCATATTGGCAATGGTTTACATATCCTCCGCCACCCGGGCGCGGCGGAAAACGGAACAGGAAGCCCGGCAAGAAACGACAAAGGAAGGAGAGTGACCAACATGGACGCGCTCACCCTGATCGGCATGATTTCCGTATTCACGGCGGGTATAACCATAGGAATCGGCGCGATCGGTCCCGCCCTTGGGGAAGGCCGCGCCGTGGCCCAGGCGCTGTCGTCCATAGCTCAGCAACCGGACGAATCCGCGACCATCACCCGCACCCTGTTCGTGGGGCTGGCCATGATCGAGTCAACGGCCATCTACTGCTTCGTGGTTTCCATGATCGTCCTGTTCGCCAATCCGTTCTGGGACCACGTGGTCAACATGGCGCAAGGAGGGTAGATCGTGCTGATCGACTGGTTCACCACGATTGCGCAATTGGTCAACTTCCTCATCCTGGTCTGGCTCCTCAAGCATTTTCTGTACGGCCGGATAGTGGACGCCATGAACAGGCGTGAGGAACGTATCGCCGCGAAATTCGAAAAGGCGGACGAACGGGAGGAGGAGGCCTCGGGGAAGAAGAAGGAATACGAGGACAAGATCGCGCAACTGGAGAAGGAGCGGGAGGGCGAGCTGGAAAAGGCCCGCGAGGAAGCACGGGAGCGCAGGAAGGAAATGCTGGAAAAGGCCCGCCGGGAGGTGGACGACAAAAAGGCCCGCTGGCTGGATTCACTCCGTGACGAAAAGGACGCCCTGCTCCGGGAATTGAACAATCTCGCCGTGCGCCACGTGTACAAGGCCGCGGCGCGGGTCCTTTCCGACCTTGCCGGCGCCGACGTGGACAACCGGGCCGCCTTTGCTTTCGCCGACAAGGCTGGAAGCCTGTCCGACGACAACCGCGCCGAACTGGCGGACAGCGTTTCCGGCGGTAACGGGAAAGCGGTGGTCAGAAGCCCACGCGGCCTGTCCGCCGAGGCGGTGGACAAGGTGCGAGAGGCCGCGCGCGACGTACTGGGCAAGGACGTGGACCTGTCCTTTGAACAGGACGGGGAACTCATCCTGGGCATCGTCCTTTCCGTACACGGCCGGGAGATCGCCTGGGACGCCCGGGACTACCTCACCACCCTGGAGCAGGAGGCCCGGGACGCCCTGCGCTCACGCGACACCTCCGGCCGGTCGGGAGAGGGCGGCGAATCGGACGAGGGCGGGGACGGGCCGCCGTCCACGGAAGGCGGCGGGGCCCGTGACGGGCAAAAGGAGGACTCCGGCGACGGCAAACGGTCCGGGGACGGCGACGCCGGTGGCGGGAACCTGAATCCGTGACGAAAATATTGAAACAACTTTCAAGAACCCCATAAATCGGGC
>JBKHBM010000002.1:0-106906 GCA_046542385.1 Desulfatibacillaceae bacterium | reverse complement strand
CCGATTTATGGGGTTCTTGAAAATTTTTCCAATATTTTCGTCACGGATTCAGGTTTTGACCAGCCGGGCCACGGCCTCAACGTGGTAGGTGTGCGGGAACATGTCCACGGGCTGGACCTCGGCCACGTCGTACATCTCCGCCAGCAGGGCGAGGTCCCGCGACATGGTGGTGGGATTGCAGGAAACGTAGACCACCCGGGGCGCGCCGATTTCCAGCACCCGGGTCACGGCCCTGGGGTGCATGCCCGACCTCGGAGGGTCGCAGACCACCACGTCCGCCGTAACCGGGTTCTCCCGCAACATGGCGCGTACGTCGCCCGCCATGAAGCGGCAATTGGCAATGTTGTTGTCCGCCGCGTTCTTCCAGGCGTCCTCGATGGCCCCCTCGTTGATCTCGATGCCCATGACCTCCGATGCGTTTTCCGCCAGCCAGATGGCGATGGATCCAGTGCCGGTATACAGGTCCAGCACCCTTTCCGCGCCGGTGAGGCCCGCGTATTCGGAAACCGTGCGATACAGCCTTTCCGCCTGGCTCGTGTTGGTCTGGAAAAAGGAATTGGCGCTGATGGCGAACTCGAACCGGCCGATGCTGTCCCTGATGGCGGCCTCGCCGGCGAGGACCTTCTCGAAATCGCCCACGGCGACGGCGGCCTTTTTCCCCGATACGTTGCAGACCACGGAAACCACGCCGTGCTTCTCCCGCAGGAGCCGGGCCAGGGGCATGAGGTCGTCGCACCTGTCCTCGGAGGTGACGATGTTCACCATCCACTGGTCGCGGGCGACCGAGTGCCGGAGAACCAGAAAGCGCCAGAACCCCTCGTGGGACTTGAGGCCATAGGCGGGCAGGCCCGATTCCAGCATGAACGCCCGTACGTCGGCCATGATTTCGTTGCCCTTGTCCGGCATGAGCAGGCAGGCCGAGGTGTCCAGGACCTTGTCGAAGGTTCCGGGAACATGCAGGCCCAGGGCAAACGCCTTGTCCACCCCCTCGACTCCCAGTTCCCCGGGGAGCAGCCACCTGCGGTCCGAGCAGGAGAACTCCATCTTGTTGCGGTATCCGTAGGCCTTGTCCGACGGAAGGGTTTCATGGACCACCACGTCCCGCACCTGGCCGATGTGGGCCAGAGACTCCACCACGTGCAGGCGCTTGTACTCCAGCTGGCGCGAGTATTCGAGGTGCTGCCACTTGCACCCCCCGCAATACCCCGCGTACGGACAGGGCGGCTCGACCCGGTCCGGGGACGGCCTCAACACCTCCAGTGTCCGCGCCATGGCCCAGGTCTTCTTCTTCTTGTACACCCTGGCCAAAACCCTGTCCCCGGGCACCGCGCCATCCACGAACACGGCCATCCCCTCCACCCTGCACAGGCCCTGCCCGCCGAACACGCTCTTTTCGATCTCGAGTTCGAGTTCCCGCCCTTTTTTCACCGCAACCGTCATGCCGCACATTCTCCTTGCCCCGACAACGCCCGAACCCGGACGACCGGCTTTCCTAAAAGTACATGGGTATATAATATCACCCGGGCAAAACGCAAGCCGGGCGGAAAAGGCCGTGCAGAAAAGGCATGAGGCGACAGGATCCAAAATCCTCCCACGCCAATATGAAATCAGGGTTTGCGCCAACCCGGCGAATCGTCTATAAGAACTGCTGCGTATCAAAACACCGGCCGGACAGGGAGGCGATCACATGTCCAATCGAGAAGTCATCTACGAAGGCAGGGTTTTTTCCGTCACCAGGGACAAGGTCACGTTGCCCAACGGCAGGCACGCGGCTCTGGAAGTGGTGCGGCATCCCGGGGCGGCCGCCATCGTCCCCCTCACGGAGGGCAACGACGTGCTCCTCCTCAAGCAGTATCGCCACGCCGCCGGCGGGTACATCTGGGAGATTCCCGCGGGAACGCTTGAAGAAAGCGAAACGGCGCTGGCCTGCGCCAAGCGGGAATTGGTGGAGGAAACCGGCCATTCCTCGGAGGTCTGGGAAGAACTCACCACCATCATCCCCTCCCCCGGTTACGGTGACGAGAGGATCACGATCTTTCTGGCCCGGGGCCTCGCCAACGGAATCGACCTCGACCTGGACACGGACGAGGTGCTCGAGGTCCACACGATTCCCTTGAAGCGTGCCCTGGAAATGGTCCGGTCCGGAGAAATCAGTGACGCGAAAACGGTCTGCGGCCTGTTTCTGGCCTCACTCCGCACGGGGGTTTGATGTCCGGATCGGGAGAGCCTCCCCGGCGGTTCAGCGGCATGTCGAATCCTCCCGAACCCTTTACAATGCCTTGCGCCAAAGGTATGTTGCGGGAGTCTTTTTCCTGAATCCGTGACGAAAATATTGAAAAAACTTTCAAGAACCCCATAAATCGGGCTTTTGGCGTGTCCTTGAACAAATCTTCGTTTCACCCGGTGGGTGAAAGGATTTTTCGCCCTTTGGGGCGGCCTCATCAGCCCGTTGAAAAACTCGGAATTTGCAGCCTGTTCAAAAACGATGAGATGCAAGGCGCGCGAATTTCGAGGAACAAGGCGTACTTACGGTACGTCGCGTTGACGAGAAATGAAGCCCAACGCCGCAGATCGCGTTTTTCAACAGGCTGTCATGCGGCGCGTCCGCGGCGTCAGAGCCCGGCGGGCGTACTTTGGTACAGTCGGCGGGTCTCTTCCTTGCACCCGCACCACCTGAGACCGCTCACGGATTCAGGTTTTTCAACGGGTGCGGGTGTTCGCCGGGCGACGCCCCGGAAAAAATTCGGGGCAGGGCGAAATTGAGTCTTCACAAATTGACGCGATGCGTTATAATGGGCGCCGCATCCGACAACACGGCCCTGGGCGACGTCAGGACGGAACAGGGTACTGAACGTTTCGGCCGGAGCTCGCAGCAGATGTTCGCGGTGATACTATGATACTGGGATTGGACGTGGGGGGGACGCAAACGGACGCGGTTCTCCTCCATGAAGGCAGCGTTGTGGCCGCCACCAAGACGGTGAATCTTCCGGATCTCCTGGACACTCTCCAGGCCGCGCTGGACAAGACCCTTGCGGGCGTGGAAGCCGGGCAGATAGAGCGGATGGTGTTTTCCACCACCCAGGCCACCAATGCCATCGTGACGGACACGCTGGAGCCGGCGGGGATGATGGTTTCCGCCGGGCCGGGCATGGATCCCGAGTGGTTTTCGGTGGGCCCGTCCTATCATGTGGTGCCCGGGTGCCTGGACCATCGCGGCGCCGAGGTCGTCCCCATCGACAGGAGGGCGGTGCTGGAGGCCGCCGAAAAGATCCGCGGCCATGGCATCGAGGTCGCCGGTGTGGTGGGAAAGTTCTCGGTGCGAAACCCGATGCACGAAACCATGGTGGGCCAGTGGCTGGACAAGGATTTTTCCTACGTGGCCCTGGGGCACAGGTTTTCGGGCAACCTCAACTTTCCCAGGCGCATCGCCACCACGTACCTCAACGCGGCCCTGTTCCGCATCCACCACCAGTTCGTGTCCAGCCTGACCCGCAGCCTGCGACAGCGGGGTCTGGACAAGGCGCCCCAGTACCTCATGAAACCGGACGGTGGCACCGTGCGGCTGGCCAGGACCTACCACTTCCCGGCGCAGACGGCGCAGTCCGGACCGGCGGCCAGCGTCATGGGCGCACTGGCCCTTGACGGGTGCAGGGGCACGTCCCTGGTGCTGGACATCGGCGGCACCACCACGGACATCTCCCTGGTGCTGAACGGGGTGCCGCTGTGCGTGCCCCAGGGCATCTCCCTTGGCCCCTACCAGACCAACATACGGTCCCTGCAGACCCGCTCCATCGGTATCGGCGGCGATTCCCAGGTGGTCGTGGACAAACGCGGCAACCTGCGCATCGGCCCCCTGCGCCGTGGCTTTCCCATGGCCTTCGGCGGCGAGGCGCCCACCCCCATGGACGCGGTGGTCACCCTGGACCTCGCCGACGTCGGGGACAAAACAGCGGCTGTCGCGGGCATGGTCCAGGTGGGAGAGGCGCTGGGGTGCGACCCGGCCAGCGCGGCGGACATGGTGCTGACCACCATGGCGAACACCATTGTGGAATCCGCCATGGCCTTTGTGCACCACATCAATTCCCGGCCCGTGTACACCATCTACGAGGTCATCGAGGGCGTACGCGTGCATCCGGAATCCGTGGTGGTCCTTGGAGGACCGGCACCGTGGTTCGCACCCTACCTGGAACGGGCCTTCGAGTTGCCCCAACGGGTTCCCGAACACTACCAGGTGGCCAATGCGGTGGGAGCGGCCGCCGCCCGGGTCACCTCCGAGATCACGCTCCAGGCCGATACCCAGCGGGGCACCGTGGTCATCCCGGAAGCGGGCATTGAAAGCCCGATCCCCCGCCAGTTCTCCCTGGACGACTGCTACGACATGGCCCGCCAGGTCCTGGCCCAGCGCGCCGCCGAGGAAGGCGCCCAGACAGAGGAACTCACCTATACGGTCACCGAGCAGGAGAGCTTCAACATGATTCGCGGCGGCATGCGCACCGGCAGGAACATGCGGCTCAGGCTGTCCGTGGTCCCGGGCCTCATTCCGGAATGGAAGGACAGGAAGAATCCATGCTGACGGCAAAGCGCAAAACCGGACTGGTCTTCTTCCCGGCATTCGACTGGGCCATCAGCCCCACGCATCCGGAGCGCGAGGAACGGCTTCTCTACACCCAGGACCAGGTCATGGAGGAAGGCCTGCTCGACGTTGCGGGAATCGAAGAGTACCGGGTCCGGCCCGCCATGTACAAGGACATCCGGCGGGCACACTTCTGCGTTCCCGACGAAGCGGCCGTCACCACGGAAAGCCACCTTATTTCCGCGGGCGGCTGTCTGGTGGCCGCGGACGCGGTCATGAAAAAGGAGGTCCGTTGCGCCTTCGCACTGGTACGGCCTCCGGGACACCACGCCATGCGCGTGGTCCACGGCAACCGCGGCTTCTGCAACATCAACATCGAAGCCGTGATGATCGAATACATCCGGGACATCTACGGCGTGGACCGGGTCGCCATTGTGGACACCGACTGCCACCACGGTGACGGCACCCAGGACATCTACTGGCACGACCCGGACACCCTGTTCATCTCCATGCACCAGGACGGCCGCACCCTGTATCCCGGCTCCGGGTTCCAGACCGAGATGGGCGGCCCCAACGCCCTGGGCACAACGGTGAACATCCCGCTTCCGCCGCGCACCGGGGAGGCGGGCTTTCTGACCGCCCTTGAGGAAGTGGTCATGCCGCTGATCGAACGGTTCCAGCCCGAGCTCATCATCAACTCCGCGGGCCAGGACAACCACTACGAGGACCCCATCACCCACATGAACTTCTCGGCCCGGGGATACGCCGAGCTGAACGCCCGGCTCAAGCCGGACATCGCCGTGCTGGAAGGCGGCTACTCGGTGGAAAAGGCCCTGCCCTACGTGAACACCGGCATCATCATGGCCATGGCCGGCCTCAACACCAGGTGCGTCCGGGAACCGAATTATGACCGGGACTACCAGGCCCAGCCACCGGAAATCACCCAGTACATCAAGCAGCTGTCCAACAACATCCGGGACCAGTTGCTCGACGGCCTGCCGCCGGTGGACTCCCACCAGGAAGGTGAAATCGTGGAACGCAACCGCAACATCTTCTACGACACCGACGGCATCAACGAAACCCAGCACGAACGGATCAGGCGGTGCAGCGAATGCGCCGGGGCCCTGGCCATCGACTCCGCCTCGTCCAGGGGCTTCAGGATCCTGGGGGTACACGTTCCCCGTAACGCCTGCCCGGCCTGCCAGAGGGTGGCGGCCAAGTGGATCGACCAGGCGCCCGAAGGCTCCTACGACCGAATCCTTCTCCAGGACCGCAGGCGCAAGGTGTACCACGTCATCTGAATCCGGCCGGCCCATGGGCCGGTCCTGGACCGCAACCGCGCCAAACCTTTTTCACGGACCGCGGAGGACGCGTTTTCGCGTTCTTTTCGGGCATCCGGGCCACAAAAACGTCCTCCCTGTTCACATCGGACTTGAAAAACCCTACTTTTTGGTTGACAATTAGGAGAATACAAACCTACCATACAGGTATGTTTTTTCGATCCCCACAGGCGCGCCCGCGGCGCGCCGGGTACCAACCGCCAATACTACCCGAGGTATGAACGTGAGACTCACTACGAGAAGCCGCTACGGAACGCGCATGGTCCTTGACCTCGCAAGACACGGTCAGGACGGGCTCGTCCGCATAGAAGACATAGCCAAAAGGCAGGACATTTCCGCCAAATACCTGGAAAAGCTGGTACGCCAGCTAAAGGGTCCGGGCTACATTCGGAGCCGCAGGGGCCCCAACGGCGGGCACGCCCTGACCAGGCCGCCTGATCAGATAACCATCGGCGAGATCGTCCGGGTGCTGGAAGGCAGCCCGGCCCTGGTGGAATGCGCGGAGAATAACGGCCAATGCCCCCGCATGCACGAATGCGTGACACACCTGGCGTGGATGGAAGTGACCAAGGCCATGTACGAGAAGCTGGACTCGATCACGGTGGCCGATCTCATGGCCATGGAACCTCCCTGCGACGACAGCGGCTTCCGAAAGGGAGCGAGTGTCGGATAGCAGCCCGTTGAAAAACTCGAAATTGGCAGCCTGTTCAAAAACGAGGAGATGCAAGGCGCGCGAATTTCGAGGAGTAAGGCGTACTTACGGTACGTCGCATCGACGAGAAATGAGGCGCAACGCCGCAGATCGCGTTTTTCAACAGGCTGATAGCGGTCCTTTGATGAACCCGGAAGCCCCGGCCCGTTCAAAAGCGATGAGGCGCAACACCGCGGATCGCGTTTTTCAACAGGCTGCTATCCCCGGCCCGGCTCCACCTCCGCCTCGATCACGCTGGCAAGGCTGCGCAGCCGGGTGAACGGGATATCCAGGACGTTTGCGAAGCTCTCGGGCGCATGGACCCGGGCTTCGTCGAATCCCAGGCGCTTCATCCGCTCCACGGCCTGTTCGTTGGAATCGAAATGCAGGTGAATCCTTCCCCGCGCGAATACCTCGAGGAACTTGATCCATCCCAACACCACCGGGTACATGAGATGTGTCCGACGATGCAGAAACGCGTCTGTCAGATACACGCCACCACCCTGGTTCTCCAGAACACCGGCGATGTCGGACCACATCCCGGCCATGTCCGACGTGGGAAAATAGTTGATGAGCCCCTCGGTGACAACGGCCGTCGGAACCCCGGGGCGAAGGTGGGTTTTGGCGATTCCGGACAGGCTGCGCGGCCCGGTGGGTTCCAGGATGTTGCACTCCACCACCCGGTGGTCCTTCCCCATCAGGCCCTGGCGAACCAGGGCCCGCCGTTTGCGCAACGCCATGGACGGCAGATCCGCCTCGACGTAGCGCATACCCGTGCCGGCGAACCTTCGGGCCAGCCGGAAGCCCCGGGGTGACAGCCCCACGGCCAGTTCCAGAATCTGCCCGACCCCCTTCTCTTCCACCGCCTTTTCCAGCAGATGGTCGATCATGAGATGCCGTTGCAGCAACACGGTCTCCACGTCGGAAATCCCCAACAGCACCCTGCCCGCCCACATGCCGGGCCTGAGCGCCGTGTAAAAGGCGCGTCCGTGCAACGTGGCCATGTTTTTGTCGGACAGGCCGTTGCGCACCCACACGTATCCCGTGTAGTGGGCCGTCGGACTTATTCTCGACGTGTCCGTCGAATCATCCATGCCAAAACCCTCCTTCAGACGCGGCACAAATAGTGGCTGTTGAACGGATCGTGGGGCATGTCCACCACGTCCACCCGGGTGAACCCGGCTTCGGCAAGCAGTTCCAGCGCCCGCTCCTCGCCCCACATCATGCCCAGCCCCATGCCCCCGTCCACCAGGCCAACGGGCATGCAGTGCATCAGGGACACGGCGTACAGAAACGGACCCATGGGATGCCCCAGGTTGTCCGAATGGGCGGTCCTGGCCGCGATGTCCACCATGGAAAACATTCCTCCCGGAGCCAGCGCGTGCCTTACGCCGCGCAGGGCCTCCAGGGGGCGGGCCTGGTCATGGACGGAATCGAACGCCACGACGTAGTCGAAACGGCCCGCCCAATCCGGCCTGTGTTCCACTTCCGCTGCGTCCCCGGCGACGAATTCGACGTTGTCGAGGCCTCTTTCCCTTGCCATGCCGCGGGCCGCGTCAAGGGCCGGCCCGTGAAAATCAAGGCCCAGAAACGTGCTGGCCGGAAAGGCCTCCGCCATCAGAATAGTGGCAACGCCCTCGCCGCATCCCATGTCCAGGACCCGTATGCCCTGTCGCAACCGCTCCTCGAGCCGGCCGTCGTCCACGGAGGGCAGAAACAGGTCGACGAGCACCTGCCTGTGCTTGGCGTTGGACAATTCGGACATGAACGCGTGGAACCTGGGATAACGGGAATAGTCCACGCCGTCCCCTGTTCTGAACCCGGACTCCACCCCGTCCATGGCGATGTTGGCGAGAAGCGGCAACTCCTGCATGTACACGCCCAGGTTACGGTTCCCCGCACTTTTGCACAGCAGCGCGGCATGTTCCGGGGGAAGACAATACGTCTCATTCCCTTCCGCGTTCCGGGACACCTCGACAACCCCTCCGCAGGCCATGCAACCCAGCCACTCCCTCACGTACCGGGACGAGAGGCCCGCCTTTTCGGCGATGTCCCACGCCGGGGCCGGCCCGTCCAATGCCTCCATTGCCTCGAACAAACCCAGGCGGTATCCGATGCCCACACCCAGGTTCAACGCGCCGTGGTTGAGCACCTGGACCATCTTTTCCGAAAACGCCTCCACTCGCTTCTCGTCCACCCTGTCCTCCAGGCCCTTTCAGTACGATCGCGGTCGTTTCCGACCGCCGCGACCGCATTTGTCACGGCGCGGATTTCGTGCTGATCCGGAAAGCCTCGGAAACCGGGGTCACCACTCCGTCGCCGTTGCGCGCCTGCACCGTGAACTCGTAGGTCCGTCCCGGCTCCAGGCCGTCCAACTCCCAGGTCCCGTTTTCCCTCATCCAGCCCGAATCCTCTCCCGTGGTGGGGCACATGATGCGAAGACCCGAGTCGCCCCGGTCCAGGCCGGTCAGTTGCGTGGCGCACCTTACCATCACCGAGTCCTGGCCCACCCCTCCGAAGACCAGGCGCTCCGGGGTCTCGATGGCGGTGTACGCGCCTCTCTCCGGCGTCGGGGCAGTGGCCGCGCCTCCCCCGGACATGGCTTCCGCCTTGTACGTGTACAGGCTGTTCGGAGAAAGATAGGCGTCTGTAAACTCACGCGAAGGACGCCACGATGTCGTGGTCGCGCCCTGGCCTCCGGTGGGGCTGCCCGTGCAGATGAAACGGTATCGTACGCCGGCGCCGGGAAAATCCGGGGACATGGCTGTCATGGTGATTTTGTCCGGGCCCGCGGCCCGGGGTTCCTCCTCCCACAAAAGTGCCGGCAGGGTCACGGAAACCGGGCCCGCGACACGCCACCCGCTGGTGGCCCCGCACCGGTTTCTGGCCGCCACCCGGAAGTAATGAACGCCCGAGGGCATCCCCCGAAGCGTCGCGTCCCTGGCTGGCCCCACCTGCACTGTCCGCTCCCTGGAAAAACCGGGGTCCCGGGAATGCTGAAGAAGGTATTCCTCGCCTCCGGAGACCGGAGCCCAGGCCAGGGCTATGGAACCATCCCGGCTTTTCTCGGGGGCGGAGAGGAACCGCGGCACCGCCGGATCGGTACAGGAATGGACGGCGGATTCGGCGAAAACCGGAGTGAGGCTCTCGCCGCATGCGTTTATGGCCATCACGGCGAAGTGGTGCGCGCCAGGGCCCAGGTCACGGGCCAGGCAGGCCGTTTCGGAAACCGCGCACACCTCGGTGGCGCCCGTCAACTCCCTGCTGTCGGACCTCAGTACCACGTACCTGGTCGCGCCGGGCACCTCGGACCACTCCACCACAAAGGATTCCATGCCTCTTCTGAACGCGGACACGTTTTCCGGAGTCCCGGGTTTCTGGCACACGGTCACCCCGTCGTCCGCCACCCACGGACCGGACAGGCCACAATCGCTTGCGGCGCGCACCCGGTGAAAATGGTCGCCGCTGGCCGCGCCCTCTACCGTATAGGCGGTGGATTCGGTCGTCGCCAGGGTCACGGCGTCCGCGAACTCGGCGGAAGACGCCCGCTGCAGTTCGTATTCCACGGCCCCGGGCACGCTTTCCCAGACAATCCGGAACGTACCGTCACCGTCCAGCGCCGGCGAGGCGATCTCCTCCGGGGCGGCCGGCGCCCGGCATACCGCCACCTTCACGACGTCGCTCCAGACGCTCTTCTGCGCGCACGTGTTCACCGCACGCACGCGGTATCGGTAAATGCCGCGTTCCAGGTCCGATTCCAGGAGGGAAAGGGTTTCCGCGGGAATCGTGTCGACCTCGTCGAAATCCGGGCCGCGGGTCCGTTCCACCTCGTAGCCCACTGCATTGGTCACCGCGTCCCATGTGACCAGAAAGGTCCCGTCCGGGCTGTGGGCGGGGGCATCCAGACCCACCGGAGCCTTGACCTCCGCGCAGACCGACCAGGGCGCGGCATACAATCCGCCAGCCCGCCAGGAGACCAGAACCCCGATCCGGGCGGTGCCCGCGCACGCCACCCTGGGATCGTGTTCGTCCACCGGGGTGCCGGCCACCAGTTCGTCGGTGTTTTCCCGCTCCTCCAGGTCCACCACGCTCGCGGCCACGTTGGTTCCCGCGGCGTTCCCCTCTACGGCGTACGCCAGCAGGAACCGGTCTTTCGCGCCGGTCCATGCAAGGGCAGGCTCAACCACCCGGGAACCCCGCACTCCCAGGCTGCCGGTGTTCTCCACCTTGCCGGCCCGCGTGAACGCGTATTCCAGGACGTCGGGGCCGTCCGCGCGCGCGCCTTCCCAGGCCACGCAAAACAGGCCCTGCCCTCCCGCCGCCACCGTGGGGTTACGGGCCCCTGCTTCGGAAAAAGTGACCTGGGCGCCGAAGTCCTTGTTTCCGGAGGCTCCGGCTGGTATCCGCACCCCCTGGATGCCGGTCGTTCCCCTGATCCTGGCCTCGGTCTCCCACGCCACGAAAAACGAACCGTCCAGACAGTCCACCGACGGGTTGTACCGGGCCCCGGCCATGGAACCCGCTATTTTGAAGGTGTCGGAAATTTCAGCGGTTTGCTCCGAATACCAGCATCCCACCACGTTTGTGGTCCCGAAAAGGTTCCCCTGCTCCCACGCCACCAAATACCTGCCGTCCGCGCCTCCGGACAGGACCGGGCGGGCCCCGGAGGCGGATTCCCCTATTGTCGCCCTGACAAGCACCACCCCCTCGGGATCCAGGGTGGCGGCGTGGACCCGGTCGTCGGAACTCCAGACCACCACCCAGTTGCCGCTTTCAGCCGCGTCCACCGAAACAGACGCCCCGCCGGCAACCGTCTCGGCCAATAACTGGGCGCCGCCGGGGTGTCCGGTTTGATCAAACAATCGGACGACGACACTTGCCGGCCCCTCTGCCGGCCTGTCCGTCCACACGGCGAGAAAACCACCGGTTTTCGGACTGTGGCCAAGGTCGTGGGCGGCCACGTCCCCGGTAACGATCTCCACGGTGTCGCCTACAAAGGCATTCCCGCATAAAGGAGGCACCAGGCACACAACCACCGCCACCAGGAGGACCACCTTCAGGACCTTGCGCACGGAACCGCGCCGCACCAGGGCCGACAATCGCCTTGAAAACATTTCCTCCTCCATATTCCTGGAACAATCAATGCACGCAATATGAAAAAATCATTTGAATTCAACGTGTTAAAAGTAAAGGTCATTCGCTGGGAGGCCCGGGGCGGCGCCTCTTCCACGCAGTTTGAACAACCCTTCATCCAACTGTTGACCACGGCTCTTCTGGCTATCAGATTACCCGGGACCACGCAAGCGCCAAGAAAGTCGGACCGCCCGGACCGCCCCCTTGCATTCGCCATAATAACCGGTTGATTTTCCCGCAAAAAAAGGGTATGATTTCTTGAAAACCATTAAGACTTCGTCCCGGGCGGAAAACCGCATTCGGACCCCGAGGGACAGAGCGCCCGGGCGAACAGTTACCGACACCGACATGAAAGCCGCGTGGATACTGGATGAGGCCTGAATGAGTGAGCGGTCCGGGGTACTGCGGACGCAGGCAAAAGAACCGCCTGCCGTACCGGAGCACGTCGGCCCGACGCCGCGGACGGCCTGCATGGGGCCGCGCCGCGGGCCGAAAAGGTCTTTGATCCGTCGGGTGAACCCGGAAATCCATGTAGAAACGCACGGGAAGCCGCCATAATGGAACTTTTCATGGTTTTTCAACGTTTTTGTCACGGAACCGGGTGGAGGGTACAATCGTGAAACGGTGTACGACCATTGCCGCGTGTGTGTTGCTCGTGCTGGCCGGTGTCTCGTTGGCAGCCCCCGGGCCGGCCCCCCTCGAGGTTACCCTGTTTTACAAGCTGGCCTACTTTGCCTGCGGAGACCCCCTGGAATCGGAATGCCGGACCCTCACCCGGGTCGGCATGGCCGACTGCGACCAATGCGGGACATGGCTTCCGGGCTACTGGTCAGCCACGGTCTCCGCCCGGTTCGATCCCATGGCGTATTCCTATGACACCGGGTTGGAAAGGCCCAGGGCGAACCATTTCCTTCGTGACGTGACCGAAAGGATTTACAATACCGAATATCCCGGAGGCCCGGACATGCCCGCCACGATTGCGGACATGTATGCGAACCACGAAAAGTACGGCTGGATCACTCTTTCGGACCGGTCCTCCATGGTGGGCAGCATTGCCCTGCTGCCGCAAATCGGCGGCCTCGTGCTGGGGGAGTGGACCCGGGAGGACGGCAACGGCCGGGTTTACGAGATACTGTATCCCAGCCACCGTAAACGGGGCGAGTTGAGCACCACAATGCTGCATTTTCTGGGAGAACCCCAAAAGGCGGTTTTTGTCCTCCCCGGGGACTTTCTGGAAAACGGTGTCGGTCGGCAGTAGCCGGCGCCCGGAAACGTTTGGGACGTTGCGGCGGTCCGGGGCGACGCCCGCGTGCACACGGAAGCTAGCTGTCAACCTGAAGCCGTGAGCGGTCTCAGGTGGTGCGGGTGCAAGGAAGAGACCTGCCGGCTGTACTGAAGTACGCCGGCCGGGCTCTGACGCCGCAGACGCGCCGCATGAGGCCGCCCCGGAGGGCGAAAAATCCTTTCACCCACCGGGTGAAACGAAGATTTGTTCAGGAACACGCAAAAAAGTCCGATTTATGGGCTCTTGAAAGTTTTTCAATATTTTCGTCACGGATTCAGGTGTCAAGGTATCGAGCATCACCGCAGTACCCGAAAGGATTTACCCATGCCCATGCCATTGCGCGCGGTCGCGACGATTGGGGCCTGCCTGGCTGCCCTGTTCATCGCGGCATACTGTTCAGCGACGGCTGCCCCCGCCGCTGACATCCCCCCGACGGACATCATGCTCGTACTGGACAATTCAGGCAGCATGAAGACCAACGATCCCGGGTTTCTGACCAGAAGCGTGGTCACGAACTTCACCCGGGAACTGGGGCCCACGGCCCGCCTCGGCATGGTGGTATTCGACAAAAAGGCCCGGCTGGAACATCCCCTCGAACGCATGGACGACCAACAGACCCGCCAGGCGTTCCTGGCGGCGCTGGACCAGGTGGACTATTCCGGACAGCGCACCAACAGCCCGGCCGGGGTGGAACGTGCGGTATACGAACTGAAGGCTTCGGGCCGGCCCGAAGCTGGCCGGGTCATCATCTTCCTGACCGACGGAATCGTGGACACCGGGGACGCGGAAAAGGACGAGGAAAGCGCGAGATGGCTCCGCGGGAACCTGGCCGCCGAAGCCAGGGAGTCGGGCATCCGCATCTTTGCGGTGGCCTTCACGGACAATGCGGATTACCGGACGATCCAGTCCCTGGCCAACGTCACCAACGGAGAATACTACCGCGCCTACACGGCGGGCGACATCCCCCTGGTGTTCGACCGGATAACGGCCGAACTGGCTCGCCCGGCGGCCGGAGAAATCCCGCCCGCCCCCCGCTCCGACGGGCGACCCCCTGCCGGTGAGCCGGCCATGGACAGGTCACCTCCAAGGAATGATGCCGAACTGTCGCTGGCATGGCTGACCGCCGACACGCTTCTTCTTCTCGTGGTGGTGATCTCCGCCATATTCGTGGTGTCGCGGCTCAGACGTCGCGCCTTTACCCGCGGCCGCGATTCCGGCGCCGGGGGCGTGCCGCCCATGAGGGCCCGGCTTGTTCCCGAGGGCGGCCCCGGACAGCCCCAGGGCCCCATTGAACTGAACAAGCCCGTGATGTTCGTGGGGCGGGACGAAAACTGCCACATTCGCATAAACCGCAAGACGGTATCCTCGAGACACGCCGTCATCCTTTTCAAGGACGCGGCGTTTTTCCTGGAAGACAGGAACAGCACCAACGGCACTTTCCTGGAAGGCGTCAAGATATCTCCCAACAAGGCATATCGGTTGAAAAACGGCGACGATCTGTCCTTTGACGTCTACAGGTTCAGCTTCGTCCTCCCCGGTCCCCCCTCCGGGGGCCAGACGGTCCTGTCATCCCGGGACATGGAAACCACCATGATACAGGCGGACGCACAGAACCCCAGGTCCCCGCGGCCCATGAACGGCGACGAGACGGCCCGCCACAGGATACAGCGTCAGCCCCCGCGCAAGCCCCGGACGCCGGAACACGGCCCCTCAGGCGAAGGGGACGCCCAAAGCGGCGAAAAAGCAGCGAAAAGCGTTGACAAAATGAACAGCACCGCGGAGTCCCGGGCTTCCGAGACCATGATCAAGTCCCGGATGTGCCCCAATCATCCTTCCTGGCGCGCCACGGAATTCTGCGAACTGTGTCGCAAGGGTTTCTGCCGTCAGTGCGTGGTGGCGGTGAGCGGCAGGACACTGTGCGCAGGTTGCGCGCGCCAACTCGGAAAGAAATAGGCCCCTGGCCGTTCCATGGAACTCGTTCTCAAGGTTGTCAAGGGCCCGGAGTCGGGCCGCCGGTTCATCATCGACAAACCCGGCGCCTGGCTTGGCGGACGTGCGCCCGAGGCCAGGGTTCGTTTTTCGGAAAAGGACCCGTACATATCCCGCCGGCATTTTCTTCTGGAAATGGCCCCACCCAACGCCTATTTCTCGGACCTGGACGTGAGCAACCCGTCCCACGTCAACGAAACTCGGGCCCAACCCTGTCTTTTGAAACACGGGGACGTGATCGAGGTTGGATACACACGTCTGGAGGTGGCGATTTCCCTCGCCGCGACGGACCTGGAGCGCGCCGACACCGATGGAAAGCCCGAGTCCGGCGGAGAATTTCCCGGGCCGCAGCCCGCTTCATCCACCGTGGCGCCCGACGCTTCCTGCCACAAATGCGATACGGATCTCTCCATGGTGGCGAATTCGGACGGAAAGGCGAAAGAGGTCGCCGGAGCGGTACGCCACCTGTGCGAAACCTGCGCGGACAAGGCGGCCTCCGGCGGGGGAGGTGAAATCGGCCCTTATCGAATCCTTCGAACCGTTGGCAGAGGTGGGATGGGCACTGCCTATCTGGCCGTGCACCAGGCATCCCGGCGGCTCGTGGTGGTCAAGGATGTGGCTCCCGGCCCCGGCGCCTCCCTGGCGGCGGGCAGGTTCGAGCGCGAATGTTCGGTGATGGCCAGAATCCGGCACAAAAACGTGGTTCGTTACGTGGAAAGCGGCAAGGATCCCGCCTCCGGCCGGGCCTACCTCGCCCTGGAGTACGCGCCCATGGGAAGCCTCAGGGACATGCTGGCGAAAAAGGGCGTCCTTCCGCCCAGGACGGCCGCGACCCTGGCGCGGGCCGTGCTGTATGGCGTGGAGGCGGTTCATGCGCATGGAATTCTTCACCGGGACATCAAGCCCGCCAACATCCTGTTCGGAAAATCCGATACCGGCTCACTGGTTCCCAAGCTGGCCGACTTCGGCCTGGCCCGCCACTACGCCAGCGCCGGCGGCCCGGTGCTCACCCGGATGGGCATGGGCGGAGGCTCCGCCCTGTATGTACCGCCCGAACAGATCACCGATCTCCACGGCGTGGACCAGACGGCGGACGTGTACTCTCTTGGCGCCACCCTGTACCACGTGCTGAGCGGCCGGCACGTGTACGATTTTCCCAGGGCCGGCGAGCCCGACCGGGAACGCGCCCGGAAGAACCCCTTCCTCGTCGTCCTGGATGAGGAGCCTGTGCCCCTGGCCCGCAGGATGCCCTGCCTCCCGGAGGGCCTTTCCAGCGTGGTGGACAAGGCCACCAGCAGGGATCCCGGCGACCGCTACCTCAGCGCCCGGGAATTTCGACTTGCCCTGTCCCGGGTGCTCGACTCTCTTTGACACCTCCGCAACCTTGGAGTAAAATGTGCCATTTCGGGGTGTGTCCGATCATGCCGGAACACCCCGGCGGAATTCGTCCCTGATCCGTTACGAAAATTGCCAGTGATCCAGGGGGGCAGCTCCGGGTGCCGGCTTGGGCGCCCCGGGAAGTGAATGTGAGTACCAGGTCCAGAAACAACCCGATTTCGGGATTGCGGCGCCTGTTTTCCAGGGATAGCGAACAGGGCGAACCCATGGAGGACGCCGAGGATCGCCGAAACACGCCCCTGCGTACGCCCAACGGCGGAATCATGGACGACGAGGAGGCACGCTCCTTCATGTCCGCCGCGCAATCGGGAATGCCCGAGGTGCGCGAATACAGGCCCGGAGACCTCATCGCCGACCGGTACGAGGTGGAAAAGGTGTTCTCCGGAGGCATGGGCTATGTGTACATCGCCCGCCAGAAACGGCAGGACCTGCGTTTTGCCATCAAGCAACCCAACGCCATGGTCCTTTCGAGGCCCGAGTTTTTCGCCAGGGTTGTCAAGGAAGCCGGTGCCTGGACCCGACTTGGCATGCACCCGAACGTGGCTTATTGCTATTTTGTCCGGCAGATCGACCGGGTGCCCTACATCTTCGTGGAATACGTGGAAGGCGGCACCCTTCGCGACTGGATAGAAAACGGAAGGTGCGCGGACTTCCAGGTGGGGCTGCGGCTGGCCGTGGAATTCTGCCACGGAATGGAGTTCGCCCACGCCAAGGGCATGATCCACCGGGACGTGAAGCCGGAAAACGTGCTGATGACCAGGAAGGGATCGGCCAAGGTCACGGACTTCGGCCTTGTCGGCGGCACCGTGGCCACCGGAGATCCGGACACCGTGGACCCGAACGGCAACCGCACCCTCATGGGCGCGGTAATGGGCACCCCTCCCTACATGTCGCCGGAACAGTGGGCCGATCCCAGACAGAAAAGCGGTGAGGTTCCGGAAGGCGTCTGGTTCGATTCCGATGTCTTCTCCTTTGGAGCCTGCCTGTGGGAAATGTTCTGCGGCGGCAGGCCGTACAAGAACACCCGCAAGCTGGAAGGCGAACCGCCAGATCCGGTGAGACTGCGGCACGACATGCCCGCGGAACTGGCCCGGATTTTAAAAAGGTGCGTGCATCCGGACCGGGGGAAGCGTCCCGCCGATTTCACGGAACTGAGAACGGCGCTCAATGAGGCGCACAGGGCGGTGTACGGCAAGGACGTCCCGGGGTTCCAGCTCAAGCTGGTGGACACGGCGGCCGACGAACTCAACAACCAGGGGTACTCGTATTACGAACTGGGGCAGGCCAAAAAGGCCGTGGCCTCGTTCAGGCAGGCCCTGGCCCGCGATCCCTCCCATCCTCACGCCACGTACAACCTCAGTCTGATGGAGTACTTCGCCGGCCAGATAGACGACGAGCAGGTGCTCAAAAAGCTGAAAAACTGCGCCGGCAATCCGCACAACCGCGGAGTCATCGAGGAACTCATCGCATACATCCACGCCCAGCGCTCCGACCCGGAACAGGCGTGGGAGGCCCTGCGCGGCATTTCGGGAAAATACGAGGCCGTCTTTTCCGGCAGAAAGCCAAGCCGCACCGGCGTCCTCAGAAATCTGCCGGGGCACCGGCTTCAGGTCAAAAGCGTGGACATCACCCCGGACGGCAGGTTCGGGATTTCAGGGGGACACGGCAACGAAATCCGCCACTGGGACATGGTTGCCGGCGCCTGCCTGGCCATACTGGACGCGCACTCCCAGGGCGTGAACCAGGTAGCCTTGAGCGAGGACCACGGCATCGCCGTCACGGCGAGCCCGGACGGCACCTCGAAGGTGTTCGACCTGGCCAACCACCGGGAAACCGGCATCCTCAAGGAGCATTCCCTCGGAGTGACGTGCGCGGCAACCACCGCGGACGGCAAATGGGCCCTGACCGGTAGCGTGGACCGGACCCTGCGGCTGTGGGACCTTTCAGCGAGGCGTTGCGCCGCCACGCTGAACTGCCACGATTCCGCGGTGACCGCCCTGTCCATGACCCCGGACGGCAGATTTGCCCTGGCAGTGGGTTCGGACGGGGCGATGGACTACATCAGCATAAGCGGCAGGGAGGTAATCCGCACCCTTCGCTCCGAACGGGGGCCGGTGAAGTGCGCGGCGATGAGCGCGGACGGAAGCCGGGCGATCACCGGAAGCGGAAACGGACTGGTCCAGGTATGGGACCTGCGCTCCGGCGAGTGCGTGGCGAGCCGCACGGCCCACGTGGGCGACGTAACCGCCGTTGCCCTGGTCCGGGACGGCCGGTACGGAATCAGCGCGGGAGCGGGCGGCGCTGTCCGGCTGTGGGAATTGTCCAGCCTTCGTTGCATACGGACCCTAAGGGAAACCGAGGGGGCCGTTTCCGCCGTGGCGCTGAGCGAGGACGGCGCGTTTGCCGTGTTCGGCGGCCCGGGAAGCGCCGTCTCCTACTGGGAACTGTCCTTCGAGCCCACGTTCCAGGCGGAACTGGCCCTGTCCCGCTTCACCCGGTACGACTTCAAGATCATCGAGCAGACCCTCAAGAAAAATACCCTGGACCAGGCGCGCCTGCTGTTCGACCGGGGCCACGGACCCCAGGCTTACGACCTTCTGTTGTCCGCGTGGAAAAAGACCAACTTCGTGGACGACAGGAACTTCCTTGCCCTGTACTCGGACATGGTGGAAAAGGGCAAACTCAAAAACGTCCATTCCGTGCCCCACGCCATGGCGCTTTCCGGCCACACCGGACCGGTACACCAGGTCACCATGACCGCGGACCTGCGGTACGTCCTCACCGCTGGCGACGACCGGACCATACGCAGGTGGAGCGTCGAATCCGGGAGGTGCCTGCACACCCTCAGGGGACACAGGGACGCGGTGCACGCGCTGGCCATATCGCCCGGCGGCAGGCACATACTGTCCGGCGGTGCGGACACGACCCTCAAGTACTGGGACATGTCCTCCGGACAGTGCCTGCTCACCCTGGTGGGACACCGAACTCCGGTGCTTTCCGTGGCGTTTGCCGGAGCGGGACGCTACGTCCTGTCAGGCAGCGAGAATTTCGTCAAGGTCTGGGACGTGTCCTCGGGCCAGTGCGTCAGAACCATGCCAGGGCATCATGCCGGGTGTATCGCCATCACGGCGGGGGGCAAGCAGGCCATCTGGGGACACGGAGCACATTCCCTGGCTTTATGGGACCTCTCCACCGGAAACCGCATTTCCCTGCTGGACGGACACGACGCACTGCATACCTGCGTGGCAGTGTCCCGGGACGGCAATTTCGCGGTAACCGGGGACAAGAGCGGGACCGTGAAATACTGGCTGGTGCGAACCGGACACTGCCTGTCCACCCTGCCCATGCACAAGGGCGCGGTGCGCAGCATCGGGCTGAGCGTGTGCGGAAGGTTCGGCTACTCCTGCGGAGACGACGGCATGGTCAAGGTCTGGGAACTGCCCACGGCCCGCACCGGACAAAATCTCCAGGGACACGACAAGCAGGCACTGTCCGTTTTCATGAGCCCCAACAGCCGTTACCTCGTGTCCGGAGGCGCCGGGGGAAGCGTCGTGCTGAGGCGCCTCGTATGGAACATCGAGTTTCTGGGGCGAAAGACCAGACGCCGCAAAGGCGGCGGGTGACGCCCCGTGGAAAACGCGATCCGCGTGGTACGCGACGCTTCCGCCGTTGACGCCTCGTAACGACGGGACCCATTGTCCTTCTTGAACAGGACAACGAAAATTTGTTCAGGAACACGCAAAAAAGCCCGGTTTACAGGGTTCTTGGAATCTTTTTCAATATTTTCGTCACGGATTCAGGACAGGGAGAACAGCGAAAAGAGCCATGGACATTTTCAGGCGACTGCTCGGCCGGAGCGAGGACAACCGGGGCCGGGAAAGCCGCGCTCGACAGCGAAGGGACTGCCCGCCCCCAATAACCTCGGGAGATCATGTGAGAGCTTGTGGCGCAACCCATACCGGCATGGTCCGGAAAAACAACGAGGACTTCTTTCTCGTCAATCCGGAAAGGAACGTTTACATCGTGGCCGACGGAATGGGCGGACACAGGGCCGGCGAGGTCGCCAGCCGCCTCGCCGCGGAATCGGTCAACGGTTACTTCTCCGAAAGGCTGCTCGCCACGATTCGGATCGACGATCAACGCATCGAAAGCGCCATGAAGGCAAGCCTGGTGGAGGCTCACCGCCTGGTCCTGGAAATGGGCTCGGAAAACCAGGAGCAACGGGGCATGGGCTGCACCATGGTCACCGCTGTCATCGTGGACGATGCCCTCCACCTGTGCCATGTCGGGGATGCCCGGGCCTATGTATGCAACGCCGACGGCATCCATGCGGCCACCACGGACCACAGCGTGGTCATGGCCATGGTGAACGCGGGCCGGATGACCCTGGAGGAGGCCCGTCACAGTCCGTTCAAGAACGAAATCACCATGGCGGTGGGCGGCGGCGCCCCGCTGCTGCCGGACTACACACTCCATGAATTGTGCGACGGCGACAGGATAGTGCTGTGCTCCGACGGCCTGTGGGACATGCTGGAGGACGCGCGCATCCATCAGATTGCCATGGCCGCCGGAACGGCCGGGGAGGCCTGCGAGGAACTGATTGCCGAGGCCAATGACGCGGGCGGGCGGGACAATGTGACCGTGGTGGTGGTCTTCCATGAAAGCGGCGCAAGGGAAAGCGGCCCGTTTTGAACCGGCACGCCTGAAAACCATACCCCGTACGGAGCGTTATATGAAAGCCGTGTTCCACCCGGATTTTTACCAGGTTTACACAAACGACCCCGCCGCCGAGGATGGCCGGATGGAAGCCATAATCAGCGCAATAGAGCTGCACGTCGATTTCGTGGACGCCCGGCCGGCGGAACCGGAGGACATCCTTGGCGTGCACAGCCAGATCCACGTGGACTCGGTGAGCAGGCAGGGATTGTACGACATCGCGGCCCTGGCGGCCGGCGGCGCGGTCCTGGCGGCGGAGATCGGCATGACCGAACCCTGCTTCGCCGCGATCAGGCCGCCGGGTCACCATGCGTCTCCCGAATCCTGCTGGGGATTCTGTTATTTCTCCAACATCGCCATCGCCGTGGACCATCTGTACCGCAAGGGCAGAATCCGCACGGCGCACATCCTGGACTTCGACCTGCACTTCGGCGACGGCACGAACAGCGCCATCGGCAAACGCGACTACGTGAGCATACACAACCCCGTAGCCCACGACCGGGTGGCCTACATGGACGAGGTGCGCAAAACCCTGGAAAACCGGGTCGCGGACGTGATCGCCCTGTCCGCGGGGTTCGACAATCACAAGGCCGACTGGGGCGGAGTCATGCACACCGGGGATTACCATGATATCGGAAAACTGGCCGCCCTTGCGGCCAGAAGGAACAACGGAGGATTGTTCGCCGTGCTCGAGGGCGGATACAACCACAACGTGCTGGGCAAAAACGTCCTGGCGTTGATCCAGGGGATGGAGGAAGGCTGGAACCTGTAGGCGTGTGCGGCGTTGGCGCGACAATGCGACGTCGCCATGCGCATTGCACGGCGGCGATGTCGGACTCCCGGCCCGACACGGACTGTGGCGGAGTCGCTACAGGGTCTTACCCACCTCGTTGGCGATCATCTCACGCAGTTTCTCGCTGGCCCCCCTGCCCTCTTCCCCGCACATGTCCAGAAACCGCCGCCAAGTGTCCTTGGGGATCCCGCGAACCACGAAGTTCGTGACGTTTTCCGGCTGGGCGACTTCTTTTCCCTCGGCGTCATAGACCTTTCCGTCATAGGAGGTGATCACCTGTCGGCGCGGGCTCCACTGTCCCCACCGCGCCAGCCCTTCCGTCTCGATGGCGGCGCGACCGCTGGGCCACACGGCGATACGGCCCCTGGCGCTGGCCTGCTGGAAAGGCCAGGTTTCGCAACCCACTTCCAGTTCATCGGCCCATTCGTCGGGAAGTTCCTGTTTCGCCCGCTCGATGTTCTGCTCGGTAACACGAATCTTCATGTTGTCTTTCCTCCAAAATGGGGGTATGCATCCCCGAACGGAAAACCAGGGGATTCCTCGCCAAAATATAACCCGTGTACTCTCCCTGGTAAAGCCGTTTCCGTCGCTGGTTGCGGATCGCGGCATTTTACGGGTCGCGCGCGAACAGGGAGGCGCCGGGTTCCTCGAAGACCAGGCGCCAGCCGGGATGGACGGCCAATGCATCCCTCCTGGTGGTCCGGGACTTGGTGAGAATGTATTCATGGGGATAATCGTCCAGAAAGGACCGCCATCCCGGCCGTTGCAGCAGATAGTCGAAATAACCCTGGCGAACCTTTTCCGGGTACACGGTTTCGAGCCTTCCGTCCATGCCGACCCTGACATGCGGGTACGAAGTCCACACCAACCAGGAACCCCATTCCTGGTCGGGCAGCACGTTGCCGGACAGCCCTTCTTTCCGCATGAACGCCACGACCCCGTGAGGATAATGGAACCCGTCAGGCCGCGCGGCATCGTACCCCGGTACGCGCGGGGTGAACGGGTTCGTCCTCCCGGTCGCTACCATCGCCAGTCCTCCGGCCGCCCCGGCCATGCCGGCGGCCGCCAGTGTCGCGCAGAGCAGGGCCGTGGCAACTGCCCTGCCGGCCCCGGGTCCGGATTGCCGGTTGGACCGGAAATCCCGGAAGAAGGCGCTAACCCAGACAGGGGCGTATGCGGCGAAGGCAAACGCGAAAAACGGCAGGTGGCGCTGGTGGGACAGTGCCAGGAACGCCGTGAGGACCAGAACCAGCGCGGCGGGCCGGTCACGGACCAGCCGGTTCGCGCATCCCGCCACCAGGATGCCCAGCATTACCAGGCCCGCGTTGTAGTAGGGGGTTTCCGCGAACACCTCGAAGGTTCGGGCAACGGAAAACCATTCCACGATCTCGGGTTGGGGATGTGCCGCGTGGACCAATACCGCGCGCCACAAAAACGGACCATAGGGGTTGACCAGCGTGGCGGCCAGACAGGCCGCGAAAACCGTCACCGAGCGCTTCCGGTGCCGCCGGCCCGCGAACAGGAGATAAGTCGCCAGAACGACCAACCCCAGTGGAAACCCTCCATGCAGGTTGGCCCACAACAGGAAGACGACGACCAGGGGCGCCGTCCGGGGTGGACGCTCCTCCCGGCGCGCCCTCTCCAGCATGAGGATCAGCAGGGCGAAAAACATGTACCCCGCGCCCTGGGCCCGCACCGCCGGAAACGCCCGGGCAAAGAACAACGCGCACGCCACAAGCCCGCCCAGCGCCCACGGCAGGCCGGCGCCCCGCACCCTGGCGGCCCCTGCCAGGAACACGGCGCAAGCCAAGGCAAGGGCGTACCTGACCAGTAGCAGGGCCCAGCCTCCCAGTCCGGCATACAAGGGATAGAGGACAACGCCGACCAGCCATTCATGGAACACCCAGGGATCATGCACCGGCATGTACGAAAAGGGGTCTTGCCAGGGAAAGCTCCCCTGCCAGAACAGCATGCCGAAAGACAGGTATCCCCAGGTATCGGGCCGCACCACGGTGGAAGCAAGACAGCCGGCAATAGACAGGAAAGCAACAACGCCGATGGCTGTCGCCACTTTCCCGGACACCCTGTCAGCGGGACAACCCGCCCCTTCCCTCACCATGGCCGAACCGCCCCTCGCGCCCGCAACACATAGGCGATCCAGGTGTCCGCGGGGTTTACCAGGGACGTCCTCCGGCTGAAGTCCGCCACATGGAAACCCAGACTGGAAAACACCACCCGCAATCCGGCGTCCGTCCACAGGACATTCACCCTGCCATCCGCCCTGACCACACTGCCCCTGCCCTCCTTCATGCTCACCAGAAGGTGACCGTCACCGCCCAGCGAGGCCGATATCCTGGAAAGCATGCCGGGCATCTCGACCCGCGGCAGATGCACCAGCGTCCCGATTGCAAGAACCGCGTCGGAAGCCAGCCCCGCAAAATCCACGACCCGCATGTCATCCTGGATGACGGGGCACCCTGTATGCTCCCTGGCCAGGCGGGCAAGCCCGGGAGACCGCTCCACACCCGTGCAGTGATGACCCCGGGCCGCGAACCACGCCATGTCGCGGCCGGAGCCGCACCCGACATCCAGGACGCGGGACCCGGGAGCCAGCCGGGCTTGAAGGGGCTCCAAAACGGGGGTGGGATCCACGGAAAACGTGACCTCATGATACGTTTCGTGGTTGTCCTCGTAATAGTCGGCCATGGTTCCCCCTGAATCCGCGGCGAAAACAAGGTTTGTTCGCCCTCCGGGGCGGTCTCATGCGGGGTGTCCGCGGCGTCAGGGCCCGGCCGGCGTACTTTGGAATTGACACGCGGGCCGGGCCGTCTATAGAGTACCACAAAAAATCATGGTCCGGATCGCCGACGAAAATGCCGGAGAAGAGGCCGGCCCCGTCCGCCGCGTTTTCCGGCCCGGTTGGGCAACCGGGTCTCTCATCTTCGCGTCAGCCTCGCGGATTCAGGCATATCACATTTCGGAGCTTACCGCATGTACAGGATTGTAGGGAAAAACAACCGGATCAACTACGGCGTGGTGGACGAGCCCGTCGACTTCAACATCCAGGACTTCAAGGTCCTGGATTTCTTCGGCAAGGAATTCGGTCCTCTTCGCAGGCGACTTCCCCTGCACGCGTTCAACTTCATCGGCATCATGTCGCCCCAGTTCATCATTGGACTGGCCGCCGTGGACCTCACGTACATGCATGTGGTGTTCGCCTACCTGTACCATTTCACGGACGGCCTGCTGTTCGACTACCAGACCAAGGGTCCCTTGACCCGGGGCCTGCGGTTTCCCAAAAACCCGGACGAATACGACATCTTCTACAAGAAACGCGGGACCCGGCTGCATATCGGAAAATCCCACATGCGTCACCACCTGGAGATCGAGGCCGCCTTCAGCGAGCGGTTCTTCGTGGGAATCGAGGCGGAATACGGGTTGTCCACGCACAACCCGCTCAGGGTGGTCAATCCGTCCGAACCCTACCGCTGGACCTTCACCGAAAAATGCGCGCCAATCGTACCCAGGACCATTGAGGTGTTTCTCGAGAAGGACGCCGTCCGGTTCGACCGGGAACGGACAACACTGCTCTACGACTGGTCGGGCGGTTTTCTGCGCAGGGAGACCAACTGGTACTGGTCGGCGCTTTCCGGCATTCTGGACGACGGCACTCCCGTGGGCGCCAACTTCGCGGCCCTGACCAACGAAACCTTCTTTTCGGAAAACGCCTACTGGATAGGCCACCAGCGCCACCGCGTGCCCCGCTGCGTTTTCGACTTCGATCCAGCGGACCTGTACGCCCCGTGGCGCATCTGGGACGAAAACGGCCTGGTCGACCTTACCTTCACTCCCGGGGGTGAACGCAGGGAGAAAATCAACGCCCTGGTACTGAAATCCAACTTCCGGCAGTTCTATGGAAGTTACGACGGCACCCTCACGGCGGCGGACGGTACGAAAAAGGCCCTTGAAAAGGTGCACGGCCTGGCTGAATTCCACAGGGCCGTCTGGTAAGGCGGCATCAGCCGCAGGTTTTGAAGCCGGGATTGCCAAGCCAACGAACCAGTGATATACAATCACCTGAATCCGCCAGCGGTCTCAGGTGGTGCGGATGCAAGGAAGAGGCCTGCCGGCTGTACTGAAGTACGCCGGCCGGGCTCTGACGCCGCGGACGCGCCGCATGAGGCTACCCCCGGAGGGCGAACTATTCTTTCACCCACCGGGTGAAACGAAGATTTGTTCAAGGACACGCCAAAAGCCCGATTTATGGGCTCTTGAAAGTTTTTTCAATATTTTCGTCACGGATTCAGGAATCATTTGTCAGGTTATTGATCCAGCCCCGGTCCAACCCGCACGCGCATCCCGACAGAAGATCCGAAAACCATGGGAAATATCGCCAAAATCCTTGTTGCCGACGATGATCCGGCAAGCCGGAGGTTCCTCCAGTTCAACCTGGAAAGGTCCGGGTTCGACGTGGTGCTGGCCGTGGACGGGAAAAACGCCCTGGACATTCTGTCCGGGATCCAGGTGGACCTCGTGGTTGCGGACTACATGATGCCCCGCATGAACGGCCTGGAGCTGCTGGACGCCGTCAAAAGCCAGGGCAGGGACATACCCTTTGTCATACTTACGGGACACGGCAGTGTGGACACCACCATGGAGGCGGTCCGCCTTGGAGCCGTGGAGTACCTCGCCAAGTCCAGCGACCCGACGGAAATCCTGCGGGTGGCCAGCCGCGCCCTCGGGCTGGAGGCACCCCCCCGGGAGCAGGAAGCCGGCGTGGAAGCGGAGAAGTACAGCTTTGACAACCTCATCGGCGAAAGCCCCGCCATGCGGAATGTTTTTTCCATGATCCACAAGGCGGCCGGCAGTGCCGCCAAGGTTCTCATCTCCGGCGAGTCGGGTACGGGCAAGGAACTCGCCGCCCGGGCCATCCACCACAACGGACAGCATTCCGACGGACCCTTCGTCGCCGTCAACTGCTCCGCGTTTTCCACCGGAACCCTCGAGAGCGAACTCTTCGGCCACGTCAAGGGAGCCTTTACCGACGCCCTGAGAGACAACAAGGGACGCTTTGAAATGGCGCATGGCGGCACCCTGTTCATGGACGAGGTGGGAGACATACCCCCCAGCATCCAGGTCAAGTTGTTGCGCGTCCTCCAGGAAAAACAGTTCGAGCGCGTGGGCGGCAGCGAGGTCCTCACGTCGGATTTCCGCCTTATCGCCGCCACCAACCGGGACCTCGGCGCCCTCGTCCGCGAGAAGCGCTTCCGCGAGGACCTGTACTACAGGGTCAGCGTATTCAACATCCATATCCCTCCCCTGCGGGAACATCCGGAGGACATTCCCCTGCTGATCAAGCATTTCCTCAGGGAATACGGCAGGGCCAGCAACAAGGACATCCAGACCCTGTCCATGGACGCCTTCAACCTCATGGTTCGCTACCCCTGGCCCGGCAACGTGCGGCAGTTGGAAAACGCCATAGAAAGCGCCGTGGCCATGTGCTCGGGCCCCATGATCCGCCTGGAGGACCTGCCCCCGGAACTGACGGCTGAAGCCCGGAAAATTCCCGGACCCAGGGACCGGGAGCTTTTGGATGGCACTCTGCCGGAAGTGGTGGAGCGGGTGGAACGCAACATGATCCGGTCCGCCATGAACGACAACGACTGGGTGAAGGCCCGGGCGGCCAAGGCGCTTGGCGTGAGTGAACGAATCCTGTCCTACAAGATGAAAAAATACGGCATCGAAAAAAAATGATCCTCCCTGCCCTGTTCACGGTCCCGGTCGTCCATCTCCGTACCACGCAAAAAACTCGGCGGGATGCTTTCTCACACGCCGCGGCATGACCCCGGGCAAGTGCGGGGTATCCCTAACAGCCTGTTGAAAAACGCGATCTGTGCAGTACGCGCTCCACTTCTCGTCGGTGCGGCGTACGCCAGGCGCGCCGCCCTCCTCGGAATTCGCGCGCCTTGCATCTCCTCGTTTTTGACCAGGCTGTAAAGTCCGAGTTTTTCAACGACCTGCTGAAAGCCGGCGGTTGGACCTCGCTGCCGGGGCTGGTGCGGGCTCCGCGAAGAAATGGACGCGCGTGGGCTTCGCGCCCCCGGATCTCATCCGGAGGCCAGCCGGGCAGCCGTTCATTCCGGCCGGTTGCTTTCCAGGCCGCGCGAACAACCGTTCGCGTTTTTTTGGCGCGGATTTGCGCAGGGATGGCCGCCTCCCGGGCATGAACATGGAACCAACCGGTTTCATTGGCATCTTGTGTATCCTTCCGGATTTCGCGAAAGAACCAATACCTGTGCCGCCACATCGATACCCCTGAATATATCACCTTCATCTGTTATTTCACTCGTTCTTCCCATCATGGAACCCCTTGATTATTCTTGCAATTTTTCCACGCCTGTGTCATACGTTTCCATGGGCCCGCCCCTCGGGGCGGCTACCACTTTTCCCGGGCGGTATGTCATACCCTCCGGGATTCAGGCATTACGATCCGGTAAGCACCAGGGATACTACAAGAACCGGGTCTGGAGCTTCTGCATGACTGGGCGGCGCACCCTCGCGCGAAAAACCGTTTCACGATTCCGGCATCCCTCAATGGCGGTTGTGGCGTTTTTGCTGTTCGCCCCGCTGTTGCTGGGCACTACTCCCTCCCCGGGCCTGTCCGACCCTGAAAACATCATCGTGGTGGGCGATTCCGCCTACGCCCCCTTCGAGTTCCTGGACTCCGAGGGCAACCCCAGGGGCATCACCGTGGACATCTGGCGGCTGTGGTCCTCCAGGACCGGCGTCGAGGTGGAGTACAGGCTCATGGAGTGGTCCCGCGCGCTTTCCCTGGTGCGCATGGGACAGGCCGACGTGGTCGGGGGCATGTTCCCCAGCAGCGAACGCGACCTGTTGTTCGATTTTTCCGGCCCATACCGTGAAATCGCCGCCCGCATATTCTTCCATCACGGCATTTACGGCGTCAGCCAGCTGGGGGACCTGTCCGGATTCGCCATCGGCGTGGTGGAGGCCGACTACGCGGAATCCCATGTTCGACGCCATCTTCCCACGGCGACCGTGGTCACGTACGAGTCCAACGAGGCCCTGGTCCTGGCGGCGCTGGGCGGAGACGTCAAGGCCTTCGTGGCGGATGCTCCGGTTGCCCGGTTCTACCTTTCCAAGCATGCTCCCGATTACGAAAAGACCTTCCGCATGGTGGAAAATCCCCTGTACACCAGCCCGCTGGTGGCGGCCGTGAAAAAGGGAAACGAGGCCATGCTGGACCGTGTGAACCGCGGATTCGACGCCATCGGCGACGACGAGATCGCGGCGGTGGTGGCGGACTGGACCGGCGAAACCCGGGAGCGGAATTTTCCCTGGAAGACGGCCGCGCTGGTTGCCGGCCTGATGGGCCTTGTGATCACCGCCTTTTTCATACACATCCTGCACTTGCGCCGCACGGTCCGTCGTTCCACGCGGGACATCGACACGCAGAAGACCCTCATTCAGGGATCGGAAGCCAGGATGCGCGCCATCCTGTCCTCCATGACCAGTCTGATCCTCGAAGTGGACGAGAACGGCTTCTTCCAGAAGACCATTCCCAGCGCCTACAAGCCGAGGCTTCTGGACACCTCGAGCCTGGATGGCAGGAACATTCACGACATCCTGGCCCCGGACGTGGCCGAGGACTCCCTTGCGCGCATCCGGGAAGTCCTTCGGACCGGCCGCTCCGCCAACAGGGAGGTGGAGGTCTCCCCGGGCAGGCTGTACCTGGACTGCACGCTGACCCCCCTTTCCAACAGGACGGTGCTTGTGGTGGGCAGGGACGTGACGGACCTCCGGGAAAGCGAGCGCAAGTACCGCGAACTTGTCGAGGGCGCCAACTGCATAATCCTGCGCATGGACATCGACGGCAGGATACTGTTCATCAACGAGTTCGGCGGCAGCTACTTCGGTTACAGACAGGAGGAGCTGGTCGGACAAAGGGTGACCGACACCATTGCCCCGGAGGACGGCGGGGAAGCGGAAACCGTGCGCGCGTGGTTTGAAAACATCCGGCAGGAACCGGACGGTTTCAGCTACACCGAGGGCCTGAGCAGAAGAAGGGATGGCGAACCTGTATGGGTGGCGTGGTCCAACCGCCCGATCGTTACCGGCGGCAAAACGACCGGGGTCCTTTGTATCGGCAACGACATCACCGAGGCGCGGGACGCCCAGGCAGAGCTCCGGGACAAGGAGCGCTACTACAGCGCGCTGATCGAGCGGTCCTCGGACGTTATCGTGCTCATCGACGAAGACGGCGCCATCCGCTTCATCAGCCAGTCCGTCAGCAAGCTGTCCGGGCGGGAGGTGGACGAATTCAGGGGCGGCAACCTCTTCGACCTTGTCCAGGGCACGGACGCCGACCTGTTGCGGGAGACCATCAACTACGTGATCAAGGATCCCGAAGCCGTTCCGGTGATCGAGATTCTCTGCCGATTCGACGAGGAGCGCCCGCACAAGATGGAGGCCAGCGTCACGAACATGCTCCATGACACGGCGGTGGGAGGGATCATCATCCATCACCGGGACGTGACCGAACAGAAGGACGTGGAGGAAAAGCTCCGCATCCAGGCTTTTTTCGACCCTCTTACCGGACTGCCCAACAAGACCCGATTCGTGGACCAGTTGCAAAGGGCCATGGGTCGAGGCAGGGAGCCGGGGTATAGGTATGCCGTCCTGTTCATCGACCTGGACCGGTTCAAGCTCATCAACGAAAGCCTGGGCCACTCCGTGGGCGACAAGGTTCTTCAGATCCTGGCCCGACGTATCGCTGGGCAGGTTCGAAAAGGCGACACCGTGGCCAGGTACCTGGGGGACAAGTTCGTGGTCCTGCTGGAGGGCATCGACGACCAGCGGCACGTGATGCGGCTCATCGACCGGATGCAGAAGGAAATCGCTCCCCCCGCCGTGGTCGGAGACCAGGAAATATTCATCTCGGCCAGCATCGGCGTGGTCTTCGGATCGGAGGAATACCAGTCCCCGCACCAACTGGTCCGCGACGCGGAGACCGCCATGTACCGCGGCAAGGCCCAGGGCAAACGGCCCAACCAGACCAAGTACGAAATATTTCACGCGGGCATGCACCAGGAAACCGTGGAAATGCTCAGGCTGGAGACGGACCTGCGCAAGGCCGTGGAGCGGGAGGAATTCACCCTGCACTACCAGCCGGTTCTGGACCTGGTCACCACGAAGGTCGTGGGAGTGGAGGCCCTGATCCGTTGGAACCATCCGGAAAAGGGCATGGTTTCCCCCATGCGGTTCATCCCCATGGCCGAGGAAATCGGCCTGATCGTGCCCATCGGCACGTGGGTGATGAGACAGGCCTTCATCCAGTGCGAGGAATACAGGAAGGAACTGCCCGGGAACGCCCCCTTCATGGTGGGCCTGAACATCTCCGTGATACAGCTCATGCACAAGGGTTTTCTGGCCGATGTGCGCGCCGTCCTGGACGAGACCGGGATCGATCCCGCCATGCTCAAGCTGGAGATCACGGAGAGCATCATGATGGACGTGACAAACGAGTTGCTCCCGGTCCTGTTCGAACTCAAGAAAATGGGAGTCACGCTCGCCATAGACGACTTCGGCACAGGATACTCCTCGCTCAGCTACCTGCACCAGTTTCCCTTCGACACCCTCAAGATCGACAGGGCCTTTGTCAACCAGATAGGCGTGAACGGCGACAAGCACACCAAAATCATCCAGACCATCATGTCACTGGCCCGGCACCTGGACATGAGCGTAATCGCCGAGGGCATAGAAACGGAACAGCAGATGGAACGCCTGCGCGAGCTGGGATGTCCGAGCGGACAGGGCTTTTTGTTCTCCAGGCCGGTGGAATTCGAGGAGTTCCGGGCATTCCACAGCCGGCACCTGAATGGTTTTTCAAGGGTTTCTCCAGCCAACTAGCCGTCCGCCGAAAAATTCAAACCCACAACCTTTCCCCTTTTTCTTCATCCCTGCCCCGAACAACGGCCTTGTGCCCCGTACCCTGAAAAGGCATACTGGTTCGCACCCTCGGAACTTGAAAACAGAACCTCGGCCTTATGCACGGAGGTACACATGTTGCGCCTGAAAAGAACATTCCGGATACGAAAAAAGCCGGGCCTTCCTCCGGGATCGCTTGTTTACGTCGGCGAAAAAAAGGTGGAAAAGGCGGAAATGGCCCTGGCCTCCTATGACCTGAGGGAGGCCATATCCGGCACGCCGGCAACACCGGAGGAAGCACGCGGACTCCTGGCGCCCGACAAGGTGAACTGGCTCATCGTCACCGGTGTCCACGACGGCGCCCTGGTCCGCGGCCTGGGAGAAACCTTCGGCTTCCACCCCCTTCTGCTGGAGGACGTCATGAACACGGGACAGCGTCCCAAGCTGGAGGAATACGGTGAAGATGTCTTCCTCGTCCTCAAAATGGCGCGACTCGACGAACCGGATCTCGACCTCGGCGCAGAGCAGATCAGCATGGTCTTCCGTGAGGGGTTGCTCGTCTGCTTCCAGGAACAGCCCAACGCCGTCGTCGAGTCCGTGCTCTCCAGGATGCGTGCGGGCAGGGGCAGAATCCGTGGCGCCGGGACCGACTACCTGGCGTACTGCCTCCTGGACGCCGTGGTGGACCATGCCTTCGTCACCACCGAACAATTCGGGGACGTGGTTTTCGATCTGCAGCAGAGGGTGCTGGACGACCCCGGACCGGAGGTGCTTTCCGACCTGTTGCAGCTTCGCACCAAGCTGGTGTCCCTCCGCCGCGACGTATGGCCGCTACGGGATGCCGTGCATGCCTTCATACGCTCACGCTCCGGGACGGTGGGACAGGACGTGCAGGTTTTTCTGCGTGACGTGCTGGATCATTCCAACTCGGTGATCGACGCCTGCCAGGCGCACATCGACATGCTCCAGAGCCTGGTGGACATATACCTTTCCAGCGTGGGCAACCGGACAAACGAAGTCATGCGGGTGCTCACCATCATCGCCACTATATTCATCCCGCTCACTTTTCTGGTCGGCGTATACGGGATGAATTTCGAGTACATGCCAGAGCTGCGATGGCGATGGGGCTACTTCGCGGTCTGGGGCATCATGGCGGGCGTCTTCGTGGCCATGCTCCTGTACTTCAGGAAAAAACGGTGGCTGTGAATCCGGCCCGCCCCCTCGGGTTCAGGCTCACTTTTCCTTCTCCTGCCCACGGCCAGGACCTGCCCCGGCTTCCGGCTCTTCCTCCCGCCTGCGCCGGTGTTCCTCCTCGGCCTTTTCCTGCTCTTCGCTCACGTGTTCGGCAAGGACCTGCTCCGCCTTGTCGCCGAAGTCCTCTGTCCGGCCCGTGGCGGCGGCCTGCTTCGATCCGGTTACCCGGAACTCGTCCTCCGCTTCGTCCTCCGCTTCCCCTTTCCCGGGCCTGTCCCTGTCCAGGCCATACACGTGCACGTCACGCTGGGGAAAGGGTATGGTGATACCGTGTTCACGGAATGCCCGGTCTATCTCGAACCTGACTTCCGATTCCACGGTGAAAAAATAATCCACGGTGGACCATATGCGCAGACGAAACACCAGGGCGCTGTCGCCGAAATCGAGAAAGATGACGTCGGGCTTCGGATACTGGAGCACCTGCGGATGGTTTCTGGCTACCTCCAGCAGGGTCTTTTTCACAAGCATGGTGTCCGAACCATAGGCCACTCCCACGTGGATGTTGCGCCGCACACGCAAATCCCGGTGGCTCCAGTTGGTCACCTGGGTGCTGACAAAATCCGAATTCGGGATGATTAACGACGCATTGTCATATGTCTGCACCAGCGTGGAACGCACGTTGATCTTCTTGACCACGGCCCAGGTGCCGTTGATTTCAACGGAATCCCCCACCTGGATGGGCCGCTCGAACAGCAGTATCAATCCGCTGACGAAATTGTTGAAAATGTTCTGGAGGCCGAAGCCGAGTCCGATACCTATGGCCCCGAAGACCACGGCCATGTGGGAGGCCTGGACTCCGAGCGAAGCCAGGGCGAACAGGATGCCCAGCCCCCACAGAAGGTAGACGAAAACGGTGGTGATGGACTCCTTCAGCCCCTCTTCCATGCCGCTGTCCGCCAGGACCTTGTTCGTGAAAAGCCGGCGGAAGAACCGTCCCAGGGCATGAGTGCCCAAAAGAATGAGCAGGGCCACGAGTATTCCGGCCAGCGAAAACCTCAGGGAACCCACGGAAAGCGTGTGGTCCAGCGTACCGAAAACCATCAACATCAGCCCGCGGTCCGCGCCCCAGGCGACGAGCGCTCCCAGCACCACCGAAATCAACCACGCCAACAGGCCGATCCTTACCATGAGCCAACGCACCGGATAGCGGCCGTGACCACCGTCCTGGATGCCATCCCGGGCGCCGGCCCTGGCGCGCTCGTCCATTTCGACCAGCGCCCCCAGCACGGCTCCCGCCACAAGGACCAGGGCCGCCGTCTCCGCCCAGGAAGACAGCCAGAAACGTGCAAATGTCCCGTAACCCGCAAGGTCGGCGACCATGGCCGCCAGCCCAACGCCGTAGATAACGACCTGGAACGGGACGCGTTTCCAGGGAGTGGAAAAGAGCGGAAAGCCCCTGGCCGTGAGGCTGCGCGGAAAACGGGCCAGCACGAGGACGAGCGCGGCCGAATACACAGGTCTGGCGACAGCCATCAGGGCGCAGTCCGGACCCACGAGCCAGCTCAGGACGATATGGACGATGACGAAGATCCTCGTCACATGGACGAAGGCTGCCATTCGGCGGGAAAGGCCGGATAGGTTTTCGCCGCCGAGACGCCGCGCCATGTAGTGGATGGCGATGATGAACCACCTGCCGAACAGCCACGCGGCCAGGCAGTGGACGGCGACCTGCAGCACGGGCGTGTTGAGCCAGAAATTGGCAAGGTGTGCATAGAAGTACAGAAACAGGACCAGGAGCCCCGGGATCACGGACCTTCGGCCAAGGCGCACCAGCAGGGCGGCCCAAGGCATGGTTTCCGGGTCGAACCTCTGTCCCATGCGAAGCAGGGGGGCCCGCATCCGGAACGCCAGCGCCAGCAGCACCAGCAGGAAAAGACCACCTGCTCCGACGACGCCAGGAGACGACATGGCTCCGTATACCTGCTTCTCCCAGAACGACGCCGTCGCCAGTTTGGCCAGGCTTCCGGGAAGACGGGCCAACTCGTTGCGCAGCGACCTGACACCCGCGCTTGTAACGGGCGACACGCCCCGTTCGGAAAGGGCCTGGGCGTGCTTGCGGGCAAGGGCCTTGTGGATGCCGTCCGCAAGGTCCCCGTACCCGTCCCTCAGTTTTTCGTAACGGGAAATCAGCCCCTGGTACACGCCCTGGATTTTTTTCGCGGTTTCCTGGTTCCGCTCCAGCACCCGGGTGAGGTCGTCCAACATGGACAGCTTTTTCTCGTCCTCGCGCCGGGCCCCCTCCACGGCGCGCAGGCTTGCCAGCTGCCTGGAATGGAAGACCATCAGATCGCTCAGCCGCGTGGCCTGCTCTCCGATCTCGTTCATTTCGGTCTTGAGCACCTCCAGGCGTCTTTTGATCGCCATGGCCGCGCTCTGCCGCTCCGCCTGTATGCGCTGGACCTCCTGGTAGGTGGTGGACGGCAGCGTCAGCCTGCTCCGGTACGTGGCCAGTTGAACCTGAAACGCGTTGATCTCGCTGTCCAGCCTCTTTTCCAAGCTGCGCGCCTCGCCCAGCCAGTCACTCAGGTCCTTTCCGGTTTCCCGCTCCTCCCGGAGAACCGCATCGGCGTCAGCCTCCAGTTTGGCGGATTCCGCGTGGCCGGTTTTTTCCGCTTCCATGGTTCTTTCGGCCGGTGCTTCCCCCCGGTAGTTCCCTGCCGGCCGATCTTGCCGCGCGGGGCATGGCGGAACCAGCAAAAGCAACAGCAACAGGGCCGCAGCCAACCCTGTCCAGCGTCCTTTTCGGAGTGTCTCGCGCTTCATGTCCGGTTCCGGCTCCATTTCAGATGGTGACCCTGGTTTCCGCGGCAAGGCGATTCAGCAGTATATCGTGGTAATCGTATATGCGTTGCACGTATCGCACCGGCTCCAGCCCGCGGGCGTATCCGTGCCGCAGTTGCAGGTAGTACTTCTTTTGCGATAACAGCGGCAACACCTTTTTGATGTCCCGCCAGGAGTCGGGGTCCTTGCCAAGACGGCGGGCCAGGGTCCGCGCGTCGTAAGTGTGCCCCATCCCCACGTTGTAGGCGGCCAGGGCGAATTTCATGCGGTCACCCGGATTCACGCTTTCCGGCAGCCTGTCCAGGAGTCCCCTCAAATAGCGCGCGCCGCCCATGATGCTCTGGGCCGGGTCCAGACGATTCTTCACACCAAGCCCCTTGGCCGTGTTCAACGTGAGCATCATGATTCCCCGGACCCCGGTGGGACTCCTCGCGTCCCTGTCCCAATGGGACTCCTGGTAGGCCTGGGCCGCCAAAAGGGTCCACGGCAGGTCGTACTCCCGACCCGCTCTCCTGAACAGGGCCTCGTATTCCGGGAGTCTCGTGGTGATCCTGCGATGATAGGTCGCAAGGTCCACGTAGTCAAAACTTTCCGTATGGGCGTAATACCTGTCCCAGGTCTTTAAGATGGCGCCTGACAACCGCTGGACCTCCAGCCATTCGTTGACCATGCCATAAAGTTCGGTGGCCCCGTGGGGCATCACCCACGCCAGGTTCTGCTTGCCGGTTATGGGAAACGCCACGGAAAGCTCCGGAAAGTAGCGGCGATTCACGGCAACCACGTTGGAATCCGCCACGGTGCAGTCCTGCTCCCCGTTCCACACCATCTCGAGTATCTGCTCCGTGGAATATTCGACGGTGGTGTCCCAATCCAGTTTCGGATGCTCCGTTTTCATTTCGGCCAGCCTTTCCTCGTAACTGGTCCCCTTCGCCACCAGAATTTCCCGGTCCTCCAGGTCATCCAGGTCCTGGGGCAGCCTGCGCCCCCGGCGGCAGACAACCTGCTGCAGCACGGTGTCCACCGGCGGGCCGAAAAGGTATTTCTGCTTCCGTGCCGGGGTTGCCGTGACACCAGCCGCTCCCAGGTCGCCCTCCCCCCCGGCCATGGCGAGCAGGATGTCGTCGACGCTGTCCTTGATGACGAACCTGGGCTCCACGTTCAGGTAGTTCGCGAAATCCACGACAAGGTCGTGCTCGAAACCGGCCGGGCCGTCCGGTCCCTCGTAGTAGGTGGTGGAGCCGTATCGCGTGAGTATGATGATCTCCCCCCGCGCCTTTATGGCTTCGAGGACCCCCATTTCGGGTCCCCTGTCGCGGATCTCGGGAACAAGCCCCAGCACCGCCAGGACCGTTGCGACCAGGGCAACGGGCACCCATGGCCAGATCCGTCGTTTACTGGTCGGACCCATCTCGAAAACCCCGGGGCCTTCCCCTGCGTTCTCACCGTTTCCCGACTTTCCATGTGGCATCATGGCGCCATTATAACACATCTCGTCCCGATTTTTAAAAATCCGGGTCGGGTTCCGGCGGACGTCCTCCCGTATGAAGCCTGTTTAATACCTTTTCTTTTCATGCCCGTTTTGGTATGGTTCCACGCAAAATTTCCTGAAAACGCCACCAGTTGGCAGCAATCCCCGGAAAGGAGACCAACCCATGCAGGATGCCGTAATAGTGAGCGCGGTTCGTACGCCGCTGGCGGCTTTCAACGGTTCGCTGGCCCCCGTCGGAGCCACGGAACTGGGAGCGCACGTCATCAAGGAGGCCCTTGGCCGCGCGGGCATCGACAAAAAGGAAGTCAACGAAGTCATCATGGGGCAGGTTCTTCCCTGCGGATACGGCCAGAACCCGGCAAAGCAGGCCGCGGTGAAGGCCGGCCTCCCCTGGGAGGCCGAATGCCTCACCATAAACAAGGTATGCGGGTCCGCGCTCAAATCAGTCATGCTGGCCGGCCAGGCCATTCAGGCGGGCGACGCCGAGGTGGTGGTCGCCGGAGGCATGGAGAGCATGACCAATGCGCCCTATTTCCTCGAAAAGGCCAGATGGGGCCTTCGCATGGGACACGGCCAGGTGCTCGACCACATGGTCCACGACGGCCTCTGGGACCACGTCAACGACTTCCACATGGGCATTTCCAACGACCTGTGCGCCGAAAGGTACAACGTCTCGCGGGAAGCCCAGGACCGTTACGCGGAACTGTCCTACAACAGGGCCATTGCCGCCGTAACGGGCGGGAAGTTCAAGGACGAAATCGCGCCCGTGCCGGTGCCCCGGAGGAAGGGCGAACCCGTCCTGTTCGACGTGGACGAATGCCCCCGGGAAACCAGCTATGAAGCCCTGGCCAAAATGCGTCCCGCCTTCCAGAAGGACGGCACGGCGACCGCGGGCAACGCCTCCATCATCAGCGACGGGGCCGCCGCGGTGGTGGTGATGTCCAGGAAAAAGGCCGAGGAGCTGGGTTGCGAAATCCTGGCCACGCTGGGCGCCCAGGCGTCCTACGGTATCGAGATGAAGTACGTGCTGGTGGCGCCAATCTGGGCCATTCCCAAATGCCTTGGCAAGGCCGGACTGACACTGGGGGACGTGGACCTTTTCGAGATCAACGAGGCGTTTTCCGGCTCCACCCTGGCCGTGCTCCAGGAACTGGGCCTGGACCCGCACAACGTGAATGTGAACGGTGGAAGCGTGGCCCTCGGCCACCCCATCGGAGCCAGCGGGTGCCGGGTGCTTGTGACCCTGTTGCATGAGATGATTCGCCAGGAAAAGAAGACGGGACTGGCGTCCCTGTGCCTGGGCGGCGGCGAGGCCGTGGCCCTGCTGATACACCGATAACAGCCCGTTGAAAAACTCGGTATTTGCAGCCTGTTAAAAAACGATGAGATGCAAGGCGCGCGAATTTCGAGGAGTAAGGCGTACTTACGGTACGCTGCATCGACGAGAAAGGAAGCGCAACACCGCAGATCGCGTTTTTCAACAGGCTGATAAGCCGCGCCGCGGCTTCCTGCTTGCCGGAACGAATTATGATCGCCGATTACTATTGTGCCATGGACGTGGGCGCCAGGAGCAACCAGGAGGACTGCCTTCTCACCGGCTCCGGCACCCACCAGGGCGACAGCGTCGCCGACAACGGGACGCTCGAGGGAGACCGGCTGGTATTCGCGGTGTGCGACGGACTGGGAGGGCATTCCGGCGGGGAAACGGCCAGCCTCTTCGTCTCCCGCCTGATCGCCGAACATCTCAACGATCCCGGCCTGCCTCCCCCGGACGTGAGCCGGGCCCTGTCCGCCATCCAGAAAAAGAGCAACCACGCCGGCCTGCCCGACGATTCGGGCACCACGGTGGCCGGAATCCTTTGCGCCGACGGCAACGTCACCGCATACAACGCCGGAGACAGCCGGGTGTATCGCCTGGATTCGGAAGGGATCACCCGGGTTTCCCACGACCACTCCCTGGTACAGAGGATGGTCGACAGCGGAAACATGGCCCCGGAAGACGCCTTTCACAGCCCGTACAAAAACGTGGTGGACTTCGGCCTGGGACCGGGATTCGCGGACCGCTGGGACTCCATTGAAATCCATGTCCGGACCGAGGCGGCCCGAACCGACGCATGGTATCTCATGTGCTCGGACGGCGTGCACGACGTCCTCCGCGACGAGGAAATCCACGCGACCCTCATGCCCGATCCGGTAAAAAACGGACCCATCCTCATGGAGGCCATAAGTAAGCGGGGTTTCCAGGACAATACCAGCTACGTCGTCATGGGAATCCGCGGCTGAAACGCCCGTGGCCGGCCCGTGACCATTTCCTGAATCGCGGCGCCAGACGCGGCGGGCCACCCGGGACGGTCGTGTCCCAAACGCCGCCGTCCCGTGCGCGGACACGAGGCATGGCATGGAAGACGCCGTAAAGCAGTGCCTTCCCACTTACAGGGTCCTGGAAACGCTCGGCGAAGGCGTTCACGGTGTGGTGTACCATATCGCGGACGATTTGAAGGAGCGGGCGGTCAAGGTCGTGCCCCTCATGGTGGAACGGTCCCGTACCCATCGAACCTCCACGGACCTGGACTCGAAGATTTCCCAGGATTACCACGCGGTCCGCGAATACTACGAGGCCATCCAGGGCCCGGGCGTTCTCAAGGTGTATGACTTCCACCTGGTGGGCAAGCAGGTGTCCGAACACAAGGCCAAGGCCTGCCTGGTCATCCTCATGGAGTTGTGTCCGGAGAACCTTCGCGACCATGTCCTTGACATGGACCACCCTATGGAGGCCCCCAGGGCGCTGGCCCTCATGGCAGAGCTGGCCGGGGTACTGGGCCGCCTTACCGATGAGTGCGGCGACACCTTCCTGTTTACCGATTTGAAGCCGTCGAACCTGTTGTTCACAGCCACCGGGGAGCTGGTCGTCGGCGACCTGGGCGGGTTGAAGCGGCTGGGCAGCGTGTCCTCCGTGGCCAAGGCCCAGTTCACCCCGAACTGGGCCGCACCGGAAACCCTGATGCATGCCGACGCCCCCACTGTGCCGGGAATCGTCTATTCCTACGGCCTGGTGGCCCATTTCCTGTGGGAAGGCGCCCTGCCCTATGAAAAGCTGGATTTCATCCAGCGCATCTCCGCTATCAGGGAAAAGGGCGTTGAGTTCACCCGCAAGGACATGCCCGAAGATGTCCGGACACTGATCCGTCGATGTCTGGCGCCCGCGGCCGACCAGAGGCCGCCCGGGTTCATGGCCGTCCTGGAGGCGCTGGGTAAAATCGTGCTGGCCAGACCCGGAGGCGCGAGCCGACCAATCACGGAAACCGGCTCGTCCCGGGACGCCGGGCCGGAACAACCCCCGTCCACGGGAACAGCCGTTCCGGAAACCACTGAACCCGACCCGGTACCGACGGATTCTTCCGGGCCCGGGTATCCCGGGACCGAACAGGGGGAACCTGAACCAGCCTTGATCGGTAGGGCGACGTCCGCACCGCAGGAGCCCACCGACCTCGAGGCGGAAACCGGCGACATTCCCCCTTTGGGGAAGCCGGAATCCCCGGAAACCCGAACGCCCGTGGACCCCGCCCCGAACGAGGACACCGTGGACCGGTTCATTCGTTCAGGCGGTCTCGAGGGGTACGAACCGGACGACGAGCCGGAAAGCGAGCCCGGCGCACACGGCGAGCGGGAACCGGCGAGGATCGAGGACACGCCGTCCGGCACCACCACCGTGGACGATTCCAAAAAGGACATGGAAACGGGCGCACCGGAAAGGTTGCGCCACACCCCCCGGACCGGCACCGCCGAGGGTTCCACGGAGATCGGGATCACCTCTGCGGGCGCGGTGGTGGCCCTGGACGACAACGGCTTCGAGTCGGAAGGCATGTACATAAGCCAGGGCGCCGCGGTGGCCTCCACAATCCGGGGTCCCGGCCTGGAACGGGATTCATCCCTCCTTCCTTACGGCGAACCGGAAAAAACCCCGGAACCCGACCCTGGAGACCGGACTGTCTCCAGGGACCTTGTGGAATCCGGGCTCGAAACACATGAACAAAGCCGGGCCTGCCCCTCCTGCGGCCGGGTGAACCGGTTGCCGGCGTCCGGCGACTCAACGGCCGGGCTTCGTTGCGGAGCCTGTGGCCAGGCCCTGGCCGCCGGTGGCAGGGAAGCCCTGCAAACAACGGCGGTCCTCCTGCTTCCAGCCCTCGGCTGGCTTGTGGGCTGCCTTCTGGAATGGTCCCTGCCCTCGCCACCGGGGCTGGGTCCGGTCACCTTCCCCGTCAGCTGGGCCGCGGCCGGCCTGCTCACCGGAGCAGGCGTGTGGTGCGCCCTGCCCGGCTTCCCCCCCGCACGGGTCATCCTGGTCTGGTTCTCCTGGATGGTTTGCGGTCTGCTCGTGGTGCCCCTGGGACCGGCATGGCCGGCTGCATGGGCGATGGGGGCCATTCTCACCACGGCGGTGGTCCGGCAGGAGTACTTCGATTTCACGCCCCGCCTGGCCGCGTGGACCTCTGTCGGCTGGGCTGTCTGCCTGGTGGCCGCCCTTCTCGTGAACCAGGCCGGCTGGCGACTGATTCTGGGCACGGCCCCTACGGCCCGGGACCTTGCTCCCATGTGGTACGGTCTTCGCGTCGGACTCGTCCAGGGTACCGGCGCCCTTTTCGGCATGTGGGTCTTCCTGCGCGTCGTGGACGGCCTCCGGCGGACTTCGGAACCTTCCGGGCGTCTGGCCGACCCCGGCCTGTCGGAGGCTGCCTGAAAGGAGTCGGGCGTCTCCGGCCGGGACCGACCCTCCGGTGGCAGACTGTGAAGAGCGTGTTCCGCGGCGCCCCCCACCTCCCATCCGCACCGGGTTTTCACAACCGTCACATTATTACCCGCGCACCATTGTTAACGTCGGTCCAACCTGCTATGAGTAGTACCTGAATCCGTGACGAAAATATTGAAAAGACTTTCAAAAACCCCATAAATGGGGCTTTTTGCGTGTTCTTGAACAACTCTTCGTTTCACCCGGTGGGTGAAAGGATTTTTCGCCCTCCGGGGCGGCCTCATGCGGCGCGTCTGCGGCGTCAGAGCCCGGCCGGCGTACTTCAGTACAGCCGACAGGTCTCCTCCTTGCGTCCGCACCACCTGAGACCGCTCACGGATTCAGGGAAGAATGAAACGTCCGGCAAAGACGCCGGCTGTCCCGCGAAAGGAGTCTGATTGTGGGCTGGGAAGAGCGTAAAAAGGAAATGGGCAGGGAATTGTTGCGGCAGTTCTATGAAAAACGACTGCTCAGGACGTGGCTGCGGGACCGGCCCGAAGGCTGGGAGCTGGTTTCCGGTATCTGGAGCCCCTTCTATGTACAGGCCCGGCTCGTGCCGTCCCATCCCGAGGTCCTGGACATGGTTGGCCGTTTCATGGGTGAGATGCTGGCCCGGGAAGCTCCGGGGGTAAACCGCATCGTGGGACTCGCGGCGGCGGGTGTTCCCATTGCGGTAGCCGCCGGCATGGCGGGAAAACTCCCGGTGTGCTACACCCGGAAACTGCCCGGCGTTCGCAGCGTCTCGGAGCTGGATCGCGCAGCCAGGGAGGAATACGGCGAGCATTCCCTGGTGGAAGGACTGTTCGAGGAAGGGGACCGAATCGCCCTGGTGGACGACGTGGTGGCCCGGTTCACCAGCAAGGAAGTGGGGGCCCGGCAGGTGGAAATGGAGCTTTCGCGCCGCGGCCTGTCCACCGCGAAGGTGGACACGGTGGCCGTGATCATCGATCGGGAACAGGGAACGGCCGCGGCGGCCCGCTCCCTGGGGGTGAACCTCATCTCCCTGCTCAGGCTCAAGACCGAGGGGCTCGAGGTCATGCAGGACATCTGCTCACCCAGGGAGTTCGAGGTCATCGGCCAATACCTGGAGGACGACCAGGCTTTCCAGGCCCCGGAGGTCAGGGAGGGACTGATCGCCGAAGCCCGTGCCGCGAATCGGGGTTGACGCCGTCCCTGCCGTGAATCGGGGCGCTAGTCTTGCCAGGGGCCGCGCCGGTCCCCCCGGACCTCGATCACCCTGACCTGGCCGCCGCCGGTGACCAGGGTGTTCATGGCCCAACTGGCCAAGCCTATCAGCAGGGCCCCGAAAAGGGCCGTCCAGAATCCATGGACCATGAAACCGCCGATCACCCCGGACACCATCATGAGCAGCACGGCATTGATCACCAGGGTGAACAGGCCCAGTGTGAGTATGTTGATCGGCAGGGTCAGCAACAGCAGAATCGGCCGCAAAAAGGCATTCAGGATACCCAGCAGCGCCGCGGCGAACAACGCGGGAAGGAACCCGGTCACCACGATGCCGTCCATGATGAAGGCAGTGGCGAGAATGGCGACCGTCATGACTATCCAGCGGATCAGTAGACCTGGCATGAGACACCTCGCTCGGGGCAGTTTGGTCTGGTGGTTGTAGGTGGATTGCACATTCCTTAAATTATGGCCGCATGGCCCTGTGTCAATACCGCCCGACGCCTCGCCCCGGTGGTTACAAGATCCTGAATCCGTGAGCGGTCTCAGGTGGTGCGGATGCAGGGAAGAGACCTGCCGGCTGTACTGAAGTACGCCGGCCGGGCTCTGACGCCGCAGACGCGCCGCATGAGGCCGCCCCGGAGGGCGAAACATCTTTTTACCCACCGGGTGAAACGAAGAGTTGTTCAAGAACACGCAAAAATGCCCGTTTTACGGGGTTCTTGAAAGTTATTTCAATATTTTCGTCACGGATTCAGGAAGATGTCTGTCGCCTTTGACAAGCGGGTGAAACGCAGGGTGTGCGCCCGTGAGCATGAATTCTTCGCATCCTGCGCTCCCGGAGTCGAGCCTCTGCTGGAGCGGGAACTGGAGTCCCTGGGGTACACGGGCCTGATTCCCGACCGGGGTGGAGTGGGCTTTGCCTGCAGGCCGCACGAAATGTACGAAGCCAACCTGGCCTCCCGCCTCGCCAACCGCGTAATCATGCGTGTGGCGTCATTCACGGTCCGTGACTTCCCCGCCCTGGAACGCGCCGCGGAATCCATTGACTGGGAACTGTACCTGCCGGCCGGCGCCGTGGTCTCCGTCCACGCCGCCTGCCGCAAGTCCCGGTTGTACCATGACACCGCCGTGAGCGAACGCGTACTCGCCGCCGCGCTAAGGCGCCTCGGCCCTCCGGGTGCCGGGACCGGGGCCGCGCAGCAGGTGTTCGTCCGGCTTGTCAACGACCGGGCCACGGTGTCCGTGGACACCAGCGGGCCGCTTCTGCACTTCCGGGGCGTCAAGGATCACGGCGGCAGGGCGCCGCTGCGGGAGACCCTGGCCGCTGCCGTGCTGCATGCCGCGGAATGGGGGCCGAATGTGGTTCTGGCCGACCCCATGTGCGGGTCCGGAGCCTTCACCGTGGAGGCCGCGGCCATGGTCTCGCAGGTTCCGCCCGGCTGGTTCCGGGACTTTGCCTTCATGTCCTGGCCGGGGTTCGAGCCGGGCAGGTGGGCAGCGCTTGGAAGAAGGTATCAAGCCCGGTTCAGAAGTCCGGAAAAACCCGTGGTTCATGCCTCGGACTCCGACGCCTCCGCCTGCCTGCGCCTGGGCGAGGCCCTGGCCGGACACGGCCTTGCCGATGCCGCCGTGGTACGCCCGGCGGATTTCTTCCACCTGGATCCCGGCACCCTGGCTGGAAAACCCGGTCTCCTTGTCCTCAACCCCCCATACGGGGTTCGCCTCCACGATCCGGAGCGGGCGCGCGAGCTCTTTTCCCGGATATGCGCCCGGATGGGGTCCCGCTGGAAAGGATGGCGCGCGGCCGTACTCTGCCCCGATCCCGCCTGGATGCCGGAATTGCCCTTGCCCTGCCCGAAGGTCCTCCGGTTCGCCCATGGAGGCCTTGACGTGCACCTTGCCGTGGGCGGCGTACGGTGACCTCGCGAAATCCGGGGCCGTCTCCCGCGATCAGGGCGGCGTGGCGCGGAACCTCTTTCCCGTTCACGACGATTTTCCCTCCATGGTGGACACTTCCCGGAGAGGACGTTATCGCGCGGCAGTAAAATGGAACACCTTCGCCCGGCCAACACACTGTCGCCCGGCGCACTTGACATTGGCTACCGCCCCGGTTACACCCCGTGTGTACCGGGACGATTTCCGAAGCCGTGCGAGGCCCCGCCCGGGAAGGCAGGGCCGTCCGGCTGGTTCCCGTCCCGCGCCGGACGCTTCGGCCGCGCGCCCCGGTGCTCTTTGTCTTCCCGCCCACGAGACCCCGGACGAGTGACGGGGGCGGGAACCTTTTTTGCCCTGTCGAGGTGCCGATTGATCTCCATTGAGCAGGTTTCCTTCTCATACGGCGAGCACCCCGTGCTCGAACACGTGGACCTGGCCATTCCCCCGGGCCGGATCACGGGCCTATTCGGCAAAAACGGAGTGGGAAAGACCACGCTGCTGCGTCTTTTGTGCGGCCTGCTCTTTCCCCGGGAAGGCCGTTGCTCCTGCTTTGGCAGGAACCCGGCAAGACGGGAGCCGACCTGCCTGTCCGACCTGTTCTTCCTCCCCGAGGAATTCGCCCTGCCTCCCGTAACGGGACGCCGATACACCGACATGTTCGCCCCCTTTTACCCCGCTTTTTCCGTCCGGGACCTTGGAGAATACGTCGAGCGCCTCGAAGTGGACGTCGACGCCGTGCTCACGAAACTGTCCCACGGCCAGCGTAAGAAATTCATGGTGGCGTTCGCCCTGGCCACCAACTGTCGTCTCCTGCTTCTGGACGAACCCACCAACGGCCTGGACATCCCTTCCAAAACCAGGTTGCGGGCAATCATTCCGGAAGCCCTCGGCGACGACACCGTCTGCATCGTTTCCACACACCAGGCCCGGGACCTCCAGGACCTCATCAACCACGTGGTGATCCTGGACGGAACCCGCGTCGTGTTCGACCAGACCATGCGGGACGTCCGGGCGAAACTGTCCTATGGAGTACACCCGGAGAAGCCGGATGAGGCCCTTTGGGCCGAACCCGCTCCCGGAGGCTACCAGGCGGTTTCCCTGAACCGGGAGGATTCTTCGGGGCCCATGGACCTGGAGGCCCTTTTCAACACGGTGATCACGGTCCCCGAGCGGGTCGGGGAGGTATTTGCATGAAGCCGCTTACCCATTCGGGCGACGTATTCACTCCCCGGCGTTTTTTTCTGCTCACCATGAACACGCTGCGCCTGGGGCTGCGTTCCATAGTCATTACGGCCGCCATCATCGTCGGCGCCGAGTTTCTTTTGCTGATACTGCGAAATTCCTCCAACTCCCTCGGCAATCCCCACCAGTCCCTGTATCCCCTGTATCTTTTTCTGGCGGGTATCTCGGCGACGGGCCACGCCCACGCCGAGTTGCGCAGGCCCGAATCCGCGGCCCGGTGGCTCACCCTCCCCGCCTCGGTATTCGAGAAATTCCTTTCCCGGCTGTTTCTCACGTCGTTCGGCCTCGTGGCTTTGACCCTGGCGGCTTACGTGGTTGTGTCGGGAGCATTGGAGTTTTTCGTTGCCCTGTTCTTTCCCGGGCCTGTTCACTGGTTCAACCCTTTTACGCAGGACATATTCGACTGGGCTACGCTTTACGTTGTCCTGCAGGCCCCCTTTTTCGTGGGGTCTGCCTATTTCCGGGACAAGCCATTCACCAGGACGCTGGGCGTTCTCATACTGGTTTTCGTGATCCTGTTCTTCTTCGCCCTGGCCGTGGCCCGCATCGTCCTGTGGGATTTTTTCGACGGGTTCTTCCCCGACGTCGCGGAAATCCTCAGGTTCCTGCGGAGCTTTCACGCCGGGGTCTTCAGCGAACAGATGGGGCGCATCGGCCAGGTGGTGGCCTGGGGTTTACGCATGGCCTTCTGGTTCGTGCTGGCCCCGCTGTGCTGGGCCGCGGCGTATTACCGGCTGAAGGAAACCGAGGTGGCCTGACCCCACACAAAAGGTGGTTGAATGAAGACGAGCGACAAGCTGCTGTTGGGTGCCGGCGGCGCCGTTCTCCTGGCCGTGGTGGTGCTGCTGCTGATCGTGCGGCTGGTGGTTTCCGGGCACCTGGCGGGCGAATACGGTCATGAACCGGTGGGAAAGGTGTTGCCCGGGGGAAACGTCAACATCCGCGTCGGATCGGGCTCACAGGGCCCCAGGGCTAGCGTGGACTTTCCGGTGCTGGAATTCTCGGAAGTGGAGGCCAAGGGTCCCTTTGACTTCCGGGTAAGGCAAAGCCAAACGCCGGGGTTGACCCTGTCGGCACCGGAAAGCCTTCTCGAAAAGGTGAGGATTACCCAAAAAAACCAGGTCATCCACGTGCACTGGCTGCCGGGGGCCTGGCTGGGTTCGCCCAAGGTTACCGTGGAACTTGCCACGCCGGTTGTCCGGCGTTTCCGCCTCCGGGGACTGACCACGCTTTTCCTCGAGGGGTTTGCCGTCGATCCCCTCGAGCTTGACCTGGGAGGAGACTCCAGGGTCACCGCCTCGAACGCGTCGATCCGGAGCCTCATCGTGGAGGCTCGGGGACAAAATGAAGTGTTGCTCTTCGGCAACCCGGTGGGAAACGCGAACCTGGACCTCGAGGGCGGCTTCCGCGTGGAACTGACCATGGACGGGGGAGTGCTCGAAGGAACCGCCGACGGTGCCGGCCAGGTGGTGTACGAGGGACGGGTTGTGGAAAATCGCCTGGCTGCTTCGGGCTCGGCAAGGGTACTGAGGCGTTAGCCCGTACGCCCACGGTACGGACGGAGAGGCCGCCGGCCCGACGAAGGCCGGGTCAGTCCCTGTCCTCCTGCCGCTCGGGGACCTTGATCCTGCGCTTTTCCGGTTTTTTGTGCGGCCTGTAGAATATGGCCGTATGGCCGATCATCCCCGCCATTTCGCATCCGCAGGCTTTTTCGATCTCCTGCGCGATCGCCAGCTTGTCGTCCTTGTCCTTGTAATCGACGAACTTGACCTTGATCAGCTCGTGGGTGTCCAGGGCCTCGTTCACTGACTTCATCAACGCCGCGCCGGGCCCTTTCTGCCCCACCTGGACCACGGGCTGGAGCGAGTGGGCCAGGCCGCGCAGGTACTTTTTCTGATATCCCTTCAAAGCCATCCGACCTGCCTTTCACGGGTAATTGTCGAGGTCCGGTCCCGGGGCCGACTCCCCGGAACCGATTGAATCCCTGTGTATCACACACCGCCCTCGCCGTCATCCCGGAAGAGGTGTGCGCGGGCATTTCAGGCTGTTTTCATGGGGAATTTTTCCTTGACCACGCGAAAGCCTTGTTTTAGGCTTCCATCCTGTTAAAATGATGTGCAAACCTTCCCCTGCCATGGATACGGCCGTTCCCGAACATGCCGCCGGCGTCTTGGACACAATGTCCCGCGAAGCGTGCCGGCGCCCTCTTCGGAAGAGAGAATGCGCCGTTGTCGAACCATTTCGTCATGACACCCCTTGCCACTGTTCGGAGGTCACATTGAAAGGTACGCCCCAGATGAGCATGGACGAACTTCTGGCCAATCCCAAGGTCAGGGAGTTCACGGAGAGCCGAAACCAGGCTCTGCGAGACCGGATCGAGGAACCCGTGCCCAAGTGCGCGGCTTTCCGGAACGGGTTCACGCGGCTTGTGGAAACCGACAAGTACGTCTTCCAGATCGACAGGGAAGCGGAACGCGAATTACCGGAAATAATCAACAACAAGGTCCAGATAGTGGAACTGGACGAATCCCCGGAGGACGAGCAGAGGGAATATTTCAGCCGGCAACGCAACATCGGCCTGGTTTTCTCCGGGGGCCCCGCTCCCGGCGGCCACAATGTCATTGCCGGCATTTTCGACTCCGCCAAGGCCGCCAACCCGGAAACCAGGGTATTCGGGTTCCTTTTGGGCCCCGACGGCATCCTGGAAAGCGAGTATATCGAGATCGACCGGGAACTGGTGGACAACTATCGGAACCTGGGCGGATTTGGAATGATCAATACGGGCCGAACCAAGATCGATTCCGCCGAGAAGATGAAGCAGGCCAAAAAGACGTGCAAGGATTTGGGACTGGAGGCCCTGGTCGTCATAGGCGGCGACGACTCCAACACCAATGCCGCCTTTCTGGCGCAGGAAATGTTCTACGACGGGGTCCAGGTTATCGGAGTGCCCAAAACCATCGACGGCGACATCCAGGTGCGCGACGCGAACGGCGAGGTCCTGTGCGCCGTGTCCTTCGGATTCCACACGGCGGCCCGCGCCTTCGCCACCGAGGTGGCCAACCTTTGCACCGACGCCAGCAGCGACGTGAAGTACTGGCACATCTGCAAGGTCATGGGCCGTGTGGCCTCCCACCTTGCCCTGGAGGTGGCGCTCCAGGCGCACCCCAACATGACACTCATAGGCGAGGACCTGGCCGACTACATCGACAAGGAGCGCCTGGAAAAGGCCCGTCGCCAGGGACAGGAGGTGGACTACACAGCCTTTGGCATGACATTGCGGCACCTGTCCCGGGTCATCTGCGACGGCATCGTTCGCCGGGCCGCGGTGGGCAAGAATTACGGGGTCATGGTCATCCCGGAGGGCGTCCTGGAGTTCATCAATGAAATCCAGGTATTCATCATCAAGCTGAACACCATCCTCGCGGACTACAACAGCATGCACGACACGGATTTCCACCAGGACTTCGTGACACTGGACGACAAGCTGGACTATCTGCGCCGCCTGGCCCGCCGTTCCCGCGAGGACAAGACATTCACCGTATGGAACACCCGGGACGACGACCTGTTCAACGACATCCCGGCCTTCTTCCAGGAGGGTCTGCTGATGGAGCGGGACAGCCACGGCAACTTTCCGTTCTCTCAAGTGGAAACGGACAAGGTGATCATGGGCCTGGTCAAGGACTACCTCAAGGTGCTCAGCGAGCAGGGAATTTACCGCGTCGGCATTCACCGGGACTACTTCAGGAAGACCCTGGAGCATGAAGGCCTGGAGCCGGACTTCTACGGGCCCGTCATCTTCAAGAACTACGACAACGGCGAGTATCTGCTGATGATCGAGGACATCATCAGCCACCGCACCCTGAAAACGACCCTGGAGCGCGCCGGCGCCATTTCGGAAGAGCAGAAGGTTCCTCACCCCGTTCAGAAGATATTCAAGCAGTCGATACCCAGGTTCAAGACCCAGACCCACTTCTACGGGTATGACGGCCGGGGAAGCGATCCCACGCGGTTTGACTGCATGTACACCTACAACCTGGGATGCTGCGTGTTCTCCCTCATCGCCAACGGCGCCACCGGCCAGATGGCGGCCATACAGAACCTGGAACAGGATTTCGACAGATGGCAGCCGCTGGGCGTACCCATCGCCCCTCTCATGCACCTGGAGGAGCGCAAGGGCAAGCTGGCCCTGGTGCTGGAACGGACCGTGGTGGATTTGAACTCCGCCGCCTTCAAGATCGTGGAAGCCAACAGGGAGAAGTGGCTCGCCGCCAAGCCCAGGACCAGCGAATATCGCCGTCCGGTGCCCATCCACCATGCCACCACCTACGAGCACGAACGGCCGATCACGCTGATTCTGAACTCGGTGGGCAAAGGTGAGTTGTAGCACGGGACTTCTGCCGCATGGACGAGCGGGCGTGACAACCGGGGCGGCCCGGCCGTCCCGGTTTTTTTGGCTTCCGGCGATTCCGGGAGCCGGGCTTCGGGCCCGGAGGCAGTGGATTCCACCCGTGTGGTGGTAGTTCCGGAATTCGGGCAGCGGGGCCTTGAAGGGTCATTCGACATCTTCGTCACGGATTCAGGCCCAAGTCTTCCGGCACCCCGGGCCGTTCTCCGTCCCCCTCCACGTATATTCCGTACCACAACTGGAAGTACATGAGATTCCACAAAGCCCTGGCGTGGACGAGTTTGCCCGCCCGATAGCCTTCCATGAGAAGGGAGACCCGGTCCGGATCGAAGATTCCCTGCCTTCGCAAGGCTCTTTTCTCCAGCAGGGATTCCATCCAGGGCCGCAGAGTGGCCAGCCAGAGGTGGATGGGTACGAAGAAGTTCTCCTTGGGCGTCCGGGCCACTCCCTTCGGCAGCATCGGTGCCATTGCCTGCCTCAACAACCTCTTGTTGCTCCGCAATCCCAGGTTCCGGCCGACCGGAACGCACATGGCGGCTTCCACCAGTCGGTGGTCCAGATACGGTACACGACACTCCAGCCCGTGGGCCATGGACATGGCGTCGCACTTGAGCAACAGGTCCGTGTTCAGACGCCTGGCCGTCTCGAAACGCATGGCCCGCCACACCGCCTCCGGTCCGCGGCCGGAATCCATGTAGGGCCCCATGGTGTCCCTGAAGAGGGTCCGCGCGCCGGCAGCCCGGCCATGCTCCGGCAACAGCAGGCTTTCCGCCTCGTCCGGCATGAGCACGGACTGCACGGCCTGGTAGGCGGTACACGGATCATCGAGGCTGCGGACAAAGCAGTCCAGCCGGTCCAGTCCCTCGGGCACGATGATCGAGTAGTACCGGAACAACAGGTCACCCCATCGGGGCGGCACCATCCTCAACAGGGCGGGCAACAGGGGGAGAAGACCGGACGGGACTACCCGCGCCGCCTGAAACGCACGGTACAATATGGCCATGCGCTCGTACCCCGCGAACAACTCGTCGGCCCCCTCCCCGGCGAGTACGGTTTTCACCTCCCGCCCGGCCAGTTCGGAGAGCAGGTACACGGGCACGGAAGCCGGGTCGGCGCACAGGTCGTCGAAATGCCACACAATACGGGGCAGAAGCCGCGCCGCTTCGGGTCCCATTGACAACCCGTGGTGCGTATTGCCGAATCGTTCCCTCAGGGTTGAGATATTCGCCCCGGCTCGAAGACCCTCCATGTCCGCATTGTAGGTGTGGACCGGGCTGCGGAAGGGAGCCATGGCCGCGAGAAGACCGGACGAATCCACGCCACCGGACAGGAACAACCCCACCGGAAAATCGGAACGCAGACGCAGCCTCACCGAATCCCGTATCAGTTCCCCGAGCATCTCCGCGTGGCCGGGCCGGCACGCCGCCGGCTCGCCGGGCAGGTCCCACCACATGGACATGTCGAGTTCTTTGCCCCGCCACCAGGCCCGATGTCCGGGCGGCACCTTGCTCACCCCCGAGAATATGGTCCGGTCCAGATCATTGTGCCGGGTCTGGAGAAAATAGGCTAGGACCCGCATGTCGGGGACGACGCTTTCGTCCCGCATGGCCAGTATGGCCTTGATTTCCGAAGCGAAGATCAGCCTTCCGTCCGAGACGCAATAATAAAGGGGCTTGATGCCCATCCGGTCCCGCGCCAGGAAAAGGCGCTGCTCCCTTTCGTCCCATACCGCGAAGGCGAACATCCCGTTGAACGAGTCGAGGCACCGTTCCCCATGTACGATGAATGACCACAGTACCACCTCTGTATCGGTTCCGGACCTGAACCGTATGCCCCGTTTTTCAAGTTCCTTTTTGAGTTCCACGTAATTGTACACCTCTCCGTTGTGGACGATGGTGTACCGGCCCGTGGGATCGCTCATCGGTTGGTCGCCCGCCTCGGTGGGGTCCAGGATGTTCAGTCGGGTATGCGCAAGGGTGACCCCGTTACCACGGTACAGTCCCGATCCGTCCGGGCCTCGATGAGCCAGGCGCTCCAGCACCTTTTCCCACCTTTTCGGAGACAGGTCCGGCTGCCCCGTCCTCCCGGCTATTCCGCACATACCCCGAGGTCCTTTCCCGTCACGGCCCTGTGAGCGTCCGGCAAGGCCCCGGAAACGACTGCCTCGGCCCCCTGCTCCCGGTTTCCCCCGCGGGATTTCGTGATTCGCTCCGGCAGCCGGGCGCAGACCAGACCGAAGACCAGGGCATATCCCATGAAAAACGGCAGCTTGTAGCGCACGATGGCAATACTTGCGAAATGCTGGGGTACAAGAAGATAGAGCATGGTGGCCAGGACGAGCACCAGCAATACCCGCGCCCGGGGGGAGGCGCGGCGCAGGAGGATGGCGCCCCCCGACAGGACCACCAGGACCACGGGGAAACAACCCGGCAGGCAGGCAAGCACCGTATAAAGGAAGTGCAGGCTCCCAAGCACCCTTTCGGAAGGCGGGACATGCTCCGCCCACACCGCCAACCGGCTGTCCGGTCCCGTGGCAAGTGTACTCCTTGAAAAATCGTGCATGTAGGACAAATCCATCTCCCCCGTCATCACCGACAGAAGCTCCCCCATCGAATACATGGTGTAGCGAAACGGATACGTCTTGACATATTCCAGCCACAAATCCGTGACCAGGCGGTCCACCTCCCGATTGTTGACCGGATCGGGTTTGCCGAGGATTTCCTTCCGGATGTGCCCGTATGCCCCGTTCCAAATCCGGTCCGACCGATAGCCAAGCCCCGCGAGATAGTCGCGGACCTCCCGCGCCAGCGGATCATCCACCTCCACCGCGGAAACCGGCGCGGACTCATCCCACACCAGGCGATACATGGCCGCCCTGGGAAATCCGTTGGTGATGCCGAAGTTTCCGGTATGGGCCCGGACCGCCCCGGCAACCGGCAGGTACAGCAGCAGAAAACCCGCGGCCAGCGCACCGGTCGCCTTCAACCATGCGCGCGGGCGGCCTCCGCGCAGGTAAAACGGGGCAAGGGCCAGAGCCAGGACAATGACCTGGTATTGGGCCACGGCCCGCACGTTCACGGCGACCCCGACCAGCAACCCGGCCACGAAAAACCAGGGGGCCGATTCCCGGCTCACCGCGAGCCACAGGGCCCCGAAATGGAGAGCCAGCACAAAGCAGAACAGGATTTCGGACATGTAGGAATGGGCGTACAGCACATAGCCGCCATAGACGGCCACGAAAAGACCGGCGAAAAGCCCTGCCCGCCGTGACAGGGCGTCCCTCCCCACGGCGTAAAGGACCCATGCCGAGACAAGGACGAACAGGTGCTGCGCGGCAATGGAGTGGTAAGGCCCCAGGATTTTGAGGAATTCCCCGTAAAAGAATGGATTGTGAGGGTCGCGGAGGCCGGTGGCGAAGGTGCGGAAATACAGGCTGTCCACCTGGACCATGGGGGCCAGACCGAACACGACCAGGGGCAGCCGGACGACCAGCCAGGCCAACAGGATCAATCCCGGATCCCGAACGGGGGGGTCGTTTTTCCAAAAAGCCGAGGCCATGCGGGCTGCGTCTTCCCTGGATTCAGTTGAACATCCAGTTGCACCGGTTGCATTGGGGCAGTGGCCTGCCCCGGGTGTTGAATTCCTCCAGGACCATGCGCCGGAAGCGTTTCGCACCGGAGGATCGCCAGCCCTGTTCCAGGCCGTGTGTACGCACGTTCCCATACACGACATAAGGGTAGTCGATGCAGAACACCATGTCGCCGGTGGGCACGACGTGCATGCTCAGAAAGGGCGCCGGGCACCGTTTCCTCAAAAGGGGACTCTCGCTGCCGGCATGGTAGGTCGCCATGGTCTTGGCGTCGAAGCCTCCGGTGCGCAGGAAACTGATGACAAAAGGGGTGTTCCGGCGTTTGATCCGGTCGACGGCCCGGCACATGTCCGCCGGGTCGAAATCCCGCAGTTCCGGATTGTCGAAGGCGTTCCACGGCCCAGGGGGAAGATCCCATTGTTCCGCGAGTTCATCCGCCTCGGCCCCGGCCTCGGACGACACGAAGTTCAACAACTGCACGTTCCACCAGTCCACGGGCAGGGCCCGGCACAGGTCATGGACCTTTTCGACATACCGGGAGTTTCCGGCGTGAATCACGGTGCTCACCTGCACAAGAGGCGTACGGCCCGTGTGCGCCGCCTTCTCCCGGCCCAGATTGCGGATTCCGGCCACGGTCCTGTCGAAGGCGAACTTCCTCCCCCGTATTGTATTGTGTACATGCGCCGGGCCGTCCAGTGACACGGTGACCACGTCCACGCCTGTCCGAACCAGTTTCCGGGCCGCCTCCGGGTCGGCCAGGGCCACGCCGTTGGTGCTCAGGCGCGCAGGCAGCCCCGCTTGCCGGCAATGGGCCAGGATGCGGAACAGGTCCTCTCCCAGAAGCATCGGCTCCCCGCCCGTGAACTTGAAGTACGGGCGAGGCCGCCAGGATGCGGCCTCGTCAAGAGCCGGGGCGAGATCCGGGTAGGCCAGGGCACTGCCCCGGTAGGGTGGCCTTGCCATGACCCTGCGTATTCCGCACATGCCGCACGCCAACTGGCACCGCGAGGTCAGCGCCACCACCACTTCCACGGGCCGTCCGGGCATCAGGTTCCGGCCCGGGGCCACGGCCATGGCCCTTTCCCAGAGCCTGCGGCGGGCAATGGCGGCGGCAAACCGGGGGTGCCTGACGGCAAGGCGCGCCGTGCGGGCCCTGTTTGACAGGGACGCGAAAAACACGCTCATGGCCGCCCCTCGCGGCCCGCCTCCGGTTCGCCGGACAGGCCGGGAAGTCTGGCGTCCCGGGGCAGCCGGATCATGGTTGCGTGAACAGGATTTCGCCGCGCGCCACGAGGCGGAAATATTCGTCCAGCCATTTTTCCAGTTCGATCACCCTCTCCTCGCGCACGCCCATGGCCCTGGCCAGGGCCAGGACATGGTCCCGCTCGTCCTCGTCGTAAGCCCCGTCGATGTGTCCCAGGATCACGCAGTCCCGCAGGATGAACATGGCGGTGGCATGGGACAGGTCGCTCAACTGTTCGGCCACCTTGTCGTCGTCCACCGAGTTCCACAGCGTCTCGGGGTCCTTTCCAAACCAGGCGGCCTGGGTGCTCACGTAATTCCTTTCCGCCGGACTGGCGTCCCCGTCCGCCCTGGCGACGGCCACCAGGCAGGCCAGGTATGCCTCGGGGTTGAAGTCCTTGGGTGGTTCATTGGCCAGTGTCATTGTCGGGACCTCCTCAAGATTGTGGTGAATCCATATGATGTGGTACCCGCGCTCCCAACTCGTGTGGTCTGGGCTTTGCGCGCCGTACATGGGAAGTCTCCCCTGCACGAACCTTGCGCGGTTCGGTCGGGGAAGATTCCGGATGCTCCCGGAATTGTCGAATGTGCGCGTCCCGCCGCGGAACCCGGGATTGTCATCCCGTTGTCATGGCCCGGAGGTCGCCGCGCCCGGGCCGTCGAGTCCGCCATCGAATACCAGCCTGTCGTCCACGGCCCTGACAAAGGTTATTCCGCCGATTTCGGAATTGTCCCGCACGGTGCGAAAAATGGCGGCGGCCAGTTCGTCCCGCCGGCCAAAGTAGTCCGCCCTGCATACCAGCACCTTCCGGCCAAAGGATATCTCGGCGAACTTTTCCACCCTGGGCAACCCGCGCACGGCCTGCTCGAACCGCACCGCGTCGAGATACGTGCCCGGATTGAGCAGTTCGACGCGGAAGCCGGAGGACTCGGAGGGTTTCCCCTCGTCCCATGCGGCCACCTCCCGCGACACCGGCACCACCAGGGCCGAAGCCAGCCCCGCGCCGGCCCGCCCCAGCAGGACGGCGGGATCGTCCCCCGTGGTTTCAACCTCCCTTTCCAGCATGACCACAAGGCTGCCGGTTTTCACGTCCACCACGCGCAATCGGGCCCGGGCATTGGCCCGGGCGCCCCGGTCGCTCATGGCCAGGGCCGACACCAGTTCCATGGCGCAGACCATGTCGGCGTCGTGCTTCGCGCCCAGCCGGGCAGCGGCCGCATCATCGGACACGGCCTCCCTCAACGCCCCGGCATCCAGGGACCCGGCGTCCTCAGGGTACGGGCCGGTGATGGGGAAACCCTGGTCGAACAGGCCCGAGGACAGCATTTGCCAGGCCCTGGTCTCGGCCCTGCCCACTCCCCCGTCGCCGTTGGCGACCACGGTGCAGACACTGGGGAGCCAGGGTTGTACCGGCTCGACACCGACCTTGTTCACGGCTTGAAAAAGATTCCGGAAATCCGGAAACACCCGGACCGTCACCGTCACGCTTTCCGGTCCCGCGACAGTCTCCAGGGTCCTTGTCAGGGAAACGTAATCCGCAGCCGCGGACAGTACGTTTTTTTGTATTATCCGATGGTTCCGGATGTAGTCCTCGCCGTCAACAACCCGTACCAGGGCCCGGTCCAGGGCCTTGACAACCGCTTCGGAGGCCGCCTTGACCGAAACCGCCCCGCTGTCTTCTCCGTGGAAACCCGCGACCGCGCCGGCCGCCACCCCCCATTGGGGGATGCCTGCGGCCCATGCCGCCGGCGGAATCGCCAGAAGCAGCAACACGGCGCACAATCCGGGGAGCACGCCGGAAAACCGGGGAAAGGGTGTTTTCGGTGAGGCTGTAGCGTGAGACTCTGGCATCTGGTTCGATATCCCTGATGGTCGTCGTGCCGGATCGGGTTTCGAAAACAGCGGGAAATCTTTGGAAGATTAGTCGTTTTTGACCCGAAATGTCAACTGCGCCGGATGCGAAAAACGGCTCCCCCGTCCTCGTGGCAACCGGACTTCCGACAGCCGTCGGCACTCCCGGCCAAGAAGCCTCGCCCGGTCGCGGCAACGGCTCCCAGGGCCTGTTTCCGCGTTACAACGCCGTTTACAAGGCATGTGCCCTGTGCTACGTTTTTCCGGTCGTAAAGGCAGGATCAAGCCGCGTCAGACGCGGTTCGAGCCGTCCTTGTCGGACCGGCATACCAGCCCGTTGAAAAACTCGAGATTTGCAGCCTGTTCAAAAACGATGAGATGCAAGGCGCGCGAATTTCGAGGAATAATGCGTACTTATGGTACGCTGCACTGACGAGAAATGAAGTGCAACGCCGCAGATCGCGTTTTTCAACAGGCTGATACGGGTGGGGCACCCCGGGGCGGTATCCGGCGTCTGGACGGAAAAACCACTGGAGCGCACGAGGTATACCGGCATGAAGTACGTCCCCTTCTGGGAAGGCAGGTTAGTGGACCGGCAGGTGCAAAGCAGCGACGGCGTGAACATCACCTACCAGTCTCTGGGCGAAGGCACGGACAAGGTGATTGCCGTGGCCAACGGCCTGGGAGGGCGACTGTACACGTGGGAGCCCCTTATCAGGAAGGTGTGGCCGGAATACCGCATCATCACCTGGGATTATCGGGGTCTGTTCGATTCGGATGACCGGGCCACGGTTCGGCGTCTTGCCATCAACAACCACGCCGAAGACCTCCACTGCATCCTGGAGGCGGAGGGAATCAGCAGGGTGTCCGCCGTAGTGGGATGGTCGATGGGTGTGCAGGTGGCCCTGGAATTCGCCGCCCTGTTTCCGGAGGAGGTCGAAAAACTGGTCCTGATCAACGGCACCTACGGCCACGCACTGGCCACCGGCTTCCAGCCCATATTCCGCATACCATACATGAACGAGGCGCTTCACGGCCTTATCGAATTTCTGCACGGCAGACGCAGCGTCTCCAGATTCACCAAGGACGTCCTGCTGGCCAGACCCATAGTGTCCCTTCTGGGCATGAGTTATTCCCTCATAACCGGCAACCGGCAGGTCAAGTACGCCCTGGCCCAGTACCTTGAGGATGTCTTCGGCCACAGCTTCGACAACTACCTGCGGCTGTTCCAGGAACTGGACGCCCACTCCACGTACCATCACCTGCGAGACATTGGACATCCCGTGCTGGTGGTATGGGGGACCCTGGACCCGTTGACTCCCGCGTACCTGTCCAAACGGCTCGTGCGAAGGCTGCCCAATGCGCAGAAGATGCGCGTTCTTTTTGGAACCCATTTCGTGCTGCTGGAGCACCCCGAAAAGGTACCCAACCGAATATTGCGATTCCTGAAGACGTTCGTGCCGGAACCGGCGTGACCAAAAGACTTGTCCGGACTCGACCCGGCGGCCTGAAAGGGCTTCATTCCGGCCCGGGGGCGGCACACGTGGCAGGGATGAGGGGAACCGTTCACGGAAGCCTGAATGCGTGAGCGGTCTCAGGTGGTGCGGATGCAAGGAAGAGACCTGCCGGCTGTACCAAAGTACGCCGGCCGGGCCCTGACGCCGCAGACGCGCCGCATGAGGCCGTCCCGGAGGGCGAAAAAGCCTTTCACCCACCGGGTGAAACGAAGATTTGTTCAAGGACACGCCAGAAGCCCGATTTATGGGGTTCCTGAAAGTTGTTTCAATATTTTCGTCACGGATTCAGGGGAAGGTAACCGGGGCCGGGAACACGCGCCCCTGGCCGGCCCGTCCGAGGCGACGCATGGAGCCATGGCCGGAGTGTCAGAAGGCCAGGGTGCGAAATTCGAAGTGCACGCCTTCGTCCTGAAAATCGTAGTCGGGCGGGTCTTCGGGATCGCGCAGGTCCTTGCCCCAGTAAAGGCGGAAGTCGGTCCTGTCCGTGACGGCCCACAGAAAGCCGATGCCCACGCTGAATATCTCGTCAGGGGTGGGATCGGCGCCCTTTTTCATCCAGCCCTTGCCATAGTCGCAGAAAAAGGCCAGCTGAAACCCGCCGTCGTCCGGTTCCATGTTCACCCCGGGAACCCTGAGATGCCCCAGGGCCACCCGCCATTCCAGGGAAGCAATGACGCCGCAGTCCGTGGTCATCTGGTGTTCACGGTATCCTCTGACCGAGGCATGGCCGCCGATGGAGAATTTTTCCGACGGTGGAAGGTCATTGTCCGAAACCTGCGCGTCTGCCCTGGCCACCAGAACGCTGCCCACGGATTCCAGTCTTTCCATGAACCATATCTGGCCGAGCCAGCTGACGAAGCGCTCGTCCGGTTCCAGGCGCCGCTCCACGGCGCCGGTGCTCAAAAGCGTGTAAGCCGCGGCGATCCTCTGTGACGAGGAGTAGGTCCACTCGGCCAGGAGCCTGCCCGTATTCACGGTGCTCTTGCCGTAATCGACATTTTGGGAGAACGAGTACGGCTGACCCAGCAGCCGGGTCTTGCCGTAGGCATGGTCGCCGCGAATACCCAGCAGGAGCCGGTGGGAGGCGTCCCGATAAAACGGATGCTTCACGGTCAGGCCAGCGGTGACGGTCTTGCTCTTGACGTCGAGTTCGTCAAAGGGTGGAACCACCAGGGTGGACTCCTCCCGTTCCAGGTCCACGCCCAGGGTGGTGCCCCGCCATCCGACCGGCAGCGTGTAGGTCAACTGGTATTCATTGGCCCCTTCGGACAGCGCGTAGCTCATGGCAAGGCTGTCTCCGATGCCTGAGAGGTTGATGTGGGAAAGGCGGGTTTCGCCGCGCAGGGCTCCCACGCCGGGCGGATTGTAGTTGTTCAACGTGAAGGACAACTGGTAGGGCCTTGCCTCCCTGACCTTCACATAGAGCGCGGATTCCCCCCTCCGGGGCCCGGGGCCCACCGTGGCGGTGATACTCTCTATCCGCGGGTTCCGCCTGAGCAGGGCGAGCCGGTTTTCCAGGTCCATGACGTTCAGGGGCACCGGCCTGTCTCCGGTCCGGTATCCCAGCCGCCTGGTTATATAAGCCGTGTTGAGCCAGCTGTTTCCGGACACCTGCACCATCGTGAGGTCGCTCTCCACGACGTGCAGTTCCACCGCATCCCCGGCCTTCCCCAGCACGGGCAGGACCACGGCATTGATGTATCCGCGATCCACGTAATAGTCCGTAACCGCGCCGGTCACATCGTCCAGCACCTCCGGTGTCATCCTTTGGCCGACATACTGGCTGACGACATCCCGCAACACACTGGAAGCAAACACCCTGTTGCCCACGAACTCGAACCGTTGGGCGACCACGTCGGACATGTCCGGAGTTTCCCCGGGCGTACGCTCCGGGGCCAGATTCCCTACAGGGGTGAAGCCGCCCATGGCGCGAACCGTCTCCTCCAGTTCCAGACGGTTTCGCCGGTCGAACAGGGCACTGCCGGGGGCTTCCGGGGGAGCATTCGGAGGCGCGGCGAGGCCCGGCTCCACGACCGAGCCGCAGACAATGAACAGGGCCAGTATGACAGGGATGTATTTTGTCAAATCCGTGGATACCCGCTACATGGTTTCGGGACGAGTCCTGGTCGGCAAGGCTGGAGTCGCCCCCCGGGTGGACGGTGATCGGGAAAACATGAATCGATTCTTGTCCTGGATGATGATCCAGGCGAGTATACCAAACCCGTGAAATTCGTGGCAAGTCGATTTTATGTAAAACACGCCACTTACGGATGCGGGCGATCACTGCCGAGGTTCTTCGTCTCAGTTGCGCGCGGACCGGTAATGCCTGCCACGGCCATCGCCGTTGCCTCCCTTGTCCGGGGCTGGCTGGCACTGCGTGCTGAGGGCGTTGTATCCGAAAAGCGCACAGACTTCATGCGAAAGCACCCGGCTGGCTCTCACGCTGAAGTCATCGGGCAGGGCGATCACGGTTTCCGCCTTGTCCGGCAGCACCATGTGCAAAAACCCCCTGGTGCCTCCCTTGTGTTCCCGCAACAGGTCCCGCAGTCTTTCCAGAATGTCCCTGTTCATGCGGGACATGTCCACACGGATGTGCACGCTGGTGGTCCAGACATGCTCGGCATGATCCATGGGGATGACCTGCTCGGCCAGGATCTTGGCATTCTTCTCGTCGGCTTCCACCCTGCCCCGCACCAGGACGGGCGAATCGGGAACCAGCATGGAGGACACGTTGGCGAACAGGGAGGGAAACACCACTATTTCAATGGTTCCGTGATAGTCCTCGATGGTCACGAAGGCCATGGGGCCGCCCCTGGCCTGGTGCTGTTTCACCGTCTGCACCATACCACCCACCCGCAGGTCGCTCCTGCCGCCCATCTCCCTGACGTTGGAGGTGTTCGCGTTGGTGTACTTGTCCATGATGTCCCTGTGCGCGTCCAGGGGGTGACCGGTGATGAAAAAGCCGATGGTATCCTTTTCGTGGTTGAGACGCACCATGTCGTCCCACTCCGGCACGTCCGGCAACTCGGGATGGTGTTCGGGCATGGATTCGGTCACGCTTTCAAACAGACCCATCTGCGGGTCGTTTTTCTCCTTTTGCATGCGCTGGCCGTAGTCGAATGCGCCTTCCAATCCGGCTGCGAGGCTGGCCCTGTTGGGCGAGACGGAATCGAAGGCGCCGCAGTGGATCAGGCTTTCCACCACCCGCTTGTTCACCCTCCTCAAATCCACCCGCTCGCAGAAGTCGTATATGGAGGTAAACGGTCCTTCCCGGCGGGACTCCACCATGGCCTCGATGGCGCCCTCTCCCACGTTCTTGACGGCGCGCAGGCCGAAGACGATCTTGCCGTCCTTTACCGTGAATTCCTTCTGTCCCACGTTGATGTCCGGAGGCAGCACCGGAATGTCATGGGTCCTGCATTCGTTGATGAGCTTGACGATCTTGTCCGAGTTGCTCATTTCGCTGGTGAGCAGCGACGCGAGAAACTCCGTGGGATAGTGGGCCTTGAGGTACGCGGTCTGGTAGGCGATGAGTCCGTAACAGGCGGAGTGGGCCTTGTTGAACCCGTAGCGGCCAAAGGTTTCCATGAGGTCGAAGATGTGTTCGGCCTTTTTCAGGTCGATGTTGTTCTTTTCCGCGCCCTCCAGGAACCGTACCCGGTGCCTGGCCATCAGTTCCTGTATCTTCTTGCCCATGGCCTTTCGAAGGTCGTCGGCCTCGGCCATGGAGTAGTCCGCCAGGGTGGCCGCTATCTGCATGACCTGTTCCTGGTAGATGATGACTCCGTAGGTATCCTTGAGCACGGGCTCCAACTGGGGAAGTATGTAGTCCACCTCCGCCTGTCCGTGCTTGCGCATGACGTACTGCTCGGCCATGCCGGAATCCAGGGGGCCGGGGCGGTACAGGGCCACCAGGGCGACGATGTCCTCGAAGCACTCGGGGCGCAGGCGTATCATCAGTTCCTTCATGCCGCTGCTTTCCAGCTGGAACACGCCGGTGGTATCCCCGGCCTGCAACAGGGCGAAGGTCCGCGGGTCCTGCATGTCCAGGTCCAGGATGTCGGGCGCTTCCTTTCCCTGCTCGCGAATGAGGGACAGGGCCTTGTCGATGACCGTGAGGTTCCTGAGGCCGAGAAAATCGAACTTGACCAGTCCTATTTTCTCCACGCATTTCATGTCGTACTGGGTAACCGCCTCGTCGTTCCTGCCCTTGAACAGGGGCAGGTACTCCACCAGGGGCTTGTCCCCTATGACCACTCCGGCGGCATGCACGGAGGCGTGCCTGGGCAGACCTTCCAATACCCCGCCCACCTCCAGCATCTGGGCCACGTTCGGATTGCGCCCGGCCTCTTCGTTGATCCTGGGTTCCTGCTCCCGGGCCTCCGCCAGGCTTATGCCCAGCACGTCCGGGACCATCTTCGCGATCTGGTCCACCTCGTCAAAGGGCATACCCAGCGCGCGTCCCACGTCCCGCAGGACGGCCCGGGTCTTCATGCTCCCGTACGTGATGATCTGGCAGACCCGCTCCGGGCCGCCGTACTTTTTGGAAACGTACTCGAACACCCGCTCCCGGCCGTTGATGCAGAAATCCACGTCGATGTCCGGCATGCTCTTGCGGGCCGGGTTCAAAAAGCGTTCGAAGATGAGCTTGTTTTCGATGGGGTCCAGGTCCGTGATGCCCAGGCTGTAGGCCACGATGCTGCCGGCCGCGGAACCGCGGCCCGGCCCCACGGGAATGCCGTTTTGCTTTCCGTACTGGATGAAGTCGGCCACGATCAGAAAGTATCCCGGAAAACCCATGTTGCAGATGACGTCGAGCTCATACTCCTGCTGCTTTTTGTACTTCTCTTCGTCCACGTCCGGATTGTTCCGGCGAATCACCTTCATCCGACCCTCGAAGCCCTCCCACGCCTTTTTACGCAGCAGGGACTCCTCGTCCTCGCCCTCCTCCACCGGAAAATGCGGAAAATGGTACGTGTTGAAATCCATCTCCACGTTGCACTGGTCCGCAATGAGCCGGGTGTTCTCAATGGCGCCCGGATACTCCGCGAAGGCGGCGGCCATTTCCCCCGGCGACTTGAAGTAAAGCTGATCCGAGTCAAAATGGAACCGGTCCTTGTCATGCACCGTCTTCTGGGTCTGAATACACAAAAGGACCTCGTGTGCCCTGGCGTCATCAGGCAGGAGGTAATGGCAGTCGTTGGTGGCCACGAGGCCGATGGACAGCCGCCGGGACATGTCCCGAAGGGCTTCGTTGACCTTGACCTGGTCGTCCATCCCGTTTTCCTGGACCTCCAGAAAGAACCCGTTTTCCCCGAAAAGGTCCCGGTACCACCGCGCGGCCTCGTCGGCCTCCTCGATCTTCCCATCCATGATGAGCTTGGGGATCTCGCCCCCCAGACAGGCGGAGAGCGCGATCAGCCCTTCGGAATGGGTTTTGAGCAATGCCTTGTCGATGCGAGGCTTGTAGTAGAAGCCCTTGAACTGGGCGTCGGTGGCCATCTTGCACAGGTTCACGTAACCTTCCCGGTTTTTGGCCAGCAGCACGAGGTGGCGCATGTCCTTGTCCGCCGGGGTCCTGTCCTCCATGCCCCGGGGCGCCAGGTACATCTCGCAGCCGATTATGGGCTTGATGCCCGCCTTTTTCGCCTTTTCGTAAAAATGCACGGTGCCGAACATGGTGCCGTGGTCCGTAATGGCGACGGAATCCATTCCGAACTCCGCGGCCCGGGTCATCAGCGGATCCAGCCGGATGGCGCCGTCGAGAAGGCTGTACTGGGTGTGGACATGCAGATGGACAAAATCGGCCATGGCGCACCTTGGGTATGTTTAATGGTGAATTTGGTTTACATGCAGTGCGCCCGGACCCGGAAGATGTCCGGGTCAAGGCGCTTCGCGTACTGTCGGAAGAGGCCGCAGGTTCGGTGGGCGGCCTGTTTCAAACCGGGTGAACGGTGGCGCGTGGGAAGATGAACCGTGGATCGCGTGCCGCGGGGACCGCAGGCCCACCCGGGATGAGCATTTGCCGGGTTGGTCCGGCTGGATCAATCCAGGCGATAATTGGGCGCTTCCTTGGTAATGATCACGTCGTGCACGTGGCTTTCCTTCAGGCCGGCCACGGAAATCCTGCAGAAGCGCGCCTTTTCCCGCAACTCGTCGATGGTGCGGCAGCCGACGTATCCCATGCCGGACTTGAGCCCGCCCAGGAGCTGGTAGACATTCGCCGCCAGGGACCCGCGATAGGGAACCCGGCCCACGATCCCCTCGGGCACCATCTTCTCCACGTCCTCGGTTTCCTCCTGGTGGTAACGGTCCCGGCTGCCGGACTTCATGGCCTCGAGAGAACCCATACCCCGATACACCTTGTAGCTGCGCCCCTGAAAAATGATCATCTCGCCAGGGCTTTCCTCCGTGCCCGCGAACAGGCTGCCCACCATGATGCAATGAGCGCCCGCCCCGATGGCCTTGGTGAGGTCCCCGGAGAACTTGATGCCGCCGTCCGCGATCAGGGGCACATCGTACTTGTTGCACGTGGGGCGGCAATTCATGATGGCCGTGACCTGGGGGACGCCCACCCCCGCCACTATCCGGGTGGTGCATATGGAGCCCGGCCCGATACCGACCTTGACGGCGTCCACGCCCGCCTTGACGAGGTCCTCGGCGCCCTTCGCGGTAACGACGTTGCCCGCGACCAGGTCGATGTCCGGAAAATCCTCCTTGAGCTTCCGGATCGCTTCGAGCACGTTGCCCGAGTGCCCGTGGGACGCGTCGATCAGGATGACGTCAGCGCCGGCGGCCAAAAGCTTTTCCGTGCGCTCCTCCATGTCCGGGCCGACGCCGACCGCGGCGCCGCAACGAAGCCGTCCCATGGAGTCCTTGCAGGCGTTGGGATATTTCTTGATCTTCTCGATGTCCTTGATCGTGATCAGGCCGATGAGTCCGCCCGTGTCCTTTTTGATGACGAGCAGCTTTTCGATGCGGTGCTCATGCAGGAGTTTCTTGGCCTCTTCGAGGGTGGTCCCTTCGGGCACGGTGACCAGTTTGTCCTTGGTCATCACCTCGGACACCGGCCTGTCCAGGTTCGTTTCGAACCTCAGGTCGCGATTGGTCACGATGCCCACCAGCTTGTCGCCCTGGGTGACCGGGACGCCCGATATGCGGTACTGCTGCATGACTTCGAGGACCTCGCGGACCCTGGCGTCGGGCCGGATCGTGATGGGGTCCACGATCATGCCGCTTTCCGACTTCTTGACCTTGTCCACCTCCAGGACCTCGGAATCGATGTCCATGTTCCTGTGGATGAAGCCCATGCCGCCCTCACGAGCCAGGCTGATACAGGTCATGGCCTCGGTCACCGTGTCCATGGCCGCGCTCACTATGGGTATGTTCAACGACACCCTTCTGGTGAGCCGCGTGCGAACGTCGATGTCCCTGGGCATGATTTCGGAAAAGGCGGGAATGAGCAGTACATCCTCGAAGGCATAGGCCTCTTCGGGTAAAATCTTGGTCATGGAACCCTCCATGGAAATGTACGTGGATCATAAGAGCCCGTTGAAAATCTCGAAATTTGCAGCCTGTTCAAAAACGATGAGATGCAAGGCGCGCGAATTTCGAGGAACAAGGCGTACTTGCGGTACGTCGCGTTGAGGGGAAATGACGCGCAACGCCGCAGATCGCGTTTTTCAACAGGCTGATAAATATGGAACGGGCAAACCAAGGTCCGCCAACCGGGGCCGGTCCGCCCGAAAAATGCCTGGCCCGGTGCGGCTGGGGTTTTCGCAACCGGTCCCGGAGAAATAACAAAAGGCGGGTCGATTATCAATGTGAAAGTTGTCCCCTTTTTCGGGAGGGAACCAAATCCGCAATGGTCAGAACCGTTTACCGAAATTGTTTTCCCGCACACGGGCCCGGCCTTGCACCAGGACTTTCGCCTCCATGGCGAACACCTCCCCGGGTGGACCTGTGCCCCCGGAGAACACCCGGCGTCTCATCGCCTGGTCCATGCCTGCCTGGTCCACGCCTTTTCTTTTTACCTCAAAACGGATATGGTGCAAACACGGTTCGGCCTGCAGTGCCGTGTAAAACCTTCCGGTGCGTGCGACCATCACCCGTCCATCACGCGCGCTCCGGCTCACCATTGCCTCGAACCCCGTTCAAGGGAGGTTTTTCATGTCCAATGTCAATCGTGAACTGCTTGCACCCTGCGGACTGTACTGCGGAGTCTGTGCCGTGTACATCGCCACCCGCGACAACAATGAAAAATTCAGGGAGCGGCTGGTCGGCGTGTACAAGGGCAAGATTCCGGGAAGCGACGACCTCACGGTGGACGACATCCACTGCCTGGGCTGCCGGTCCGAAGAGCCGTTCCTGTTCTGCCGGGAGTGCCCCTTTAAAAGCTGCGTGGCGCAAAAAGGCTACGAGGGCTGTCATCAATGCGATGACTTCCCCTGCGCCTTCGCGGAAAATTTCCCGCTTCCGGTGGGAAAACGCGTGATCATGCGGGCCATTCCCCACTGGCGGGAGGTGGGCACGGAACAGTACGTGGCGGACGAGGAGGCCAGGTACGTCTGTCCGGATTGCGGCAACGCCCTGTTCCGGGGCGCCAGGCGGTGCAACCGGTGCAAGGTGGAGGTGGCCGTGGACTGAGACCCACGGAGTTTCACGGGAGGGAGACCATGAGCGTTTTCGAGGGAAAGACCGCGGTGGTGACCGGCGCCGCGTCGGGTATCGGGGAAGCGGTGGCTCGGGAACTGGGCCGCCGCGGCGCCCATGTGTACGCGGCGGACGTTGACGAGGCGGGAGTCGCGGGGACGGCGCAACGCATCGTTTCCAACGGAGGCCTTGCCGAAGCCGTCATCCTGGACGTCACCAAATCCATGGACGTGGAAGACCTGCTCGGACGCGCCGCAAAGGAGCGGGGCAGTCTGGACTACGTGTTCAACAACGCGGGCGTCGGCGTGGGCGGAGAGGCCATACACATGGATCTCGACGCCTGGAACCGCATCATCGACGTGAACCTGTGGGGCGTGATATACGGGACCACGGCGGCGTACAGGATCATGGTGGAGCAGGGGCACGGCCATATCGTGAACACGGCGTCTGTGGCCGGCCTCGTGGCGCTGCCCGGACAGATTGCCTACAACGCCACCAAGCACGCCGTGGTGGGGCTGACCAACACCCTGCGCGCGGAAGCCGAACATTACGGCGTAAACGTGAGCGTGGTATGCCCCGGTCTCATCGATACACCGATTTTCGCCACCGCGGACGTCCGGGGCATGGACATCCAGAAGATTCTGGAAAACGCTCCGTTCAAGGCCATGGACGCCAAAACAGCGGCAGGCATCATACTGACCGGCGTGGAGAGAAACAGGGGCATCATCGTGGTGACCCGCCACGCCGGGTTTTTGTGGCGGGTGTACCGCTACGCCCCATGGATGTTCGCCCGGGCTGTACGAAAATCCCTGGTGGACCTGCGGGCGGCGGCGGTGCCCGTAAAACCGTCGGCAAAATGACGCGCCGGGCCACGGTTCATGGCGGACCCCGGCCGACAACTTTCATCCCAGGGACAATAATGCAACGACTGGAACACCCGATCAAAACCATCAGGCAACGGCATTCGTGGAGAACCTACAACGACAGGCCGATAGACGGCGAGACCCTGGCCCGGCTGCGCGCCTTTTGCGAGGCCCCGGGAAATCCGCCCTTCGGCGGTCAATGCCGTTTCGCGGTGCTGGATGCCACGGACGACCAGAAGGCCCGGCTTTCCGGAACGTATGGAGTGATCAGGGGAGCCCGCCACGTACTGGCCGGCGCCGTGGTCCGGGAGGCAAAGGACCTCGAGGACTTTGCCTACCTGTTCGAAAAAATCATTCTGTTCGCCACGTCGCTGGACCTGGGCACCTGCTGGCTGGGCGGCACCCTGAAACGCAAGGGTTTTGCCGACCGCCTTTCCCTGGGACAAGACGAAATCCTGCCGGCCATCAGCCCCGTGGGTTACAGGGCCAGCCGCCGCGGTCTGGTGGACAGGGTGTTTCGCATGGGGGCGGGGTCCAAGAACCGCAAACCGTTCGAAGAACTGTTTTTCGACGGAGATTTCGGCAGGCCCCTCACGAAAAGCCTTGCCGGAAAATACGCGCAATGCCTGGAAAGCGTGCGCATCGGCCCGTCAGCCTCCAACAAGCAGCCATGGCGCCTGGTAAGGCAGGATGAAATCTTTCATCTTTATCTCTCCCGGTCGGCCGGTTACATCAACAGGATGGGGCCCGTTGACCTGCAACGGCTGGACATGGGCATTGCCATGTGCCACTTCGAGCTCGCGGCCGGAGAAACCGGTCTGGACGGGCATTGGAAGGTTCTGGTCCCTGCTCCGGAGGCGGGTGCGTTACCGGAGGACACCCACTACGTGGCGAGCTTCATGCAGTGACCGGGAGGCCCCGGACATGCCCGGCATCTCGTGGAATTGAAAGCAGGAGCAGCATGAGCAGTACCGAACGCAGGATCAAGGATTTCCTGAAAAGTCACGGAGTCGAAGTTTACGGCCTGGCCGGGCCTGACCGCCTGATCGGGCCGCCATCCCTTTCCCCCTCCTACATAATGCCAAAAGCGCGCTCCATCGTGAGCTTCGCCCTTCCCATGGACACCGACGCCATACATGCGTTTTTGGGCAAGACGAACCCCGCGCCCCACAACCTGGATCAGATACGGGGCAACCAGGGGACCTACCGGCTGGCCGCGCACCTGGCCGGATACATACGGTCCCTGGGGTACGACGCGTTGGAAGTGGCGTCCAACAATCGGTATCGGCGTACCCCGGATGTGTTTGCCACGGTGCCGGACTTTTCACACCGATTCGGCGCAATCGCCGCTGGAATCGCGGCCCAGGGCTGGTCAGGAAACGTGAAATGCGACGAATACGGCGCCGCCATGTACCTTGGCACGGTGGTTACGCGGGCGGTTTTGAGAAGCGATCCGCCCCGCTATGCTCCCCGCCATTACATCGACGGCCAATGCGCCGGCTGCAAAATGTGCGTGCAGGGGTGCGTCGCCAGAATGTTCGGAGAAGAGGAGGAGGAATACGTCCTGATTTCCGGCTCGCTGCACCCCCGTGGGAGGCGCCGCGGAATCGACCTCTGCAACGCGGCCTGTTTCGGCCTGCATTCCCTCTCTCCGGACCGCAAGTGGACCACGTGGGGCACGCAGTGGATTCAGGAATGGGTGGGCAGGGTGCCGGACGCGGACAACAAGGCGTCATTGCGCGCGGCCATGCTCGCCAAGGCCGCCACCGTGGGCGACTCCACACCCCGCTTCGACCTGATCCGCCGGATCGGAGCCGACCTTCACCCCCGGGAGGTGATCGACGCCTACGTCGACCAGAACCCCGAACGCCTGAACGAACCGGACCGCTTTCGCCTGCTGGAAAACTTCGCCCGGACCCTCGGCGTGACACGTTCCGGTGACATTCAAGACGAGCGTGTGCTCACGTGCGGACATTGCGCCATGATCTGCGGGCCCACAAAGGCGGAAACGGCGCGACGCTTCAAGGCCTTGCGCAATGGAGGCCTGGTGGCTCCGGGCCCCGGAGGGCAGGCCGTGGTGGTGCCCACGTTCGAGGAAGCCCAGGCCTTGCGGCTGAAGTACATGCCAGGGGTCCGGCCGAGCGAAATGGCCCTGGACGCCGCCGTATCGGCCATGCTCTGGCACAAACTCTACTTCGGCGTGGAACCCCGGTCCCTGGCCCGGGGCGCCATGTACCGCGCCCGGCTTGCCAGGGCGATACGCAAACGGGCCCCGGGCCACAAGGATTTCGGCAAAACACGGAAACAACGTGTTTTCCGGACAGCGGCCCAACCCCCGGCCTGACTCCCGATCATTGTGGAGCTTTACGCCACCTTGTCCTTCCACGCGGCGTCCGGATTGTAGGAGTGTTCCAGCCAGCCGACGCGCCGAAACCAGTCCAGGGTGTCACGCAGGCCTTCCTTCACGTCGGGATAACGGTATCCGTATCCCGCGTCCTTGCTTTTCTTGTTGGAAATCCAATAGCTTGAAGCCATGTAGGTGGCCGAGCCCACCTCCAGCACCCGAACCCTGGGCACGTTGAAATTGCGCTCCAGCCACACCCAGGTCTTGGCCGCGGCAACGCTCACGGGACGCAGCATGCTCTGCTTGACCAGGGGAATGTCCCGCATCCCGCGACCCAGCAACAGGGCGATGTAGTGCAGAAACTCGTGGTAGGAAATGATGCTGTCGTCCACGATGTTGAAGTCATCGCCCAGCGCGTCGTCCCTGTCCGCGATGAACCGGGCGAATCCGGCCACGTCCTGAACGTGGACGCTCGTGGTGATGTAGTTCCTCGAGTCCTTGGGAATGGCGGGAAGAAGCCCCTTGTTGACGGCGAGGATGATGCCGCCGTGCCCGTAATCGCTGCCCGGCCCGTAAATGGGCGCGGGACGAACCACCGTGAGGGGCAGCCCCTTTTCCTTGTGATACTTCCAGGCGATCTGCTCCTGCTTCCATTTGGTAATCGAGTAGTCATTGACCAGATGATTTCCAGGAGGATGGTCAAGGTTGATGGGGGTATTTCTGGGGGACGGGCAGTCTTCGGTAAACGGGAGGTTGCACTTGCCCCCCTCCGCCGAACAGTATGGCTTGCCGAACACTCCGCAGGTGCTCCAGTGGACGAATCGTTCCAGGGTCGGGCATTCCACGGCAAGGTCGAACATGTTCACCCCGCCCTGGATGTTGACCTTTTCCAGCATCTCCATGGGTGCGCTGTAATCGTAGAGGGACGCGGTGTGAAACACGTGGGTGACGGGTTTTTCAAAAAGCCTTGTCAGGGAGGCCCTGTCCGTAAGGTCCGCGGGAATTACGGTGCAGTTTTTGTGGCTGAAATCCAGGCCGAGGTTTTTGGCGATCATGCGGGCCTTGGGGCTGTCCAGTCCCGAGGCGAGGTCGGTGGCGATGACTTTCTGGCCGTCATCGAGGAGTTGTTTGACCAGGTGCATGCCGGTGAATCCGCAGGCACCGGTGACCAGGTTGAGTTTTTGAGCCATCGGCGCTCCCCTTGGTGCATTGGAGTTGATACATCATGGCTCGGGAGGCCGGGTCGCGGCCCCTCTGAACCTCTTTCGATTATTGAACCTGGTTCAAAAAATAAAGGAGGTTCAACAAAAACGCAAGAACTTTTTCTCTACTAATGGAAAAAATTCGCGCCCACGTCATTCAAGGTCCAGCTACACTACCACTTATCCGGAATTACCGATGCTCCTCATCAAAAACCGCCAAATCCCGTAACGCCTCACAAAACTGCAACCTGAATCCGTGAGCGGTCTCAGGTGGTGCGGAAAGCCCGATTTATGGGGTTCTTGAAAGTTTTTTCAATATTTTCGTCACGGATTCAGGTGCAAACCATTGAAAGCAGACAGCATTCCCTCCTGGCCCCCGGCAACACCAGCCTCCGCCCGGGAATGTCACGCGCCTCCCACCCTGACGCGGTACCGTCTTTCTTCTGCCCCTACCCTCCCATGTCCTCCTTCTCGTACAACTCCTGGATCAGCTCCACGAAGAAGGCCATGAGGGTGTTGACCTGTTCCTTATAGGCCGGATCGTCGGAGAGTGCGGCGAATGCCTCGGTCCTGGGGGTGATGACCAACAGGGTGCTGAGCAGTTCCGAACCGCTGACCCGGGCCAGGCCGCGCACCGATGCTTCCAGCAGCGTGATCAGGTAGGGCAGCCATTTCCGGCTGTCCCGCTGATGGTAGATCTCCGACTCGGGAGAACCGTACTCCCGGAGGGCGCTTTCCACCACCACCCGCGCGTCGTTGCCGCCGATGAGGGAAAGATACAGGTACAGCTCCCACTCCAGGGTGATGAGAAACCGCACGGGCATGTCATGGGAGCAGGTTTCCGGGTCCAGGGCCTCGCGCATCCAGCGGTGGATGGTGCGCACCTTGGAGAAGAAGCGCTCCCTGTCGTCCTCGATGAGCCGGGCCGCCCAGCGCACGGCACCCTCGTCCAGGCCTGACTTTACCTTGAGCACGTCCGCGGGCGTCTTTTCGATGTCCTGGTGCAGTTCCTTGTTGTAGCGCCGCAAAAGGGAGTTGGCCAGCATGAGGGCGTTGCGGTCCGAAAAGCGCACCACCTCGGGATCGTGCACGAAGTCCCGCATGAGGATGTTGAGGGTCTTGTAGGGCGCCTTCATGCGGTCGATGTACACCTGCAGGGAGTTGAGGAAGGCGATACGGTCCTGGGGCCTGAGGTTTTCTTCCAGGTAATGCCACAGGAATTCAAAGACCTTGTCCTCGTTTTTCAGGAACGTGGGGATGCTCTTTTCGAACTCGGGGCGCAAAAAGGTGCGGTCCTCGGCAAAGCATCCGCGCAGCACGCCCACCAGCTCCTCGGCCTCCTGGGGGGTGATGCCGAAGTCCCGGCTGATGTTTTCGTAATCCTCGTCCCCGAAGACCACCTTTTCGGTGAGCATGGTCTTCATCTTGGCCTTGGTGGCGGAGCGCTGCTGCAGGAATCTCACCAGTTCCAGGACCTGGGTGTCGCAACGCCGCTTGCCCCTGCCCACGCCGCCGACCCTGGCCTCGATGAGGCCGTCCTCCACGATCAGGTCTTCCAGCACCTCGTCGCGCACCATGAGCAGGCGAGTGCGCAGGTTGCGCAAAACCTCCGAGGTGGCTGCCTGGGCCGCGGCCTTCCCCTTTTTGTCGGTGATGGAAAAGGATTTGGCCGCGTCCAGGAGCCGGGTGGCCAGGGTAAGGCGTTCGGCCAGCTGGAAAGCGCCGATGGAGCCGAAGTCCTCCGCGTACAGGCTGTCCGTGGTCCGGCTGGTGTCCTGGGACCATTTGCCGAAGTTGGCCACCACCATTCGCACGACCCGGGACCGGCCCTCGCGCACGGCCTCCCGGCGATGCGTGGACACGAGCCAACGGGGATTGTTCACCTCCACCGGTGGCCGCACAAGCTGTTTGCGCATTTTCTCGAACGCGAATATGGCGTCGTACACCCCGGCATACCTGGACAACACATGGCCGGGTCCGGCGTCGGCCAGTTGCGCGGCCACCTTGCGCACCACGTTCTGCATGGCGCGGGCGGACATCCCGCTCATGGCGGCCAGGCACGTGAGATTGGGGTCTGGCCGGCCCTTCTCGTCGTACACGATGGGCAGCCGTTCCAACCGGGCCGCCATGGAGGGATTTCTTATGGCCCCGCCGCAGATGACGGTGAAGTAGGCGGCCATTGCATTGAAATTGAAACGAACCAGGTCGCGGATTTTGGCGTCCTTGGGGCCGACCGGCGCCTGTACGGTGAGTATGCCGAACGAGGCCAGTGCGTCCAGGGCGCGGCGTGCATGAGTGTCCAGTTCCACGGCCGAGGAGCCCCGGCGCTGGACAATGGCCTTGACCGCGTCCATGTCCATGCGCAGGGCGCCCAGGTGTACCGAGTAATCCCATCGCTCGGACACCGTCCCCTCTCCTTCCACTCCCCGGCCCACGTGGCGAATCAGGATGCTGCCGGCATGGCCCGGCGCCTGGTTCAGACCGGGCAGGATCTCCATGATCCGGTCGATCGCGAGGCGGGTCTCGGACACGTCACCCTTGCGGGCCGCCGCGAAAAACGCGGACGCCGCGATCACGTACTCCACCATGAGGACCCGCCAGGACTCCAGGCGCTGCTCCTGCTCATGCATGGTCTCGATGAGCCCGGGCGAATACGCCGCCTGCTCGTCGGGCTGGCTCTCGGCCTCGCCCAGGTCCTCGAACATCTCGTCAATTTCCGCTTCGAAATCGAATTCCTGTTCCATGGATCGCCTCGCGATGCAACGCTGATGGTGAGATTGTCCGCGGAGGTCCGGTGCGTCGCCATGCCGTGCGCCCGGCGCGGAAGCCGGCTTCGGAACCGCCGGGACGGGACCCGCCTGTCGGTGTCCCGGCAACCCGCAACAAGTCAGGACATACGGCATCCGGGAACGCGGACCGCATTTTCGGCCACGACGGGGTCTGCCCTGTTCGTGAAGTACAAGTTACATGTAACAAAATCGGGCTTTTCTGTATAGATGGAAATTATTGAAACCGGGCGGCGCGCCGCTTTCACCGGGCCGGGCACGCGGTCCGTGTACATGCGGATTACCGGATCACCCTGGTATCATACGGTTTGTTCTTGACTGCAACCGGGCGCACCTATTATGAATTCAGTACACTATGCCCTCATTCTCAGGTTGCCGGGAATCCCAGTACAGGGTATCCACCTGACAGGATGCGGAAGTGCCGGGCGCGCGGGCTCCGGGGTCCGCGATTCCAATTCCGCGATTGCCTCCCGCAATCGCGGACCATTCAGACCGGTTCATCACGAAGCCGAGGAGATCATGAAACAAGCCTTTGCGTTCGCCCTCATCACCCTTGCGCTCTTCGCCGCCACCGGCCTTTTCCCGGAAAACGCCCAGGCCTCGACCCCGCAGGACGTGGAAGAGATGCGGACCATCATGCTTCGCTACGGCAAGGCCCACCTGGTGGACTTCATCATCGAACACCGCGAGGGATACGTGACCATCGAAAAGGACGGGGGGATGGCCGATTTTCTCGGCAAACCCAACATGGAATACATCACCCCGGAAACCCTGCTCGCGGACGTGCATAAGATGGACATGGACATTGACGGTTTTTCCCGGGTTTTTGTCCGCGACATGGAGGAGGTCATCGAGGAACAGTCCGCCGCCGTGGAACGCAAACTGAAAGAGGTGCGCGCCGAAAAGCAGCGGGAAGCCCAGATCCGCAGGCAACGCGAAATCCAGGAGAAAGAGGCGGCCGAGCGCAGGTTGCTGCTCCAGGGCAATGAAATGCTGATCGCGGGCAACCCCATGGCCGCGCAGGATACTTTTTCCCGGGCGATCCGGGAGAACCCCGAAAACGCCAACGCATGGGAGGGCAGGGCGCGAGCCCTGATAAGCAGGAAACGTTGGGACAGCGCCATGCGCGACCTTAACCAGGCACTGTTTCTGAGGCCCGACTACGTTGACGCCTACCTGGCGCGGGCGGTGGTGTGGCTGGAAAAGGGTGTCCCGGCCAGGGCGATCGTGGACGCGGGCAGAGCGCTGGACAAGGAACCCAAAAACCACGAAGCCCATTATCTCATGGCCAGGGCGCACCATGCGCTGGGTGACCTGGACGCCGCGCTGACATCGGCGAAAAAGGCGCTGGAACTCGCCCCCTCCCTGATGAAGTACCAGTTTTTCGTCCGCAAGCTGGAGGCCTCGCGGGAAGTCGCGAAAGCCCGGATCAAGCTGAAAAGCGGCGCTTACAAACAGGCGGTGAATGACCTGAACAACGCCATACGCGTTGATCCGATGGATCATGAAAGCTACCTGCTCAGGGGACAGGCACAGTTGGGGGCGGGCCGTATACAGAAGGCCATCGACGATTTCAATCGCGCGCTCGAATTCAAACCCGGGAACTCACAGGCATACTACTGGCGCAGTCGCGGCCAGGAAGCCGGGAACAACATGGCCATGGCGCTCAACGACGCACAGCTGGCCGTGGCGCAGGCCCCTGAAAACCCGGTCTACAACGACAGGGTCACAGAACTGAGAAAGAAAATCTCCGCGTCGGCGAGGCTGGGCGATTATGCGCTGATGGCGGGGGCGGTGTTCGCCGGCCTCGGCCTGCTTTTCGGGGCATACAAGGGCCTTGGAGGCCTCATGAAATCGGCCCGCAAAAAGGCCGCGCGCAAGAAGGTCAAGCAGGAGGCCCTTCGCCGCGAAATGAAAGCAGCCCGCAAGCAGGCCCGAATGGACGCGAAGGTGAAATCAGCGATTCTCAAGGAGGGAGGCCCGGAGAACCAGGACTCTGGCGGGGAGGAGGGCGGGGAAAGCGGCCGGACTCCCTCGGGCCCCGAGCCTCCCAGGGAATTCAGAGGGCCTGGCGGTTACAAGTAACAGCCTGTTCAAAAACGAGATCTGCGGCGTTGCGCGTCATTTCTCCTCAACGCGACGTAAGTACACCTTGTTCCTCGAAATTCGCTCGCCTTGCATCTCATCGTTTTTGAACAGGCTGCAAATCTCGAGGTTTTCAACGGGCTCGTAAGCCGCCGCCCCGTTGTCTTTCAACCGCTTTTCCATCCATGCGGGATCAATCCGGTTTTTCCAATGACCCAGCCCGAATTTCGCAGGCACGGCAACCCGCCCCACACGGTCGCGGTACTCCATGGAGGCCCCGGGGCGATGGGCGAGATGGCATCCGTCGCCGGTGAACTCCGCCGGCGGACCGGGGTCCTGGAACCCATGCTCACAGCGCCGGCGATCATGGAACAGACAAAAAACCTTGGGTCCCTCCTGGAACGGGAAGCCTCTTTACCGATAGAGGTGGTGGGCTTTTCCTGGGGAGCCTGGGTGGGATGCCTGCTTGCCGGAACACGCCCCGAGCTGGTGCGCAAACTGGTGCTCGTGGGCGCCCCTCCGTTCGTGTCGGGATATGAACAGGACATCGCCGCCACCCGAAGGGGACGGCTTGGAGGACGCGAACGCGCTGAGGTGGAGACATTGTCCGAGGTGGTCGAAAAAGGCCGCGGGGACGCCCCGGATCGTGCCCTGGCGAGGCTGGGAGAACTCCTGGCCCGAGCCGACGCCTTTGATCCGGCTTATGAAGGGGAGGCCGGGCAAAAGTTCTCGGCCCGGGTATTCAACCGCGCATGGCCCACCGGCGACGCCCTCCGCCGGAGCGGTCGTCTTTTGAAAGCGATTGAAGGCATCCAATGCCCTGTGGTCGCCGTGCATGGCGATTACGACCCTCATCCGGCCCGGGCCGTCCTGGACCTTGAAGGCAGGGTGGAGCAATTCCGCTTCATTCTGCTTGAAAAATGCGGACATCGCCCCTGGGTGGAGCGCCACGCCAGAGAGCGTTTTTTCCATATCCTGCGGGAAGAACTCCGGCCCGGAGGATGACCCGCGCCCTTGCCGGGACCTCACCATGCAACGATGTTGCGCCCTGTCGGGGAATCGTGGCGTACGCCGAACTCCATGCCCACCCAGTCCCGGTCCAGTCGCGCCGCCAGCTCATCGGAAGGAGCCTCCAGCGCGGCCAGAGCCCGTTCTCCCCTTCTGGTTCGCCCGAATACGACCCCGTCCGTGGGGCTGCCTGTCCTGTCGTAACGGACGGCATAGCCTTCCACCACCAAAGACCCGCCGGCGTCGGCGACCGGCTCGGGCAACGCGGACTCCCAGATGCGGGCCTGGATCCCCGCGTCGTCGCGCACACCCCAGGGCTCCGTTCCAGGCCTTGCGCCGTACACGCCCACGGAATGCTTGGTGTTGAATCCGCCGTTGGCGCCGACCAGGGCCACCAGGCTGTTGTCCTCGCGAATCCGCTCCACCGCCGAGCATATGGCATGCATGGAGTAATTGGAGAACGGGCCGCCGAAAAACGGGAGCCCCCCGGCCACGGTAAGGTCCCGTGGATCATCCGGCGGCAGGCCCAGCTCCAGACGGGCCATCTCCACCATGCAGGGAAAACAACTGTAGAAGTCGAACAGGGCCAGGTCGTCCACGCCCACACCGGCCTGGGCCATGGCAAGGGATGACGCTTCCCTGAACGCCGGTGAATCATGAAGACTGGGCCTTCTGCTGGCGAACCAGATGTTTTCCAGTTCCGCGCCACCCATGGGGTAGACCATGGCGGACGGGTCCACACCCAGTTCCCGGGCGCGCTTTTCCGAGAGCATGAACACGGCCGCGCCCATGTCCACGTTCATCTCCGCCACCATGCGTTTGGTGTAGGGATGGCACAACAGGGGATTGCCCGGCGCGGGAGTGATGATGTCCTCCGGGGTCCTTGCGCTGTTGTGCCAGGCATGGGGGTTTTGCGCGGCGATTTCCGAAAACCTTGCCAGGGTCCGTCCCACGGCCTCCCAATGGCCTTGCACCGTTCTACCCAGACGGGAGCGCAACGCCGTTTCGAACAGGGCGTACAAGTGCATTGGCAGCACCAGGCCGTAGAGAAGCTCGGCGTCGCTGGTGCCCATGCTGTCACCCTCGCCGTCTCCGATGCGTTCCGGAATCCTGGGCTCGGGCCAGCCCGGCTCCACCTCACCCTTGTTGATCCGGCGGGCGGTATGGGCACACTCCGCGCCGCACATGAGGACGCCGTCGACCTGGCCGTCGGCGATGACGCGGGCCGCCCTGCCCACGAAGGTCTGGGGCGTATTCCCCCCAATGGGGGCGTAGTAGGTGTTTTTCGGGGATATCCCCAGTTTCCCGGCAAGCTCGCCCGGAGCGTCGGCATATGGCCAGCTGAAGATGTTGTTGACCCACAGGGCGTCCACGCCGTCGCCGGCGTTTTTCGCCCCGGTCTGCCCGAAGGCATCCAGCACCGCCTTTGCCGCCAGGGACAGCGGGTCGGGGGCGGGCCCCTGTTCCGGGCGCCACGCAAGTTGTGCCGCGCCCACTATCACGGGCGTATTTTCCTTGCTCACGTCTGGACCTCGCATTTGCCGGGGGGGAAACGTTCCACGGTGTTGTCCCGGGCGTATGGCTGACGGCCGCTCATCCGGCTCACCTGCATTTCAGATACTCCCTGATACCACCGTAAACCGTCCCGTCCATACCCGTCATGTCCCGGTACACCATGGCCTGCACCATGGCCCCCTGCTGCTCCAGATTGGCCAGCAGAAAATGCCTCAGCATGTCTCCCGGGTCCGTCAGGCCCGTGTCATAACGGTACACGTCCACTCCGGCGGCGTAAACGCACTGGAGAAGGAAGCCGCGAAAAGAGACCAGCTCCCCGTGCTGCCTCTGCCATACATGGACCGCCTCGTGCAAGAACACCGAACACGTTGGCGGGTCGTCCACCCTGATCTCTTTTGCGGGATCTCCGCCTTTGAAATGCCGCGGGTAAAGCCGTATCCGGCCTCCCAGCGGCGACCACGGCCTTGGGGCGAGGCGCAGCCGGTCCACGTTGATACCGGCCGGATCCAGGGAGTCCCCGAAATACCGGTACAGGACCTCCCGCTCCACGGGTTTCAGGTTTCGGTCCACCTGGGCTCATCCTCTTTCACCGGCAAACCGCCTCAGGGCCCCAGCTCCAGGGCCACCGGTCTCCAAAGGCCATACCGTTGCTCCAGAACCACGGTTCTCGTCCCTTCCTTCTCGATATTTCCGCCGTAATAGGGACAGTCCTCGTCGTTGCACAACAGGGAGTAAAACGGCTCGGCGCGACGCCACTTCCATTCGTAGGTTATCTCCAGCCGCTCACCGCCGTCCAGTTCCTTCACACCGGTCAACCAGTCACAGTATTCCTCCCCCACGTAAACGTCCAGGAACAAAAGCCGGTAGTCGTCCGACGTCTTCATATAAGTGGCCGACTCCACGTGCGCCCGACCCTTCCCGGTTGGCACATGCACGGTCTGGCCACCCTCCTTCACCCCCTGCTGAAGGTATCCCTGCACCACCAGTTCCCGAATGACGGACACATACCTGCCCCCGCCCTCGGCGATCCGGACCGCCATCCTGGCCCGGGGCGCCGGATAGCCCATGGCCTCGTCCAGAATTCTTTCAGCCTCAGCCCTGGTAATCCGGTCGTCCCCGCATCCGGCGAGGATGGAAACCGACAAGGCAAGGAGAATTGTCAGGAGACCCCGAAGAAATACAGTCATAACGCCTTGACTTTCCTGGTATATAATGTCGAAGGGAAGCCGCCGGACCGATTCCTTGTCGCACAAAACAGCGAGCGAGTCAATGCCATGGAAGGCGGTGCGACATCCGTTGACGGACCGTCACATGGTGTCCAGGACGATTTCATCGTAGCTTTTGCGCCACTTTGGGGGCAGCACTCGATACTTCTTGTTCAGGTGCCCCATGGCGATGAGCATGACCACGATGAAGTTGGGCGGAATGCCCAATGACGCGGCGACCTCGTCGCGAAGGAAACCACCCAGCGGGTGGGAGTCCACGTCGAAGTGCTTCGCCGCGAGCATGAGCGACATGGCGAACAGAGAGGCGTTTTTCACTGCGAATATGGTTGACTCCCTTTCGGACCCGAAAAGGGCCTGGGTCTCCTGCTCGTACCAGTCCCGGAGATCGTCGTTCATGTACCCCAGCTCCACGAAGCTCTGCCAGGCCTGTTCAGCGGCGGGGTGGGCTATCTGCCATCCATACTTGTCGCCTATGACCACCAGAACAACGGGCGCGTCCAGTATCTTGCGATCCTTTCCCGCCGCTTCGTACAACCTCCTCCGGGCGTCAGGAGACTTGTAGACCATGAGATGCCACGGCTGGAGGTTGAAGGAACTGGGCGCAAGGGCCGCGAGGTTGACTATCTGCCGCAGGGTATGCTCGGTCACCGGCCGGTTGGTATCGAACCAGTCTATTGAGCGGCGCTCCTCCATTACTCTCTTGAAGTCCATACAAGGCTCCTTTCCAGCCCGCCGCCGCCCCGCTGCCCCCGCGCGGGACGTCGGCAAAGGTTTGCGGAATCGTATGTGCCACTTTTGTAAGTACAATCAATGAGACGTGTATTCAAGTGTTTGGAATCACAAATTTCACGTCAGCCATTTCACAAAACCCCAGGCAAACACCGCAACAAAACGCCATGCCAGTCGAGGCGTTTTGACAACTCGCCCACCTTTCTGGTAATTTGGCCCAACATGCCCGGAATCAGCGGTTTTCCCCCCGAAACGCCGCCCGGGTTCCTTGCCTTCACGAACACCCCCTCCAAGGAGACAGACATGGCATCCGACGTATTCATGGCAAGCCTTCGCACCCGTAGCGCCAGGGGCAACAAGATCAGCCGGATAAAACAGCTCTTCGACGCGGCCGGGTTTGCGGAACTGATAGCGGAAAAGGACCTCGTGGCCATCAAGACCCACGTGGGCGAGCGGGGCAATGACACCTACATGAACCCGGTCTTCGTCCGACAGGTTGTGGACCGTGTCAGGAAGGCGGGCGGCAGGCCGTTTGTCACCGACACGAACACCCTGTATCTGGGTGGACGATCCAACTCCGTGGACCACTTTGAAACCGCGATGCTCCACGGTTTTTCCTACTCCACGGTAGGCGCCCCGTTCATCGTGGCCGACGGGCTCAACAGCGAGAACGAAGCCATGGTGAAAATCAACCTCAAGCATTTCACCACGGCCAGGGTGGCCGGGGACATCGTCAGCGCGGACTCCATGATGGTCATATCCCACGTCAAGGGCCACGAGTTGTCCGGCTTCGGCGGCGCCATCAAGAACCTGGCCATGGGCTGCGCCTCCCGCCGCGGCAAACACGACCAGCACCAGTTGTGCATGGTCGTGGACCCGGACAAGTGCGTGGCCTGCGGCACCTGCGCGGAAAACTGTCCCGAGGGCGCCATCACCATGGAGGACGACAGCGCGCTCATCGCCCGGGAGAAGTGCGTGGGTTGCGGCGAGTGCATGACAGTGTGCGAGGAGAAGGCCATCTCCATTGACTTTTCAACGGACATCGGCGAATTCATGGAGCGCATGACCGAGTATGCGTTTGCCGCCGCGCACGACAAGCCGGACAGGGTGGGCTACATCAACCTGGTCATGGACGTGACGCCGGATTGCGACTGCATCCCCTGGAGCGACGCGCCCATCGTGCCGGACATCGGAATCCTGGCCTCGAAGGACCCGGTGGCCCTGGACCAGGCGTCCGTGGACCTGATCGACAGGGAGGCGGGCCTGGACCGGTCACTTCTGGAGGACAACCTCGAACCCGGAGCGGACAAGTTCACCGGCCTGTGGAAACACACCCAGGGCAAGGTACAGCTGACCTACGGCGAATCCATCGGCCTGGGCTCCACAAAATACAACCTCATCGACCTGGACAAGTAGATTCCACGCACCGCGCGGGGCCGGCCTTCAGGCCTGCCCCGCCCTTCCCTTCCCTTTACCTTTCCGCCACCCCGCCCTGCCTTGCGTTTGCTTCGTGGCCCAAAAACAGGCACCTCAGGAAAAAGCCGTTCGCATCCATCACACACGGGCGGGAAATCACGGGCGGGAAATCACCTTGCAGGTTCCTAAACACCATGGTATGCAATCTGCTTGCGGCTGCAAGCATCTCCGGCTGCAAGCATCTCCCTGGCCGGAAAAATACGCCCGCGCGACCCTGGACGGTGCCCGAGCATCCCACGATCCAGCCACACGCAATGCAAGGCGAAAGCGCCTGTAGCTCAGTTGGATAGAGCAACGGACTTCTAATCCGTAGGCCGCAGGTTCGACTCCTGCCAGGCGCGCCAGTTAAATCAGGGGGTTAGCCAATTGAGGCTAATCCCCTTTTGCTTTTTGCCGGCGATTTATCCAACTCCTGTCCAACCTCGGTCCGGCGGAATGCCCTGCCGCATAGACATTAAAGGCGCAACGGAACCGGGACCATCAGACAACATGCGGGGGGGCAGTCAGGAAGTCAATTTTCTCCTGTTCGGTTTTTGCTCGAATCGCCCCCATAACTGGAAATCCACCAAACTCCTTACCTCATTCCCGACGAGCTGACCGAGGAAGTAAACCGCACTCCCTTTCTCAGCGCCTTCTGATTCCGGCCATTCACGGGGCCTTGCGGGATTTTCCCTCGGCTGTTCTGAGGTGGACCATATCAATCGCATGCGTAGCATCTGCCTTAAACATAGAGCACTGGCCCGGCGTATTCCTTTCACAATTTGACTCCGCGGCTCTCTTACTGCTATATGGAATACGCACCTGATCGTAACTCTTTGCAGAGAGCGCCCCCGCATATGCCAGCGAATTCTATTGATTTCGGCCGCCTGCTCAAGCAGCGGCTCGCGGTCGCTCGTTTTGGCGAGATGGACTGCGCCAAGTGGTGGAATACCCAGGGCATTCTGGGCCCGTACGGCCCGGCGGCTCTGAGCCGTGGTTTCCCTCGGACCCATCTCTTTGCACAGGCCCGGATAGCCTTTGCCGTGGCTGGCCAGCGGTGCAAGGAGGTGTACTCACCTCCGAACGCGGTCACCCTGTGGGCCCTGCCACCCGAAATCGAGGACGCCTTCCAGGAGCACTGGCAAACCTGGCTCGACGATGTCGATTCCTGGCGGTCGTTCTTCACGCGAATCGAAACCGCCCCCAAGGTCGGCCTCCCCGAATTCCTCTCCGCCCTGAACCTCATCTCTGACCAGCAGGCATCCGCGGCCAGCTCCCAGAAAATCGGCGCCGAAGGCAAGTCCGTCCCGATCTCGTGGAACGGCCCCCTCTCCGACCAGGCGGTCACGCTCCTCTCTGCCTGTTTCGCCAAAGCCTCCACGGGCAACCTACTCATCCCGTACCTACCCCAATCCGGACTGGACTCGTGATGGCGAAGAAGAAAAATCAGCACGGTCGCAAGATGTCCACCCGGCTGATCCGGAAGGGAGCCCTGGTCGAGGAGACCTACAACGCCTTCCGCACATGGGACCTGTCCGTGGACTTCAGGAAGAACATTGAGAAGATGCGGGAGGAGAACCCGTTCGGCGCCAGCAGCGAGCAATGGCTCCGGGAGATCCTCACCACCCTCTCGAGCAGGTTTGGCGCCGACTCCTCCATTGCCCCCCTTATAATCCTGGCCCAGCGGGGCCTCGGAATCGAGGCCTGGAAAGCCTGCCTCCTCTGGCACGTGGGTCGCATCGACGAGCTATACTATCGGTGGGCGATCGACTGGCTGTTCGACCAGTACCAGGCCGGGACTTACCTGATGCGTACGGATGACGTGGTCCCTTTCGTTCGGAAGGTCACCCATGGCAGAATTGCTTCCGGGGGAGACCTTTCCGAGTACGGCGCCCTGCGTGCAGCCAGGGACCTGCTTAGGATGGCGGCAGACTTCGGCCTTCTGGACGGATCGGTCAAGAAGTCGTTCGCCAATTACCACATTCCGGAACAGAGCTTCGTGTACGTTCTCCACGCGCTGGCCGACCAAGGCGGGAGCGCGGCCCGCATACCCCAGAGCAAGGACTGGCGGTTGTACCTCATGGACCGGGCCGACGTGGAACGGGAGCTCTATCGGCTCCATCAATTCAGGGTACTCGATTACCAAGTGGCAGGCAGCATCGCCCATCTGAAACTCCCGTATGCTTCTCTCAGGGAATGCGCCGAGGAGCTTTCGTTATGAGTGACTGGAAACGCAGGCTTACCCATGACCTCGAGCCGATCCTGGCCTCGCCGGATCCCCGGCCGCAGATCAGCGCGTACAACAATATGCCGTACGCCATCTTTCGGTATCCTCCGGAGGAGGAGTTCGCTGTTCGGGCCGAGGTCGCCATGTTGCGCACACGACTCGAGCACGGCGGCAAGAAGGTCACCACAATCTCCCTGGCTGAGTGCCTGGCGCATGCGCTCGAAACTGAAGGCGAGGACGTTGCCGCCATGGCTGAACAGGAGAAGACCATCGGTCTTGACCCCGTCCTCGACACCATAAACACCGTCCTCTCGAGCTATCAGCCCCTGCACGAACTGGTGATCTCCCGTATGCCCGAGAACCCGGACCCCACCCGCGACATCGTCTTCATCACCAGGGCCGGCGCCCTTTTTCCCTTTTATCGAACGTCCGCCTTGCTCGACCAGATGATGGGGAGCGTTGCCGCCCCGGGTGTGCTCTTCTACCCCGGAGAGCTGGACGGCGCCGCCGGACTGAAGTTCATGGGCATTCTGGACCCGGAACATAACTACAGGCCAAAAATATTCTAGAGGTTGGGCATGAGCGACACCATCAGGGATCTTTTCGCAAGTCAGATCGACCGCCAGATCCAGGAAGTGATCAAGGTCGACCAGACGGACGAGGAACTCGTCCGTAACGAGCTTCGCGAATACGTGGTCACCGACTCCATTCGCAAGCACTACCGTCAGATCCTGGAGCTTTTCCGGGAAACTCCCAACAAGCCCCACGACGGTATCGGCGTGTGGGTATCCGGCTTCTTTGGGTCTGGTAAGTCGAGTTTCGCCAAGAACCTTGGCCTGGCCCTGGCCAATCGGGAACTCGCCGGTGAAAAGGCAGCCACCCTGCTGGGTCAGCAGACCGGGGACGAAACCGTCCAGGTGCTGCTGTCCAACATTACCGAGCACATCCCTACCGAAGCCGTGGTGTTCGATGTGTCCACTGAAAGCGGTATTCGGTCAGGCAATCAGCCCCTCACGGAAATCATGTACCGGGTTTTCCTCGAAAACCTCGGTTACGCCAGGAACCTGGATTTGGCTGAACTCGAAATCACCCTGGAAGAGGAGGGTCGGCTACAGGAGTTCAAGGACACATATGCTCGCGAGACGCAGAAGGACTGGGATCGCGAAAAGGGCAAAGTCGCCTCGGCCATCGCCCATGCCGGCCGCGTAATGCACAAGATGGAGCCGGAGACTTATCCCGAGGCGGATTCCTGGTACAAGGCCGCGCAGGATCAGATCGAGCTCAATCAGGGAATTCTGGCCAGGCGATGCATGGAGCTGATGAAAAGGCGGCGGCCGAACAAGACCCTGGTCTTTGTGATCGACGAGGTGGGCCAGTTTGTCGCCAGGGACACCAGAAAAATGCTGGACCTTGGGGGTATCGTCCAGAACTTCGGCACCCATGGCCGCGGCAAGATGTGGCTGGTGGTGACGTCCCAGGAAAGATTGACTGACATCGTCCGGGGCATTGATGAGCAGCGCGTGGAACTTGCCCGGCTGCAGGACCGGTTCCAGACCCGGATCGATCTCGAAACCTCTGACATTTCCGAGGTGACGAGCAAGCGTGTCCTCTCGAAGAACTCCAAGGCGGAAAAAGTCCTTCGGGACATGTTTTCCGCCCACCGCGGGCGAATTGCAGACTGCACCAAGATAAGCGCGGACATCCGCCTACCGGAGCTCAATACCCAGTCCTTTGTTGATCTGTACCCCCTTCTTCCCTACCAGATCGACCTGATCATCGGCGTCGTGTCCGGCCTGCGCACCCAGGGGGGAGCCGGCCGCCACGTGGGCGGCGCCAACCGCACCATCATCAAGCTGACCCAGCAGTTGCTCATCCGTTCCGACGTGGCCCTGGCGGACAAACCGGTCGGCACTCTGGCGCGGCTGGATCAGGTCTATGACTTGGTATCGGGCAACATCGCCAGCGAGGTCCGTGGCAAGATCACGGACATCGGTAACAAGGTGGACCATCCCCTGGCCCAGTCCGTGGCCAAGGCCATCTGCCTTTTCCAGTTCGTCCAGAGCGTGCACCGGACTGCGGAAAATATCGCCGCCGCGCTTCATGAATCCGTGGAAGCGGACTCCCGGCTGCCCCAGGTCCGCGAGGCCCTGGAGGCTCTCAAAAAAGCCCGGATGATCCGCGAGGGCGACGACGGGTACCGCATCCCCACGCCCGCCGAGGACGACTGGGACCGCATTCGGATCAACCTGCCCACGCCCAAACCCGGGGACGTGAACCGCATCCACAGCGAGGTTGTGCACGGCTTTTTCAAGCCACAGCCCTCCCACAGCCTGCACGATGTGAAGACGTTCAAGGCCGGGCTGTTCATTAACGGCCGCCATGTGGCCATTGGGGACATCATGGTCCATGTGGCTCTGGCCCAGACGGGCAATGACTTCGACGACAAGGTCGCCGAGATGCGGAAACGCAGTCAGCAGGAGCCCAACGCCATCTTCTGGGTCGTCCCTACGGACGATGCCATTTACCGGCAGACCGAGGAGGTGTACCGTTCCGACGAGATGCTCTCGAGAAAGGGGCGGTCCACCACCCAGACCGAGAGCGAGACCAACCTCGTCGCCGACGAGAAGATCCGCAAACGCCGCCACGAGGAGGAACTGAACCGGCTTCTCCGTCAGGCTTGCCTCGCCGGCAGCGTCTTCTTCCGCGGGAACGACCGCAGCCCCAGGGCCGGCCAGGACAACGTGAAAAAGGCAGCGGAAGGAGTTATGGCCGAGGCGCTCCCCGAGGTGTTCAACCGGTTCGACGAGGCCGCAGCCAAGGTGCGCGGCCAGGATCTCGAGAGCCTGCTTACCAATGACAACCTCCGGGGCCTGACTCCGGTTTTTTCCAAGCTGAAACTGCTCAAGGACGAGGGCGGCAAGGCGGTGATCGACCTCGACAGCAGCCCCTTGTCCGAGGTGCTCGCCAGGATCAAGAACCGCACGGACTACGGAGAGAACGCCAGCGGTAAGTACCTGGAACAGGAATTCGCCAAGGAACCCTTCGGCTGGGAGTTCGACACCGTGCGCCTGTTTGCGGTCTGCCTGCTGCGGGCCGGCGCCGTGGAGGCCACCAGCAAGGGACAGGACATCGACTCGGCCCTGTCCGTCGAGGCCAAGAACACGTTCACCAGCAACGTGCAGTTCCGCCAGGCCTCGTTCCGCCCCAAGGTTGGCATCGATTTCCAGGAACTGGTCAAGGCCAATATCAACGTGCAGGACGTTTTCGGCGCCGACATTCCCGACCTCACCCAGAATGTGGCCGCCCAGACCATCCAGGACCTTGTCCGGGGGAAGCACGACGACGTCCAGGAAATGCACGGCGTTCTCGTGGCTAATGGCTTGCCCGGGGCGGACGTCCTGTCCGATGCGAACAACCTCATGCGGGCCATCCAGTCCGGCAATGAGGAACGGGTCATCCAGACGTTCAACAGCTCGTGCAAGGAGCTCAAGGAGGCCATCACCCGGGCCGGGGAACTGCAACACGCCCTTACCGAGCCCCACCTGGAGGACCTGCGGCGGGCAAGGGAGGCCCTCCATACCATGTGGCCCGTTCTGGAAAAGGAACCCGAGGTAGACGAGGCGCTTGCCCAACGTGCCGCCACGCTCGGCGACCTCATGCAGAAGGAAACGTTCTTCAGGGATCTCGCCGCCATCGACCAGCATACCGCGGCCATCGAAAAGGAATACCGCCGCCTGCTGGACGAAGCCGCCGCCGCGCGACAGGAGACGTACAAAGGCGCCCTTGAAAAGCTGGAAACGACCCAGGGATGGGAAAACCTGTCGGAAGAGCAGCGGGACATGGTCAAGGAGCCGCTTGCCAAGTATACTGCCAGGCCTGACCCCAAGACGGCGAATATCTCCCAGCTCCGCGCGGACAGCGAAGCCGCCGAGGTACGCCTCAAAAAGGCCGTGGAAAGGATTCACAGGATCACGGATGGCGACAGGCTGGCCACCGTCCGCGCCGCGGATTACTTCAGCGGTGGGATTGAAGACATGGAGCAACTGGAGACCGCGCTTCGGGGCCTCGAGGAGGCGTGTGCGCGTCACATCGGATCGGGCAAGAAGGTGCTGGTCCAGTAATCCTGCTGTCCGTTGCGCTTACGGAGAGAGGCGCCTGATTTGCCCTCCGTTTTGGAGGCGGTTTTGAGGGCCGTTTCTAATTTCAAAATTTTGGGACCAAAAACGGGTGCTCATTTTTAATTTTAATTTTTGTTGTTTTTTTGAAATTAAAACTCGGCGTCATCCCCTTGTTTCACGAGAATGAAATTAGCGAGCAATTTCCCATGCGTGCCGGACGATACATAAAACAGCTCGAGGGCTATCGGGCGTTCATACCCGCGCACCTGCCCCCGGACCCGCCAATCGAGATGGATCCGGAGATGCTGCGGCTCCTGTCGGATGCCGACCGGGTGCTGGGCCGCCTGGACGGGGTGGCAACGACCCTGCCGGACCCGAACCTGTTCGTGGCGATGTATGTCAAGCAGGAGGCCGTGTACAGCTCTCAGATCGAAGGCACCCAGAGCACGCTGGAGGACCTGCTCGAATATGAGGCCATTCCCGTCAAGGACAGTCACCCCCGGGACGTGGACGAGGTCGTGAACTATGTCCGGGCCATGAACCACGGGCTCAACAGACTGGGAGATCTGCCATTATGCCTGCGCCTGATCAAGGAAATCCATGCCGAATTGTTGTCCGGGGTCAGGGGAAGCGAGAGGTCGCCCGGTGAATTCCGAACCACGCAGAACTGGATCGGGCCGGGCGGGTGCATGCTCGGCAATGCGGAATTCGTCCCACCCCCTCCTCACGAGATGCACAAGGCATTGGACAATTTCGAAAAGTTCCTGCACGACAACCACGACCTCCCGGTCCTGATTCACTGCGCACTGGCCCACGCGCAATTTGAAACCATACATCCCTTCCTGGATGGAAACGGCAGAATCGGGCGCCTGCTCATCACCTTTCTGCTTTGTCAGCAGTCCATTCTCGAAAAGCCCCTGCTCTACCTCAGCTATTTCCTCAAGGCCCACCGCTCCGAGTATTACGAGCGCCTCATGGCCATCAGGAACCAGGGTGACTGGGAAGGCTGGATCAAGTTTTTTCTGCGGGGCGTGAAGGACGTCAGCAGGGCGGCGACCAATACCGCGAGGGAGATCCTCGAGCTCAGGGAGAGACACCGGAGTGCACTCTTCCAGATGGGTAGCTCGAGCGCGAACGCGTTGAAGCTGCTGGATTACATGTACAGACGCCCCATCGTCAGCATAAACGAGGCCAAAGACCTTCTGGATGTGTCCTACGTCACGGCATCCAGTGTCATCAAGAAAATGGAAAAGGCCGGTTTTCTCAAGGAAGTCACCGGCCAGCAGCGCTATCGGTGGTTCAGGTACGAACCCTACGTGAACATCTTCCGTTTTCAGGCGATTCAGGCGGAAAAGGGGAAACTCCCTGATGACGGACAGGACATGACCACTCTGACGGAATGACATGGACAAACCCATACGCAACCTGATCCAGAAGGCCACGCAGGATGCCCGGGGACTGCTCGAGGAGGAGTTCGGGCGCCAGTTGACCGGCACCTTCGACATCCTGGACGACGGCACCATCCTGCCCGAACCGGGGGCCCACCTCTTGCCGGAGCAGCGCCAGGTGCGCAAGAAGATCATTGCGGCGGTGGAGCACGAGCAAGCCGGCGGCCGGACCGCGGCCGAGGCCAGGACCGCCTACCTCCGGGAGGCCGCCTTCACCGCCCTGAACCGTTTCGTGGCCCTGAAGATGCTCGAAGCCCGTGGATTGGTGCAGGAGTGCGTGTCCAGGGGCGAGCAGTCCTCGGGGTTCAAGGAATTTGGCGGCCTGGCGCCCGGCCTGGCCGAACTGCCCGATCATGGGTATCGGCTCTACATCGAAAGCCTGTTCGACGAGCTGGGCACGGAAGTGCGGGTGCTTTTTGATCGCCGCGACCCCGCGTCCCTGCTCTGGCCCCGGCAAAATGCCCTGGAAGGCATCCTGGACATCATCAACCGGGAGGAACTCGCGGGCGTCTGGGGAGAAGACGAGACCATCGGCTGGGTGTACCAGTATTTCAACAGCGGCGAGGAGCGCAAGAAGATGCGCGAGGAGTCCGCCGCGCCCCGCAACTCCCGGGAACTGGCCGTGCGCAACCAGTTCTTCACCCCCCGCTACGTGGTGGAGTTTCTGACGGACAACACCCTGGGCCGGACCTGGTACGAGATGCGCCAGGGCCAGACCCGGCTGAAGGAGCAATGCCGGTACCTGGTGCGGCGCCCCAATGAAGTCTTCCTGAAAAGGGGTGACAACCCGCCCGAGGAGGGCGAGAAGGAATCCGAAGGCCTCTCCCAGGAGGAGCTTCTTAACAGAACCCAGTACATCCCCTTTCGGGCCAAGAAAGACCCGCGCGACATCAGGGTGCTGGACCCGGCCTGCGGCTCCGGGCATTTCCTGTTGTATGCCTTTGATTTGCTGTTGGAAATCTATGAGGAGTGTTGGGAGGAACAACGGGCGGTGGTCTGTGGCCAGTGTTCAGGGGCCGGTGGTCAGGGGCCAGGGGGCGGTGGTCAGGGGTCAGGGGACGGTGGCCACGGCGGAGTACGCATGGGAGGAGTGTCCACGGATGGCGATACGGAGCTACAGGGATTTGATTGTATGGCAAAAAGCCATGGACCTGGTGGCGATGGTTTACACGGTATCCAAGGGGTTTCCCAGGGAGGAGATGTATGGCCTGACAAGCCAGGTCAGACGGGCCGTGGTTTCGATTCCGTCGAACATCGCGGAAGGCCAGGGGCGGAACTCGACCAGGGAGTTTCGCAATCACCTGTCCATGGCGTACGGATCCCTTCAGGAAGTGGAGACGCAGATACTCGTGGCGGAGCGCCTGGGTTATCTGAATGCGGACACAACGAGAGCCACGCTACGCCAGGCCTCGGAAGTGGGTCGCATGATCAACGCCCTGTCCTCCGCGCTCTTGAAGAAACTGGCTACCACTACAAGAAAGTAAGCCCGGCACCCCTCACTGGCCACCGTCCACTGGCCACCGGCCACCGCCGCCCCCTCATCCTTGACTATCCCACCACCGAGGCACTCCATGCCGCCCTGCCGGGCCTGGTCCTTGCCCACAACCTGCACGGGATCGACATCGACCCGCGCGCGGTGCAGATCGCCGCGCTTTCCCTGTGGATGCGGGCGCAGAAGGCCTTTGCCGCATTCAATATCGACCGCAAGGCCCGCCCCGCCATCCAAAAAACCAACATCGTCACGGCGGAACCCATGCCCGGCGAACAGGACCTGCTGGAGCAGTTCACCGCCACCCTGCAACCCCGCTTCCTGGGCCAGTTGGTGGAGCGGGTGTTCGACCGGATGAAACTCGCGGGCGAGGCAGGCTCGCTCTTGCGCATCGAGGAGGAAATACGGGAGGCCATTGCCGAAGCCAAAAAGCAGCGGGAAGCCGGGCCACAGCACCAGGCGCCGTTGTTTGCCCAGGACGAAGCGCCTCGCCAGATGGACTTGTGGGAGGTGGCGGACATCCCGGACGACACCTTCTGGGAGCAGGCCGAGGAAAAGATCTACCAGGCCCTGCGCCGCTTTGCCGAGAGCGCCAAAAACGGCCAGGCCTTCTCCCGCCGTCTGTTTGCCGAGGACGCCGCCCAGGGCTTCGCCTTCATCGACCTGTGCCGCAAGCGTTACGATGTCGCCCTCATGAACCCGCCGTTCGGGGACGCCAGCATGCCCTCCAAGCCCTACATCGAGGAGATGTTCGGGGATACCAAGGGCGACGTGTACAAGACCTTCGTGGAGTGCTTCCAGGACCGCCTCGTGTATTCCGGCCACCTGGGCATCATCTCCAGCCGCACGGGCTTTTTCCTGTCCCAGTCCACGGACTGGCGGCAGCGGGTGGTGCTGCGCCTGTACCGACCCACGGTACTGGCCGACCTGGGCCATGGGGTTTTGGACGCCATGGTGGAAACCGCCGCATATATCCTGAGGAGCCTTTCCAGGCAGGAGCGCAAGGACCTGGTGCTCTCCCTGGTGCCGGAGTTGACCCGCGTCCCCAAGGACCAAAAGGGCTGCTTCAGCATTCCCAAATACCAAAAGGCGCGGGAGGGGCTGAAGCGCCACCAGGCCGTGGCGGAACTGGAAATGCTCATGGCCGGGGGGTTTCTGGAGGAAGTGCCGGGAGGTTTTCGCCAGTTTCGGCCCTTGCCGGCCAGGATAAGGAGCGTTGCCGTGCCTGCCCCACGGCCCTTTTCCCCCATGACCTGCCTGCGCGCGGTGGAAGCCGAAGACAAGGAAGGGGCCATGCGGGAGCAGGTACGGTCGCCTTCCCCGGACAACCAGGTGTACGTGGTCCGGCCCGACTCCTTTGCCGATGTCCCCAACGCGCCTTTTGCCTATTGGGTGAGCGATAGGGTTCGGAGGCTGTTCCAGACCCTGCCACCTTTTGAAAGCGAGGGAAGAACCGCCAAGCAGGGACTGGCAACAGCTGACGATTTTCGTTTCGTGCGGCTGTGGTGGGAGGTTCCCGCCGGAGCATTCCGCAAGCGGTGGTTTCCCTTTGCCAAGGGAGGCGAGTATTCCCCCTACTATGCGGACATCCATCTGGTGGTGAATTGGGAGGCGGATGGTAGGGAGCTTGTCGCCTTTGATCGGTCCTATATTAGGAACCCGGAATATTACTTCCGACCTGGGTTGACGTGGCCATTACGCTCTCAACGAGGGTTTAGCCTTAGGGCGATGCCCCAAGACTGCACATTTGCACATAAAGGACCAGCATGCATAATCGAAAATGATGACAGATCTCGTTTAGCTGCATGTATTTGCATAATGAATAGTCAGATTTTTAATTTGTTATTGTCACTACAAATGGCCTTCGGCTCGTATGAAGTTGGCGTAACACAACGTACCCCGATGCTCCATCCTGATGATTTTACAACAGAGAAACTTTCCAGAACAGGCCGTGATGCCTGGAAGTCCAAAAGGAGACTGGATGCGGCGAGCGAAACCTCTCACGCCTTTGGGTATCCAGGGGTGATTCTGCAGGAATATTCGGCTCTTGAAGACAGTGTCTTGGCCTGGAATGACCTCGCAATCCAGGAAGACAAACGGTTTGCGGATATCCAGAAGAGCGTGGATGAGCTTTGCTTCCACCTGTATGGCTTGAGTCAGGAAGATGTGCCCCTGCCTTTCGGAACCGAGCATGAGGAGGAGAATGAAGATACTCTTGATGAAGATGCATCCTTAAACACATCAGAGCCGTGGCAGCTTATAGCATCCCTCGTATCCTGGGCCAATGGTGTTGCCCAGGGCCGCTTTGATCCGCGATCAGCATTGGATCAAACCCTTGACCCGGAACCTCCGGACCCCTTCTCCGCGTTGCCTGCCTGTTCCCCTGGTATGCTGATGCGTCCCGACGGCCTTCCCGCCGAATCCGGGAGCATCGTCTCCGAGGAATGGCTCCGAGCGCGGCCGGACGCCAACACACTGCCGCCCAATGGATCGGTTGCCCATCCCACCATAACGGATTCCGAGTATCCCGTGCGCATTCCCTGGGACGGCATCCTGGTTGACGACCCTGGGTTCGAGGGCGGGCAGTTGCATGACCGGGACGTGGTGCTCCGGGTGCGGGAGGTCCTGGAGGTGTTGTGGAAGGACCGGGCGTCGGACATCGAACAGGAGGCCTGCGACATATTGGGCGTACCGGACCTGCGGGCGTGGTTTCGCAAGAGCTTTTTCCCGGATCACATCAAGCGCTATTCCAAGAGCCGCCGCAAGGCCCCCATCTACTGGCAGCTTGCAACCCCTTCGGCCTCCTACTCCGTGTGGCTCTACTACCACCGGTTCACCCGGGACACCTTCTACCAGGTCCTGAACGAATACGTGGCACCCAAGGTCCGGTACGAGGAGCGGGAGCTGGACAACCTGCGCCAACAAGTCGGCCCCAACCCCTCGGCCGGGCAGCGCAAGGAGCTTGCTGCCAGGGAAGCCTTCGTGGAGGAACTCAAGACCTTCCGGGAGGAGGTGTCCCGGGTGGCGCCATTGTGGAACCCGAACCTGAACGACGGGGTGATCATCAACTTCGCGCCCCTGTGGCGGCTGGTGCCCCAGCACAAGCCCTGGCAAAAGGAATGCAAGGCCTGCTGGGACAAGCTGGTCAAGGGGGACTACGACTGGGCACACCTTGCCATGCACCTGTGGCCCGAACGTGTGGTGCCCAAGTGCGCCAAGGACCGCAGCCTCGCCATTGCCCATGGGCTGGAAGACACCTTCTGGGAGGAGGACGACAAGGGCAAGTGGGCGCCCAAGAAGGTCTCCGGGGAGGCCGTGCAGGATCTGATTGCCGAGCGCACCTCCCCCACGGTCAAGGCGGCCCTGGACGATCTGCTCAAGGCCCCGGCGCCGGCCGGCACCGCCACGAAACGCCGAAAGAAGAAGGCATGACATGAACCCGTTCCAACAATACCTGGAAGGCCTCCTGGCCGACCGTCTGAAAAGGAAACTCGTGGTAGTCTGGTACGATACCCGACGGGAGTTCGAACCCTTTGTGGACGCCCTGGGCGCGGGGGGCGGCGAGGCCGTGCCGGTGGTGGTAGTCGGGGGCATCGCGGCGCACCTGGCGCGGTACACCGGCTCGTTTATCGGCCTGAAGATGGCGGTGGAGCCCCTGGTGGCCGTGGACCGGCCCGACCCCCTGCTCCTGTACATCCCGGGCGCCGCGCGCGACCTGCAGACCTCCGTGCTCATGGAACTGGAGAAGGGCGGGGTGTGCCTGGAGTGGCAGTTACGGAGCCTTGCCAGGAACGCCCTGCGGGAGCGGTTCTCGGACGCGGACATCGACGCCATGCTCCAGGCGGAAAAGCTCTCCTACGAGGACGTGGTCCGCTACGTCGCCCAGGAGAGCGGACAGGCCCCGTCCGTGCTCGATACGGTATTCCAGGACTGCCGGGACAACGCGGAGATCCTGGCCAGGTGGCTGTGCGCCCCGGGGGTGGATACCGCCGTGGAGGACAAGGGTGCCGGCAGGGAGCTGTACGGGTTGTTGCACACCCGGGGCGGCATGGAGGTCCAGCCGGGGACGCCCCTGGCGGACGCCAGGGCCCGGGCCCTGCGGTACGTGCTGGTGAACGAGTTCCGGAGCGATTTGTCCTGCGAACCGCCCCAGTCCGTCGCCATGATCCCGTCCACCAACAAGGAGCAGGTCCAGTTCCTGCGCAAGGTGGCCGCCGCCATGCGGGCACGGCACGCCGCGGAGTACGTGGACATCGCCGACCGGGTGGAACAGGACCTGAGCCTTGCCACCGCGGGCATAGACCCGGCCTGCCTGGGCCGTGTGGACACGTTCCGGTTCGAGGAGGCGGCCCTGCTGCAGCGTGCCGGGGAACTGATTCTCGCGGGCGAGTACGGCCAGGCCCTGGAACTGGTGGACGGACGGCGCCGGAGCTTTTGGGCGGACAGGAGCCTGGACCGGCAGTCCCAGTGGACGGCATGCCGGTACATGGCCCAGCTGAGCCGCGAGATGGCCGCCGTGGGGGAGAGCATGCCCCAGGCCGGGAAAACGCCCGTGGCCTGGGTGGAGGCGTACGCCGGGGATTCGGGATGGTACCGGTTGGATCTGGCCCAGCAGAAGATGGAGGCGTGGGTCGCCAGAATGATCCACGAGCCGGAGATCCCGTCCGCCCTGGAGAAGGTACGGCAGAAGTATGAGGACCTGCTCCACGACATGGCCACGGGCTTCCTCGAGGCACTCCGCACGGGCGGGTGGCAGGTCTCCGGCGCCCTGAACCAGACGGAGATTCACGGGAAGGTGGTTGCCACGGAGAAGACCCCGACCGCGTACATCATGGTGGACGCCATGCGTTATGCCATGGGCCATGAGCTCACGGAACTTTTGGAGGGTGCCCGGGAGGTTTCGGTGCGGCCCGCCGTGGCCGCCTGGCCCACCATAACCCCCGTGGGCATGGCCGCCCTGCTGCCCGGCGCCGCAACCGGTTTCGACGTGGTCTCCTCCGGAGGCAGCCTGGCGGCCCAGGTTGACGGGGCGTCCCTTGCTGACGTTGCCGGGCGCATGAAGTTCATGAGGGCCCGGGTGGCCGGCATGGTGGAGATGCAGCTGGAGAAGCTCCTTGCCATGTCCGCCAACAAGCTGGGGGAGGTCGTGACCGGCGCGCCACTGGTGGTGGTGCGCTCCCAGGAGATCGACACCCTGGGCGAGATGGGAGGCGGCGTTATCGCCCGGCAGCTCATGGACACCATGGTGAGCAACGTGGCCCGGGCGGCATACAAGCTCTCCGCGTGCGGCATCCGGCGCTTCGTAGTCACCGCGGACCACGGGCACCTCTTCACCCGGAAGAAGGAAGACGCCTACAAGACCGATTCCCCGGGCGGACAGACCGTGGAGATCCACCGGCGCTGCTGGGTCGGCCAGGGCGGCGCCACGCCCCCCGGCACGGTCCGTCTGTCCGCGGCCGACCTGGGCTACGACTCGGACCTGGAATTCGTCTTCCCCACGGGCGCAGGCGTGTTCCGCACGGGCGGTGATTTGGGCTTCCACCACGGCGGCCTGAGCCTGCAGGAGATGGTGATCCCGGTGGTGACCTTCCGGCTGGGGCAGGAGAAGGCCGCCACCGGACCCGAGGGCGAGGTGTTGCTGTCTGACGTGCCCGACAAGGTCACCAACCGGACCTTTGCGATTCACCTGGCCATGGGCGGCATCTTCGGGCAGATCCCATACAAGGCCCGGCCGCTGCTCCTGTGCAAGGGCGCCGTGGTGGGCAGGGCCGGCATGGCGTTCGAGGCGGACTTTGACGAAAAGAGCCAGGACGTGACCATACAACCGCCCAAGACGGCGGTGGTCGGGATGATTCTGGAGAATGAGGACTGCCACAAGGTGCGGGTGGTGATTCTCGACCCGGCCACGGACCGGGTCCTGGCGCAGTCCGACGACATCCCAGTGGAGCTTGGAACAAAATGAGCGACGAAACCAGCATCCCCGAACGGGACGCCCTGGACGACAAGGCGAACCATGTATTCGCCGGCAAGGTGGTCCGCAAGGACCTGGTGCGAAAAGTCAAGGTGGGCGCCAACGTGCCCGTATTCGTGCTGGAGTTCCTCCTGGGCAAGTACTGCGCCTCGTCCGACGAGATGGCCATCCAGATGGGCCTGAAGGTGGTGAACCGCATTCTGGCGGAGAACTACATAGGCCCGGACGAGTCCACCAAGGCCAAGAGCACCGTGAAGGAGGAAGGCACCCACAAGTACATCGACAAGGTCAAGGTCCACTTGGTGGACTCGGACTACTGGGCGGAGCTGGTCAACTTCGAGGACAAGCGCGTCCACGTGCCGACCCACTATGTCCGGGATTACGACCGCCTGCTCATGGGCGGCGTCTGGGCCGAGGTGGACCTCCGGTTCGATTACGACGAGGAGAACAAGGGCAAGCACCCGTTCTGGATCGACAAGCTCTCCCCCATCCAGATCGCCACGTTCGACATCGAGGAGTACGGCCGTCTGCGCGCGGAATTCACCTCGGAGGAGTGGGTGGACCTGCTGATTCGCAGCATGGGGTATGAGGCCGCGGAGATGGACCGTCGGCTGAAGCTGCACTTTCTGATGCGCCTGGTGCCCCTGTGCGAGCGCAACTACAACCTGGTGGAGCTGGGCCCGCGGGGCACCGGCAAGAGCTTCGTGATTCAGGAGATCTCCCCGTATGGCGCCCTGCTGACGGGACCCACCACGGTGGCGAACATGTTCGGCCACATGTCCGGCCGGACCAAGGGCATGGTCACCATCTGGGACGTGGTGGGGTTCGACGAGGTGGCCGACCTGCAGAAGATGCCCAAGGAGGTGATCACGACGCTCAAGACCTACTGCGAGTCGGGCACCTTCCAGCGGGGCAAGGACGCCGAGTCAGGAAACGCCAGCATCGTCATGTTCGGCAATACGAACCAGCCCGTGGACGTGATGGTGCAGACCAGCCATCTTTTCGAACCCATGCCGGACGTGATCAGAAACGACATGGCCTTTATCGACCGGATCCACTTCTACCTTCCGGGGTGGGAGATCCCCAAGATGAAGGTGGAGTTGTTCACGAAGCACTACGGCTTCGTGGTGGACTACCTGGCCGAGGCCCTCCGGGCCCTGCGCAAGTACAACCATACGGAGGTGATCGACCGGCATTTCGCCCTGGGCCCGCACCTGAACGCCCGGGACCGGAAGGCGGTGCGGAAGACGGTGTCGGGGCTGGTCAAGGTCCTGTACCCCAACGGGGAGGCGACCGCGGAAGAACTCGAGGAGGTCCTCGAGTTGGCCATCGAGGGCCGGCGCCGGGTCAAAGAGCAGCTCAAGAAGATGGGCTCCTTCGAATACTACCACACGTCCTTCAGCTACATGGACAAGGAGTCCGGGGAGGAGCATTTCGTGGGAGCGCCCGAAATGGGCGGACGCGACCTGATCTCGGCCGATCCCCTGGCCCCCGGGTGCGTGTACAGCGCCGCGGTGAATGCCGACGGCACGGTGGGCATGTTCCGCCTGGAGGTGAGCATGTCGCCGGGTACGGGCAAGCTGAAGATGGCCGGCGGGATTTCCGGGAGCACCAAGGAATCGGTCCAGCGAGCATTCGGGTACCTGGGCGCCAAAAAGGGGGAACTGGGCGTGGCCCGGGAGATCGACACCGCGGATTTTCACGTGGAGGTGCTCGATTTGCTGAACAACAAGGTGGAAGCCGAACTGGGCGTGGCGTTCTTTGTGGCGGTGTTCAGCGCTGTCAGGAAGTCGCCGGTGACGGCGGCGACCCTGATCCTGGGGGACATGAGCATCCAGGGCAACATCAAGCCGCTCCGCTCCCTGGTCGAGCCCCTCCAGGTGGCCAAGGACAATGGTGCCAAACGGGCGCTGATCCCCATCGAGAACAAGCGCAACTTCCTGGACGTGGACTCGGACATCATGGAGCACGTGGACCCGGTGTTCTACGGAGAGCCACGGGCCGCGGCGCTGAAGGCGCTGGCGTTGTCGTAGGCCGGACCACATTGCCAGAGGGGGGCTAAGGTGTACGTGCACTGCGGCCATCCCCGGCTGGACCTCGTGGATCCAGCCGGAGACCTGCTCGCCGTTTAACCGCCGAACTCTTCGATCATTCTTTCGGCTTCTTCGCGAGTAAGCCCAGGATGGTTTTCCATCGCCCGCGTCGCCAAGTCGCTGATTCTGGTTTCGGCGAGCCCTTGAAAGGATACGGGCGCGCTGCCGGTCTCGTCGCTGCTCGTCGCTAACGGCTGCCGGACCTGCGTCATCCTTTTGAACAGCTCGTCCTCCTTCTTGCGGATCCCCGTACGCTCGGATGAGCTGGTCGCGTTTTGCCCTTCCTTCTTCTCCAACTCGTTCGTCATTGTACCACGGCTCCTTTCTGCTGTTGCCCTCGATGTCCCGGGGACGTTCCAGCCCCCCGGTAGAGGGTGCAACCAGTCTTGCGGTTTTCTGCCCACGCCCCTGCAGCAGAGTCTTTTTGATGCGGCGCCTTCGCTGCTATCTATCCGGAACCGTAGCATAAACAAATTCGGCTGTCTAGGGGTATTTCACGGCTCACGGCTCCATCGCCAGGAGACGCGATAGCTCTTGTCGCGTCCACAAAAACGTGAACACATAGAAGGGTGTTGCACCTGTGTACGCAAGCTTCCAATTGCGCTGTTCGCAGCAGGAGCAATCACCAGCACCAGCAGCCGCAATCGCCTCTGCAACCCGGAATGGCGTCGTACACCTTTTGGTAAGCAATCGCGTAGGCCTCCGGACTCCGAATGAAACTCGGAAGAAGAGGGTCCGCCCCGTAACCCACCAACTGGGTCAACCTCCGCCGGTAGCCCTGTTTGTACCAGACGTGGTGACCGCAAAAGAACGGCTTGGATCGATCATCCACGACGGAGAGTGCCGCAACGTAAAGATCATGCAGAGCTGGCTGCACGGCGATAATGTCCTCCCAGGTAATTCCGCTCATCTTGATTCCTCCTGTTACTGTTATGGATTTGGCGTAATCCGTGGCGGGCGCTTGACGCCGCACCCAGTTTGTATATTGGTCTTTTCAGGCACCAGAGACAGGCCAGGGGTACAGGGGGACACCCCTATAGGGGTGTGTCCCCCTTGTCCCCCTCAGGGCCGGGGACATGTCCCTCGCATGTACCTGTCCCGTCCCCTGTCCCCTTTGGCCAGTAATAGTCGTCGGACGTTTCGACGTAACTACTATCCAGAAGACCTGTTAGCGCCCGCCGGAAAGCCTTTTTCTTGGAATGTTGGTCTTCGGATCTCGAAATCCCGTTCCGATATGAGGCTTGGCGCCAATGCTCGATGTGGACCTCGCGCCGCCCGCGCCGATCTTCGCCTTTCTCCTTTAGTGCCTCGTACAGGGAGTCCAGACAGACCTTCTTGGCACCCGTTAGCGATTGCCGGCAATCCTGGACCGGGAGCACGCCCTCCTGGCGCCGTAGCACTACGGACGTGGCGAACTGATCATTCCGGTCTTGCCAGCCCGGCAGCACCACCGTCTCGGGTTGAAAAACGAGAGAATCGGGGTCCTCGAAATCCTTGGGCTTTGTGCAGGTCAGAACGCGAGTTGTGCCTTGGACCTCCAGGCGGTACTCGAAATCAAGGGCGGCTTTCAGCGCGTAGGCACCACGGGCTCGGCCTTTGTCGCTCTGGCCTGTATGGTGGATAAGCAGGACGGCAGCCCCGAAGCGTGTCCTGAGGGCATCCATTATTGACACGAAGGAACTCATGTCGATGGTGGCGTTTTCATCCCCAGGCCCGAAATTGCGGGCCACAGTGTCCACTACGATGAGATTTGGTGAACCGTGTTTCCTGGCCAGATCGTCCGCTGCTTTCCCTACTTCCGCCGCGCCCCCATTGTCCAGGAACGAAGCTGCTCCGGTGCTCAAGAAGAATGGCGCGCCCGAAAGACTCTTCTGATGACCGATTTCCCAGGCTTTGACCCTGCGCCCGAAACCCGTGAATCCCTCACCCGCTATGTAGAAGACCGCACCCCTCTTGACCTTGTGGCCATGCCAGTCACTGCCCGTGGCGATGCTGAGGCTGATGTCGAGCGCCAGGAAAGACTTCATACTGCCGGCGTCGCCGAATATTTCGGCGAGGCAACCTGCTTCCAGATAGCCGCTGACGAGCCAATCGACGGGCTTTGGTCCCGACAAAAGCTCTTCCACGGAGATGAATTGAAAACCTCGCTTCTCGGTCTTGCCAGAACTTGCATCCTGGGATGCAGCCGGTGGGCCAAACATGCTGTCGGGGGTGCCTGCCCCGATCTGCCCCTGGCCGTAGGCGTTCGCGTTTGCGATCTTGACTTGGAGGTCTTCCAGTTCCCAGGGAGGGTACGCCTTCTCGCTGTTCCAGTCGCAGAGCAGGTCGAACGCGGTCTCGGGTGTCAGGGCCAGGTCGCGCACCAGGTGACAGGCGACCTGGTACGTGGTCTGGTCCCCGCCGTCGCCCTCGACGGCTTCCGGGGCGTCCTCCTTGAGCCAGCGCTTGGCAGCCTCGATGTTGTGCGGAAGGTCCAGCTCGCAGAGCGGGGTGTCCGTCTTCGGATCTTTGATCCGGGGCTCGCCGGCGCGGTCCTTGATCCAGGCCGGCAGGTCGCGTATGGGCAGATCGTTGAGGATCTTGTACTCGCCTTTACCTATGACGAAGGAACCCGGGACGGGGACCATGCCGCCGGCGCCGCGGGTGTCGAGACCCACGCCCAGCTTCCCGGCGGAGTTCCGGCACGTACCCTCGAAGAAGTAGTGCCGGCCACCCGATGGGGTCTTCACCGCGAGAGTGGGTGGGACCGCGCATTCTTTGAAGAACAGAGCGTTCAAGGTCTCGGACCCGCTCTTCCCGTCTTTGTCGTCCACGTCCAGGACGGCGTGCCCCGAGATGCCGAGATGACAGCAGAAGTACGCGTTGGGCCATTGCTTGGCCCATTTGCGTACCTTGTCCGGGTTGCCCGTGTAGCCGCTGCTTCGGCTCCACTTGAGGTACCCGCGGTGCTGCTTGCCGTCCCACCACGCCGGGAACACGATGCCGCCTCGCTTTACCCATTGGATGGCTGCGTCGACGTTAGTCACGGGAATCGCTCCCCTGGCGTCCTTCTCGCTCGGTGATTCGATCCGCAACGAACCGCGCGAGGTCTGCGGTCCGGTAGACGATCTTTTTGCCCATGCGAAGGGCCGGGGGGCCTTGACCCAGAGAGTCGAGATTCGCCATGGTCTTGGGGCGAAGGGCGCCGCCGGAGAACCGCGCAACCTCTCCCCGGGCCACAAGGGGGGCGGGCCAGGACTTCACCAATTCATCATAAACCTTTGTGCTCATTGGGATTTCCCTCCATGAAAGATGAACAATCGGGCGCGTACAGGCCGCGCCTTGACATGGAGGGAATATACGACAAGGAGGCGAGAAAAGAGCGGAAACAACCCCCACGAAAAATCAAGGGGTTTGTTTCCGACGAGCGTTTGCTCAAGAAGTACGGTCCAGCATCATATAGTATTTGGGGTCATCAGAAGGGGCCGGATATTGGATCTTCGGCAAGGAGAGGGAGAAGCGGGCCATCTCAAAAAAGGGCTCCAGGTACTCAAGTGCCTCCTCCGGAAGGCCGCTGGTTTCGACATGTTCTTCCCAAATCATGAACAGGTTTCCCCCAACATGTGAAGGCAGTCGCGAAAAACGGCCCAGGCTACTGGATGCGTGGTTGGATTTGAGTAGAAGGTCCAGCACCTCAAGCGGCGGTTTTCCGCTTTGCGTATTCCACTTTCCGCCATGTGCCCGCCACCCAAACCGATCCAAAAGCCGTTTGATTCTATTGGCTGTGTTTGCCATCGGGTACAACGGTTTGGTTTTCTTGGTCTTTGCTCTTTGTCCCATGGCGAAACGTTCGTGACACTCACAGACCGCCTTCCGCTTTTTTTTAGGGTGACCATCGGTACTGTAAATCAGACGCAGGTATTTTGCTGCAAGGTCCCACTCCTCCTGTGCGGTAAGGTCTTTGCTTCCTCCCGGATTCCCAGGTTTTTTTGTTTTATCCAATCCGAGGATCTGTTCAGCATCCTTGTGCTCACCAATTTCAAAAAGGGCTCTGGCCGCCTCTATCCAAAGCCAGGCAATATCCCTGGCCGCCTGCGCCCGAACATTTCTGTAACGCATCTCAGAATACATTATTTTCCAGCGCAGGCTTTCGACTTCGAGTCGCAGCACCTCATCGGGCTTTTTCTGCGCTGCCCAGTCCGTGTTGCGTTTTGCATAACACTCTTGCTCGATTTGTATTTTGCGGCGAAGTTCCGCCAACGTGTCGATGGCTCGCCCTTCAATTTTGTCGTGTCTGACCTTGGCCTGTTTGAGAATACTCTCCTTGCATTCGCTCCCGTTGCCAGGTACTTCGCGCCAGTATCCCAAGTCAGGAAGAGTCAAGGGCATACCTGAATCGCGGTACGGGAGCTGAATTTCTTCGGTCCTATCCTCGGGACAGACGGGGTGCCAGATGTACTCCTCTCCAGAGGATATTCGTTCGTAAATTTGGCGGATTTCGGCAAGGAGTTCTGCTTGGGTGAATCTGTCGCTCATGCCTTCAACTCCTTATGCGGTTCTGAGTTGCAAAAAAGGAATTTCTTTCTCTTACCTTGCTCGCCTGTTTACGCTGTTCCTCGCCCGTTAAAGTTCACCACGTTGGCCGCGTTGCCTTCTTCGGAGCCCTCTCGCCCTGGTCAAGTACCGAAACCGCCGCACGGAGCGTCTCAGGCGCCAGATGGGCATATCTCGAGGTCATGGCAAAGTCCGCATGCCCCATGAGTTCCTTCACCCGGTACAGGTCCACACCACGTTGCACCAGCCAGGAACCGAACGTATGCCGGCACGTGTGGAAGGTCACCTTCATGCGCCGGTCCTCAATTCCGTCATTCAGCCCCAGGGCCTTCACCGACCTGTCAAAGGCATTGGAGATTTGAACGATCTTGCCGCCGCCACGGGCAGGGAAAACGAGGTCCGTGGGCTTGCCCCGGTGCCGATCCGCGAACATCTCTCGCACCGCCTTGGTGAAAAAGGCTTGCCGGGTTTTCCCGGACTTGGTGTCCCGCAAGGTGATGATTCCCGCCCGTTCGTCCACGTCTCCCCAGGTCAGGGAAAACGCCTCGCCCGCCCGCATGCCGGTGTTGATGCTCAAAAGGGCCATGTCGTGAACGTCCCGGGACCGGTGCTTCAGTTCCACCAGGAGCCGGGACGCCTCATCCGTGGTCAGGAACCGGAATCGCCGGTTGTCGATCTTGGGAGCCTTCACTTTGGTGGCTGGATTGTCGCCGGCGTACAAGCTGTTCCTGGTGGCGAAATTGAACACCTGACGGACGGTCGCCACCGCGTACTGAACGCTCCGTGGTGAACGTCCGGCCTTGAGCATGCGTTGCTTGACCTTCTCAAGATGGATTGGCGCCACGTCCCTCATGGCCATATCGCCGAACACGGGAGCGAGCCAGAGACGGTGAAGGGCTTCCTCCCGCTGCCAGGAGCGGGCATTCCTCTTGTTAGCCTGGGACCACGGGAGGTAATGAGCGGTGAAGACTTCCGAAAAAGTGCGGTTGTCCCGGGCTTCCTGCTCGGTAGCCGCCTGTTTGGCTTCCCTTTCCGCCTGTGCGCGTTCCCGTTCCTCGGCCAGGGTCCGGGGTGCGCCGGGGTCGCTTCGCGCGCCCTTCACGCGGGCAAGGGCAGCCTCGGCCTTTTTCTGAGATGCGCCTTGGCTTTCCCAACCGATGGACTCCTCTCGCATCTTGCCGTCCAATTTGTAGAAAATGCACCAATACCGGTCAAACCGTTTTCCGTGCTTCCTGGTTGGGTGCCTCCGAAAACGGATACCTGGAATCGGATCGCCGCTGCTGGTCCGTGGCCTCTCCCACTTTTGTGCCATTGTCCGTAACTCCTTCGCTCACTTTTGCGCGGCTATCCGTATGTCGGCAATTTACCCAGCCCTCGGAAAGTTGTCCAACCTTTGTCCAACCTCTTTCCGTGGAAACTTGGGGTTGTCTTGGGACGGTTTATGATGGCATGATAGAGGCAAGAGTAAGAAGTGTCAAGGGTTTTGGCTGCAATATGGGATGGTTTGTGTTAGTGCGGGAAGGGTGCTGATAGCGGACTTCTAATCCGTAGGCCGCAGGTTCGACTCCTGCCAGGCGCGCCAAGTAAAATCAGGGGGTTACGAACATTCGTAACCCCCTATCGGTGTTTCTGGCTAAAGAATGGCTAAAGAAAAATCTACGGATTATTTGTCCTCTGTTATGGCAGGGCAGGGATTCGCACCCTGCATGTTAAACTCACTTTGAGGCAACGGACGGGAACTGCATTCATTCCCTCTGGGCTTGCCAGCCAACCCGTGGAGTTCGAAATCACCTCAGCTCTACCTCACTACGAGGCTTGAGTCTTATAGCGTCTACCTATTCCGCCACCTGCCGAATCCCTATTGACTACATCGTACGATGTGCTATCTTTCTCAAAGTTGATGGCTTCGTAAAAACCTCTTCACTCGTTCCAACTAGCTGATTAAATTATCAATATCTCACTTTTTTCTTGACTTCCCATGCCGGATGTGATTAGGTAACCGACAGATATCATTCA